>CAYZPG010000011.1:0-16789 GCA_964480605.1 uncultured Candidatus Saccharibacteria bacterium | reverse complement strand
GTTTCAGAATAGGTGGCAGTATAGGCTGAAAGACTACCCAATACAAGGTGTGGTGCTGTGATAGAATGGTTGTACAGACACGGAGGGACGGTGCACGTACGCGACAGCCAGCGCAAGCTGATCAATCGTTCGTTGGACTACTACCTGCCGCAACGACTGCGCCAGGTAGTTGCGACGGTCTTGCTGTACCCTGCACTTGCGCTCTGCCTCTCACCGCTCCTCTACGCCACCGCTGCCCAGGCCCAAGCAGCTACGAACGACCGCCTCACGGCCAGCAGCGATGCAGAACAAGCCATCAGCGCCTCGATCGATCCGGCAAGCCTACCAACCGGAGCGGTCGAACTAGCGGCCATGAATCTTGCCGGCGAGATGCTCTCGGCTGACATGTCTGGCCTACGACGCCTGAAGGTCAATGCGGTCGACAAGGCCCAATTTGAAGCCTATGCCAAACTCGAGAACTACGCTCGTCTCAATAGCGCCAACAAGCCGGGCATCATCGATAGTGAAGGGAACGTTGATGTCTCGCAGCTCGGCCAAAGCTACAAAGACCAGGCCGGTCTTGACCGGCTCTCCGACTACAGCCGGCGGCTGATTCGCTCGATCCTCAATGAGGTCACGCCGCTCACAGGCGGCGGTGCTGGCCATGAGTTCGCTAACGTCTTCCGGATTACGAAGGACCACCGGACCGAGGGCAACCGCGAGTCGGAAGAATCAATCCCGCCGTTCGGCGAAGAGCCACGCGAGTCACAGCACTTCAAGGATAATGGCAAGGCAGTCGACGTGAGTGAGCTTGACTACCTGCGCGGCACAAAGTTCACGATCGAGACAACTGTCGACGCCAAAACCGGCAAGCCAATTCTCAAGGATGGCAAGCCGGTGGAAGAAGTGATCGACTACGAACATCTGCCGCTCGAAGGCATCCAGTTCGTCTGGCAGAGCGAGGAGGCGGCCAGTAAGTTCCCAGGCACCCTGCCAAAGGTCTACGGCCAAACGCCGCACAATGCTGCCCAAACGCTCGCTGGCAACCACCTTGGCGGGGTCCTCAACGAGGAGCTGGGTAAACGTGGTAGCCGCGACCTGGATCTTGAAAACCTTGATCTCACCCATGTCACCAACCTAGGCGAGCTCTCACAAGCACTCGGTGGCAATGTCATCGATCAAGCCATGGAACGCGGCGGTGTCCAACTTGGTCCGAATGCCCCGCTCTGGACTGGGCAGACCGCCCTGAGTCAGGCGAGCGGGCTGCCGAGCTTTGGCTTTTACGGCACAAGTCTCGACGGCGCACCAGACGGTCAGCCCGGCCTCCTCATGAATATGGGACGAGAAGTGGTCTTTTCCCAGCGGCTCGGTTTGCCGGAAGGGGCGGGGATTGGCAACACGTCCGACGAAATATTCACGAACGTGGGCGAACGGACGTTCGAGGTGGCACTTGGCGACTTACCGCTTGGCACACTCGACGGCATTCAGACAGGCAACCGCGCCTCGCTTGAAACCCATATTGGCCGTGGCTTGGTGGCCAAACAGCTCAACCTCTTCCTCTCACAGGTGCCGCTCGGTGCGAGCACGGATGCGTTCCAGCAGTCCATTGGGTACCAGCACGACGCCCTCGCGACCGCACCGCGCGCCTACGACCACAGTCTGGGCATTCCAAATTCTGGCGCCACCCAGCAGGTTCTGGCTGGTCAACTGAGCCCTGATAACTACTTCCAGCAAATCGGTGCTAGTCGCCTCAAGCTACTCGAAGCCTATGGCACCGAGACCGACAAACGCCGGGCTGACACGGCGCTCAATTTGGATGAGCGGCCCAACTTGTATGTCGCCCTGAAAGAACTGCCCGCCTCACCTGACCCGAACACCTCGACGAAAGATGCCTTCGACGGCGGTCGGACCACGCTGACAGACAGTGAGCAAGCGGCCGCGGCCGGCCGTGCCCGGTTCGCTCTCGACCGCTTCAGCTTTCAGCAAGCCGATCGACAACTCCTCGAGAGTGTTACGAACGGTAACCGATCTGGCGACGTCCGCTTCGTCTTAAGTGACACCGAATTCACGGCCTACCTGCTCGACACCGCCTACGCCCGTGGCGTCAACGCTGATCAAGCACCGAAAGTCGCTCGCTTCCTTGCGGCCGACACCAGCGTCTTCCACGAAGTAGGCACCGACCAAGTGGCCAAGGCGATGGTGAAGGAAAACGATGGCCGAACTGCCCTCCGAAGCTATTTCCGTACTGGCACGATGCCAACGCTCGGCGACAAGGTTACACCGGTTGTTGACCTCAACAACCTCGTTGGACAACTTGGCCTGCGCTCCCGCACTGATCTTGAGGCGATCTTCCGAGCCGATGCCCCCTTGCCCGTATTCGAGATGGTTGGTCGCCGCAGCCTCCTCGCCTCATTCGGCCAAGATCCCGTCGACATTGCCCACCAGTCTTTTGCCCCCACGAGCAGCCTCGATGAGGCACGGTCCCGGCTTGATGCCCTGACTGCTGCGACCAACGAGCTCGCTGCGCTCTCGTCTGGCGAGGTGCAACAATCTCTCAGCCAGGCAACTACGGTCATCGAACAACTGCGCACGAGTCTCGACACCACTGTCTTGGCTGGCAAACAGGCAACGCCGCAGGCCTGGACGAGCGGCCTGCTCAATCTCTACCAGGTTGGGCAGCTGGCTGCGGGCGAGGCTGACCAACACGGCGCTGCGTACCGGCAGTACGCGATCGCGTTGGCCGATCTCGCAACCGGCAACACGAGCAGTAGTCTCTACACCCTCGGCGGCAATTTGCTCGTCAACCATCCGATCGGTCAGGCGGCAGCGAGCAACCTGGTTGGCGCGTTGAGTGGTGCGGTTGCCCCGAACACAGCCATCCGAAGCTTTGGTAACAGCGTCTTGAGTCAGGTCAATGGCCTCGATCCCAACACCAGCCAGCTGATGTACGACCTCCTTGGTGCAGCCACGAGTCAGCGGACCACCCAACCCTCGACCGATGAAATCCGCAACCAACTCCGTTCCTTCGCGGCCGACCATGCCCAAGAGTTAGCCGAGGCCTCACTCGAGCTCGAGCTGCAAACCTACGGCTACGACCTCGATGGCCGTCCGCTCGTACTCGCCGATTCGGCAAGTGTACGGCAGAACCAGCTCGCCGAGGCAATGGTCCGCCTGATGGCCCAGGGCGAGGGCAGCCCAACCGGCATGGCCCTAGGCGCCGGCGTGATTGACGACGCCTTTGGCATCCGTGGCTACCAGGTGAGTGAGGATGGCGAGGGGACCTGGGGCATGCTCTCAACCGATATCGACGGCGCCATAGGCCAAGTCATGGAGCGGGCCCAGAACGACCAGAAGGTGTTGGAGCTCCTCACCGGCCAGACGAATGCCGACCTGACGCTCAAGGAGCAGGGCAACCTGTACGCAGCGGCTGGCTTGCGCTACGTGGCCGGCCTCACCGGCCTACCGTACAACCCGCGCTGGCTCGAGGATGGCTACGAGTTCTCGCTCGACGAGGGTATCCAACTCTCCGAAGCGCTCACCGGCCAGACAATTGACCAGGTTATCCGCTCGAGCAACATTCCCATTGTCGGCGACTTTTTGGCCGACCGGAACACGATCCGCTCATTCCTGAGTGGCGAGATTTTCAACGGTAACTCCCCGTTCTGGCAAAACCAGCAGTATCTCGGCCACCTAGACCAAATCGCCAGCCAAGCAGGCATCCCCACCGGGCTGATTACCACCTTATTCAACCGCAACCTCACCGACGAGCAACGGTCAGCACAACTCGAGGGGACATTCAACAGCTACGTCCAAGCGCAAGTCACGCCAGAGCGGATCAATGAGCTCTTCGGCCTTGAAGGGACTGATTTCGCCATCGCAGGCGAGGCGATCTCAAGCTCACTCGGCATCCTGCTCAACGATTCGATCACAGACAAGGGTGCCGCCTTACAAACGCTGGGCTCGCAGCTTGGTGACAGCTACCTGGCCGCCAACTACGGCTTCGGCATCAGCTGGCTGTGGAACGACGCCACAAGCCACAGCCAAAAGATCGAGACAGGCCTGGATGTCCTCACGGCAGCGAGCGGCCTCGACCCTGCCATCGGCGACTTGGCACAAAACGCCTACCGGACGTTCTTCGTGGGTAACGGCATCGACACCGAGACGCTCCAGGGACGACAGAACCTTTCGAACCTTGTCGGCTCCCTTGGGCTCGCCGCCAATGTCCCAGGTGAGTTCACGAGCCTGGCGGCTGGCTTGATTGCGGGCGACATGGAAACGACGCTCGTTACCTACGCCGGCCAAAGCTTTATCGACCAACAGCTGGCCCCGTACGGTATCGGCGACATTGGCTTTGCCGACATGTACCAGGCGTTCATCTCTCCTTTCCCAGAAACCGAACGTCTTGCGTACAACACAGCCTGGAACGAGATCGTGCAGCCATCTGGCCGTGCACCTGAGGACGAGGACGTCAGCCGGCTCGTTGAGGCGATCGACCCCAATAGCGGTGCCACGGTACTCATCGATGAGCGGACCGCTGGATCGCTTGATGCGCGGACGAGTGAGTTGCGCGGCATCGCCCAAGGCCAAGCAAGGACACGGATCTCGTACGCGCTAGGAGACGCACTCATCAGTCAAAGCCTTGGCGGTACTGGGGCTACAGGGAGCGCCGTCCGTGGCATCACGCAGGCGATGATGACTGGCACAACCGACCAGCGCCTCACAACGATGACCGGCCTGATGGCATCGCTGTCGCAAAGTCCCGAAGCCGGACAGATCTTCGGCAGTGTCGGTACGGCACGTGAGCTTGCAACCTTCTTTGGCACCGATGCCACCCAGGCGGCCACGCTCTCCAGCGGCGCCATCGCCTCAATGGACGGATGGTTCACGAGCGTGACTGGTGTCCAAGCACCGAGTGGCTCGATGGCGGCGATGCTTGATTTCGCTCGCACGCACGATACAGCCGCCTTCAACAATCTCGTGAGTCCAGACTCCTTGACTGCTAACTTTGGCGGTTTCATCGACCAAAGTCTCGGACTACCACCTGGGACCACCCAGCTCGCGAACCAAGCCTACCAGGTGTACTCGGCAGCCGAGAATGCGGTCTCGCTCGCCCAGTCACAGTTCCTCGAGGCTGGTGGCGGACTGCGCACTGGCCTGGACTTCATTTCACCCGAACTCGCCCAGGCCCAATCAGCCCTGACCGCCGCCCAGACCCAGTTCGCCCTCACCCAGGCAAACTTAGTTGCCACTGGCGTCAACCTTATCTTTGGACGGCAGATTGCGGCGATTGATGGCGCCCTCGGCCTACCGTCAGGTACCGCCTCGATGCTTGTGACTGCCGGTATCACGTCCCTTATGGTACCCGGCATGACCTTCACCCTCCTCGCCAGCAGCGTCTTTCTGCCTGCCCTAGCGGGCATGCTCATTGGTAGTCTCTTTAGTGGGGGCGGCCTCGGCAGTCTCTTTGGCGGCGGAAGAAAGAAAATCAAGCGTAATGAAATCCTCTGGAGCTACCATGTATCCGATCCCGCCTTGCGATCGCTCGCTGACAGTCATGGCGACGAGAAAGACATCGAGGGCGTCAGTCTGAAGCCCAAAGAAGAAACTGGTATCCGTGCTGATTGGCCGGAAGAGGCTTGGTTCGTGAAGGTTGAGGATCCGGGCGAGTCACCAGAGAATCCAAACGTCATTGCGCCTGGTAAAAACATCGCCTTGAAGACCGACAAGCAGCTGCCTGTGGGTATCTTCCGCGGCAATACGAAACAGCAGTTCCGGACCGGGTCGGTGGGCGCAGCGAAGCAGAAAATCCACGAACTCCTGGGCGATCTCCTCACCATGAATACACGACTCTCGGACAGCTCTGTTGATGGCCGGCCGGATCCCAGCGACACCTCGTACATTCCAAACGAGATTTGGACACACAATCGGCAAGACGTTGAGGCGTACGAGGGTCTGATCAACACGGTCTACGGCCAAGGAGAGATCGGTAGCTACCAGGAACACATTGACACGTACCGGCGTGGCGTTGGCTTTGACGACCGGATGTCGCTCCTTGTACGCTGGGTACATTGGCAGTACTAACTATGGCTGAACTCCCCCTCCCAAATCTAGACGACATCCCCGATACACCCGCGCCACCGAAGCCGGGTACTGGTTCAACCCAAGTGCCACCGACTCCGTCAGCCGTGCCAGCCCGGCCGACGTTCACACCACCGAAGCTGCCAACACTGCCACGGCCAAACGTACACATTCCTACCGTGCCCTGGCGGGTGATTGCGGCAGCGGTGGTAGTACTGCTCGTGAGCGGCACGGCCGTCTTTTTCCTGTTCTTCTGGCGAGCCACCGTCACAGTCACCAGCATGCCAAGCGATGCCCTCATTCGGTTCAACGACCAAACCGCGACGGGCGAACTGCGCACCAACGTTGCTCCTGGCAACTACCAGCTGTCGGTTGAGCGGCAAGACTTCATTGGCTACCAGCAAGCAGTAACCGCAGGCACGAATGAACTACTCAACCTCACGATTACACTCCGCGCACTCCCCGAACCCCAACGATTGTCTGACCAGATCGTCCAATTTATGGTGCTCGATGCCGAGCGGACATCGTTGCTCTACCTTGCGCCGCACCAGCAAACCGCCTACCGACTGTTCACACAAGACCTGGCCGCGCCAGTGATTGATGAGATCACACCGGCAACGTTCACCAACCTGACCGACCTTATCTGGTCACCCAACCGCCAGCTGGCTTTCTTTAAGCAGGGCGAGGTGACGAAACAGTACGACTTCAAACGCTACGACCTCCTCACCCAGGAAACCCACGATTGGCCGGACGGGATTGGCTCGATTGACTGGCGGCCCGATGGTGAGAAAGTTGCCTATGCCTACGAACCAGTTGGTGGCGAACGCACAATCATCCGCGCTACCACTGACAACGGCGACCAGGAGCGGATCTTCAACCTACGAGAGACCACCATTACCCGACCGATACTCAGGTGGTCACCTGACGCCAAGTACCTGTCACTCCTGGCTGACAAGCTCTACATCCTCGACACCTTCTCGAAAGAGCTACGGACGCTCACTCAGGCCGGTACGCCGCGCGCCGTCCGCTGGCTACCGACGAGCGATGGACTCCTCGCCGAGGGCAGCGACGGTCAGCTGACGCTCGTTCGACTCGACGACACCGTCACGTCGCTTGGCGTGGACGGGACCATTGAACAACTTGTGCCGTTTCAAGACGGGACCAGTGCTCTCTATACGAGAGATCGAAACAGTCGAACCGAGTTCTTCCGCCTCACGTTTGCTGACCAAGTCCTGCTGCCATATCTCTTCAAAGCCCAAGCGCCACTCGCCCCAACGAACATGGTCTTGAGTGATAATGAACAGCATGTATTTTTCGTGAGCGCCGGCAATCCCTACGCGCTCCTCCTTGACGATGGGCAGTACAAGTAGCTAGTCGGCTGCAGGTGCCAGCCGAAAGCGAATGGCTCGAACTCGCTGCTGGCCAAGCAGGCGGTTCAATTCGGCGATCAACGCCGGCACGGCCGGCTGTAAGAGGTGACGAGCCTCGGCATCCACAACCTCGATCACCAGCTGGCCCTGTCGGAACGAGCGAGCGATGTACCGCCCAGCGGCCTGTTCGTTCGCAACCTGCACAATGGCCGTCGCAGTCATACGGCCCGCAAAGCCATGGCGAGCGGCAAAACCTCCGAGCTCGTGTGAGAGTGGATTAAGCATCGGCAAGATCCACAACTAATGCCTGGTCGCGCAGCCGGTCATCGAGCTGCGTTGCATCCGTCGTTGTCACCACTGTGGGGTAGTTAGCCAGAAGATCAGTCAGGTGGGCCGCCCGGCGTTGGTCGAGTTCAGAAAAGAGATCGTCAAGCAGCAGGTACGGTAGCGGCGTTGCCGGATCCCGAGTGTAGCGTGCAACCTCGGCGTACTTCAGGGCCAAGAGGAAGCTCCGCTGCTCGCCACGCGAGGCAAACGACAGCGGCCGATCCCCAAGCGAGCAGATAAGATCGTCGCGGTGAGGCCCCACGCTCGTCCCACCACTACGACGGTCACGTTCACGGCTCGTCGCCAGCACGTCCTCATACCGCGCTACCGGATCAATCGTTGCTTGGTACGTCAGATGCATCGTCCGGGGCGTTGCGGTCGCTTCTAGCTGATCGTAGGCTGGCTGGACATGGTCTCCCAGTATACGGACCAGGTCCTGTCGATCAGCAATGATCCGAGCGCCTGTTTCTACAAGCAGCGTTTCCCACACCTCGAATGAGGTGGGTTGGCTGCGCTGATCAAGGAGTAAGGCGTTCCGCTGTTTCAGGGCATGCTGGTAGGTCAGTAGTGCATGGGCGTACTGTCGGTTTGTGGCAGCGAGCAACGTGTCTAGGTAGCGGCGACGAACGCGCGGCGACCCCGTGAGTAGTTCGATGAGCTCGGGTGCAAACAGGACGACGTGGACGTGTCCAAGTGAGGCCAGTGGGGTCGTTGGCTGCCCATTCACCTCAACCTGCTTTGCAAGGGATCCTCCGAACGTCGATATTGCCCGTTTCACCTGGACGTGTGCTGGCGTCACGAGCTCGATCCGAGCGGTATCAGTCTGCCAACCGATCAGATCCCGGTCAGTCGTGGTCCGGTACGATCTGCCCAGGCTAGCGTAGTAGATCGCTTCAAGGATGGTGGTTTTTCCGACGCCATTCGGTCCTACGATGACCGTTGGCGAGCGAAGGGAAAACTCACGCTCCGTAAACTGCCGGACACCCGACAGCCGAACAAGAGTCTCAGCCATCCGTCCGCAGTGGCATAACTAAGCTCAGGTAGTGTTCATCGGTCGGGGATTGGAAGATGCCAGCTCGATCAACACCCGAAAAGAGTAATTTCACCGTCTCTCCCTCTAATGCCGCCAGGGCATCGAGGACGAATTTCGCATTGAAGGCAATCTCAATTGGTTCACCCGTCACGGTTGCTGGCACTGTCGCCACGTTCTGCCCAACCGTCGCCGAGACGGCCGCAATCGTGCAGCCAGTTGGCGGTGTTACTGTACACCGGATGTTATGCGAGGCATCACGCGCAAACACGCTCGCCATCCGAACCGCGCTGATCAACTCGTTCTTATCCATGGTGACCGTTGTTGACGACGAGGTGGGGATAATCTGTTGATAGTCCGGGAAGGTACCGTCGATCAACCGAGAGATGATTTGCGTATTCTCCACATCGATCGACAGTTGATTCGCATTGAACTGGAGGGTAGCGACCGCAGTGGAATCGGGAAGAATCCGGGTGAGTTCTTGCGCAGCCCGCACTGGTAACAAGAGGGTTCCTTCTGGAACTACTCCGGTCAGTGGAATCACTCGTTCAGCCAACCGGTATGAATCGGTCGCGGCAAGTACAAGGTCTTTTTCCCGAAATCGAAGACAGATCCCGTTCAACACCGGCCGAGCATCATCAATGGCCGCAGCAAACAGCACGTCGCGCAAGCCACGGCGAAGGATTGCTGCCGGCACCGTAAACGTTTGTGCATCAGCAACAGAAGGGATGAGTGGAAACTCATTCGCATCCATACCCTTGACCGTGGCGGTGTGCCGATCAGACCGAATTTGGGCCTCGCCCTGACTCACCCCGATCTGCAAGGTGGGGTCAGTGTTGTGTTGGATGAAATCAACCAAGAGCCGGGCCGGAAGGGTAATCGCCCCGTCAGCGACCACCTTGGCGCCAATCATCGTCACGACACCCATTTCTAAATCTGTTGCCGCCAACCGAAGCTGCCCATCCTTCGTTTGAATGAGGATATTGGCGAGTACTGGCAAGGATGACTTCGTCGTCGCTACCCGACTAACGATCTGTAATCCTTTTGAGAAGTTTTCCTGCGTGCAGGTGACGTCCATAAGGGTATAACTATTGAGTAACGAAATAGTAATGATAATAAGGGCTGTGGATTTGGGGATGACTCCCGTTGGGTATTGGGGACAGCGTGTGGATGGCGTGGGGATGAATTGTGGATTGGTTCACAACTTCGTCATACAGGAATTCTCGTCCACACGGTATCCCCATGATGTTGTGGATACCGCTACCCAGAGACATAGAGCCGTTCTTTCAGGAGCGCAATGTCTCGTTGAAGGGTGTCGTCGTGACTCAACTCTTTTGTGATTTTCTCGACGCCGTGCATGACGGTTGTGTGGTCTTTTCCACCGAGCGCCTTGCCAATCTTCGGGTAGGAGAACTGCAGCTCGGTCCGGATAAGGTACATCGCAATTTGGCGCGGGTAGACCAGTTCCTTGTTCCGTCGCTTCCCCAAGAGGTCGTTCAGGTCGAGTGTGAAGAAGTCGGCGATTGTCTGGCAGATACTCTCAACGGTGACGTGGGTAACTCGACGGTCCATACCAGTCTGTTCAAGTACTCGCTCGATTAACTTGAGCGAGGGTTGGACGTTGTAGAGCTCGCAGTGGGTGGCGATCGCATTGAGCGCACCTTCGAGTTCGCGAATGTTGCTCTGCACGTGTTGTGCGACGTACTCAATGATTTCGCGGTCGAGCGGGAAGGATTTCTCGTCGCATTTATGAAGGAGGATCGCCTGCCTCGTTTCGAAGTCCGGTGTCTGCATGTCGGTGACCATGCCCCACCCGAAGCGGGATGAGAGCCGTGGCTCGAGCTGTGGAATCGACCGGGGCCGCTTGTCTGACGTCATGATGATCTGGCGGTTTGTCTGGTGGAGGGTGTTGAAGGTGTGGAAAAATTCCTCCTGCGTTCCCTCTTTTCCGGCGAGAAATTGGATGTCGTCGATCAGGAGAACATCCGCGTTCCGGTAGCGCTTCTTGAAGCTGTCAATCTGCTTGCTCTGCATGGCTTGGACAAACTCCGAGGTGAAGCGTTCGCACGAGGCGTAAAGGATGGTCTTCTTCGGCGACTGCTTCTGGATAGCGTTGCCAATCGCATGGAGGAGGTGGGTTTTCCCCAAACCAACGCCACCGTAAATGTAGAGCGGGTTGTACTGAATATTGCCCGGCTTCTTCACAATCGCTAAACCGGCCGCGTGGGCGAGCCGATTTGAACTGCCGACGACGAAGGTGTCAAAGGTGTAGCGCTCGTTTAAGGTATTGCTTGTGGTGCTGGTGGGTCGCTGATCAGCGGCGCTTGAAGGGGTAGCCGTGTCGGCCACCGTACTGCTTGTGGGTGCGGCCGACGGCGTAGGCACGGAAAGGTCGGGCCGTTGGCCAGTGGGCGCAATAAGGTACTCTACCCGCTGGATGTCTGGGTAAAACTGCTTCAGCGAGGCGATGATTTCTTTATGGTACTTCGACTGCAACCACTCCTTCGCGAAGGTGTGGGGGACGCCGATGGTTACCAGGCCATCAACGACGCTCATGATGCGGGTGTTGCGAAACCAGGTCGTAAAGTTGGCTTTCGATAGGGTGACTTCTAGCTCCCCAAGCGTTGTCTGCCAGACCTTCGTTGCGCTCTGCATCTACCCTCCTTGGCTCAAGTCAGCTGGTCATTCTCGAGTGATCGATACCGGCTGCATTCTACACGGTGATTGTGGATGAATGTTATCCACAAAGTTTTCCAAAGGCCAGAGAGTTTTTTGTCTGTAACAGGAGAGAATGACTGTGGATAAGATTGGGGATAGTTGGGGATTCTCGTTTAGGAACGGGAACGGATTTGGACCGAGACGTGAGGCGTGACGAGGCTGGGTGTGGTGCGGAATAGCCACCACTGTTGGACGACGGAGAAGAGCGTGGTGATGATCCAGTAGACAGCAAGGCCGGCCGGGAACCGCGTTCCAATGTAGATGGTGACGAGTGGCATGAGGTAGGCCATGGTTTGGCTGACCCGGGCCGTGGTTTCCTCGGCCGATGGTTCGCTGTTCGTGCTTGGCTTCGGCTTCGGCTGCTTGCGCATCAGCTGCCAGGTTTGAATGAACTGCAGCCCGCCGCTGACCACCGCGAGGAGGATGCTCGGTGTATGCAGATCAACGCCCAGGAAGGTGGTGTTGAGCGCGGTCGGCGCGGGAACAAACGAGTACAGGAGATCGAGGTGTTCGCCGTTGATCCCCGAGACGAAGACGCGGTACAAGATGAGCA
Source organism: uncultured Candidatus Saccharibacteria bacterium (assembly GCA_964480605.1). GTDB lineage: Bacteria > Patescibacteriota > UBA1384 > JACPKC01 > JACPKC01 > JBBUCD01. Next base: position 4,734 of record CAYZPG010000011.1, on the reverse strand, counting down.
GAATCGGCAGCTGGATGAGCAGCGGCAAGCAGGAGCCCAGTGGGTTCACCTTGTGCTCTTGGTAGAGCGCGAAAATCTGTTTGTTCAATTCTTCGGGGTTGTCCTTGTATTTCTCGCGTAAGGCCTCAATCTCCGGCTGCAGGGCTTGGAGTTCGCGCTGGGAGCGGACTCCTTGGGCCGAGGCGGGGAGGAGAATGAGTCGGACTAGGACAGTGAGTGCGATAATCCCCAGTCCCAAGCTTTCGCCTGGCAGTACCGAGATGAAGAAGAAGAGCAGGTTGTAGAACGGTTGATAAAAGATGGTGGTCAGTAGTTCCATAGTGCTCCTATGCGGGATCGTAGCCGCCTGGATTGAGGGGGTTGCAGCGGCCGATCCGCTTGAGACCCTGCCAACTGCCAGCTAGTGTACCGTGTTTGTGGATCGCCTCGATAGTGTATTGAGAGCAGGAAGGGGTGAATCGGCAGTAGCCGTAGGGAAAGAAGATTTTGCACCAGCCGTGGTCAGGCGAGAGCGTGTGTTGGTACAGACGGATCAAGGCAATCGCGAATCGGCGCACGGCTATATGAGTAGCTTGGCTCGACGCAGTGCCTCGGTCAGCTCCGTCGCAAGGGCTTGGTAGTGAGCGACCTCGATAATACTTGGTTGGAGTTGGACGATAAGGTCGGCTGGTGTAAGACGGGGCAGGAGGACTCGCAGCGCGCCACGGACTTGGCGTTTCAAGCGGTTACGCACCACGGCCTTCGTGGACACCTTACGCCCGGTAACTACGGCAATCCGGGTACGTCCGGCAGGCATCCAGGCAAAACGAAACAGCCTGCTTCGAGCAGCCTGTCCCTTGCGGTAGATGCGGGCAAAGTCGCGCGAGGCGCTAAGCCGACCGGCGTGTGCGAACAACGAGTTCCTCTCGCTTTTTGGCTCGGCGCCGCTTCAGCACCTTTTGGCCGCCTGGGGTCGCCATGCGGGCAAAGAAGCCGTGCGTCTTGGCTCGTTTCCGTCGCTTGAGTTTCTGTCCTGGAATCATATGGTGTGCAGTATACGATAACGGCTGTGGAAAAGCTAGCGGGCTTCGCGTATACTCCCCCCGGCTTCAGATTGCAGCCAAGTTTAACAGATAGGTGGTGGAAAGTTATGAAGAAGTATTGGCAGGGGATCCGCATTGTCAGTGTGAGTCTTGGTTCCTCGCAGCGGGATAAGAGCATTGATATGACGGTGGAAGACGTTCTAGTCTCAATTGCTCGCATTGGTACGAACGGCTGCCTTACAACAGCAGAGCGGCTCATTCGGGAGCGTGATGGCCAAGTGGATGCCATATGTTTGGGCGGCATTGATCGGTACCTACGCGTCGGTGAGCGGACCTATGAAATACCGACTGGGCGATGGTTAGCCCAGGCGGCGAGTATGACACCGGTCGTCGACGGCAGTGGGTTGAAAAATACCTTAGAACGCGACGCAATTACCTGGCTTCACGCTCAGGATATCCTCGACTGTGCCCAGAGACCCGTACTACTCGTGAGTGCGCTCGACCGGTTTGGTATGGCCGAGGCACTGGTTTCAGCCGGGGCCAACCCCTGTTTTGGGGATCTCATCTTTTCTCTTGGTGTCCCGGTGCCGATTCGGTCGTTGCGATCGCTCGAAATAGTTGCCCGTACCTTGCTGCCCACGGTGCTTCGCCTGCCATTTCACTGGCTGTATCCAACCGGTACGCAGCAGGACCAGTTTGTCCGGCGTGGCTGGCGGTGGTACGAGTGGGCGGAGGTACTTGCGGGTGACTTCTTGTATATCCGACGCTACCTGCCAGATCGGATTGATGGGAAAGTGGTACTCACCAACACGGTCCGGGCAGCGGATATCGAGTTATTGCGTGATCGGGGCTGTCGACAGCTGATTACGACGACGCCCCAGTACCAAGGAGAGTCCTTTGGGACGAATGTCATGGAAGGACTGCTCCTGTCTCTTCATCGAACCTGGTACGGAGGCGGCGAGTCCGAGCTGACTAGCGGCCAGTACCGGCATTTGATCGAACGGCTGGGACTCGTCCCACAGTGCATCACATTCTAAAAAGCGGCCACAGGTGGCCGCTTTTCTCGTGCGTAAGGAAGTATGTGGTGGCGGAGAGGGAGGGATTCGAACCCTCGAGACCTTTGCAGGCCTGCCGGTTTTCGAAACCGGTGCACTAAACCGGGCTATGCGACCTCTCCACGAGTCGCCGTGGCTTCCTTAACGGGCTAGAGTGTAGCAGGAGTAGACGGAGGCGTCGAGGGAAGGTCTGTCTCGAGCTCGTCTTGGGCAGCGACACGGCGGAGCTCTTCTTCGGTTGTGAGGCCTGCCTTCACCTTCGCCGCACCATCTTCGTAGAGTGTCGTCATGCCTGCTTGCCGGGCGCTCGCCTGGAACTGATCGATAGTCCCCTTCTGCTGAATGAGGGTTTCAATATTGCTGTCTGGCACCAAGAGTTCGGCAATCGCAACGCGGCCTTCGTACCGTTCATCGCCGGCTTTGTCTGGGTGCGATAGTTTGCGTACCAGGCGCTGGGCGATGATGAGGTTGATGACGCCACCGAGCAGGTAATTTTTGACACCCATGTCGAGGAGGCGTGGGATCGAGCCAGCTGCGCTGTTGGTGTGGAGTGTTGAGAGCACGAGGTGGCCGGTCAGGGCTGCCTGGACCGCCGTGGTGGCTGTCTCGGCATCTCGGATCTCGCCGACCATAATGATGTCTGGATCTTGTCGAAGCGAGCTCTTGAGGGCATTGGCGAAGGTGTAGCCCTTGTCGGCCTCGACCTGCGTTTGCTGGACGCCCTTGATCCGGTACTCAATGGGATCCTCAATCGTAATGATTTTGACGCCGGGCTTGTTGAGTTCCGAGAGGATGGCGTAGAGGGTTGTGGATTTGCCCGAGCCAGTAGGGCCGGTGTTTAAGATAAGCCCGTTCGGCTTCGCGGCGGCAGCACGGATGACCGCAATTTGTTCAGGCGAGAACCCAAGTTGGTCGAGGGTGATCAAGGTACCGCCGGTCAGTAAACGAAGGACGAAGGTCTCGCCAAACGGCGTTGGTAGGGCTGAGACACGGACGTCGAGCTTCTGGTTCATCGATTGGACCTCGAACCGGCCGTCCTGCGCCTGGGCGGTGATGTCGAGCTTCATCGCCGAGAGGTACTTGATCCGGCTGCGCAACGCGCGGTAGAGGCTAAGGTCGGATTCCACAATCAGTTGGAGGACGCCATCAATTCGGAAGCGGATACTGACAGCTTGCTCGGTTGGCTCGATGTGGATGTCGGTAGCGCGCAGGCTGAGCGCGCCCGCAAAGAGAATGTCGAGCACCTCGCTGGTTGAGACGCTCTTCAAACGCTCGGCCAGGGCAGTTTTGTCGCTGAAGCCAGCCAGCTGCGGGGCCGTTGCAACGTGCGGTGTAGCCGGCGGCGGTTCGCTGATCTTGGCGGTTTGCAGGGCAAAGCGGAAGGAGCTGTAGGAACAGACGGCGAGCTCAACCGTGAGGTGGTTCGTCGTTGCGAAGTCTGCGACGAAGGTCTGGACCGCCACGTCTTCGGGCCGGGGTGTTGCCAGCTTGACCGTCTCGCCGGTGCGCAAGTACGGCACCACCCAGAATTGCTCGATCGTAGTCTGGTCGATCAGGTGGAGAACCGTCGGCGTGAAGGGGTAATCAACGAGGTTGATGTAAGGCAGCTGGAGACGGTCTGCCAGCACTTGAGCTGTCCGCTCCTCTTCCTCCCGGTTGACGAACTGGACCATCGTTCGCAGGTCGGTCATTCCCCTCCTTACACATCAGGTCTTACTCTACCACGTTTCAGCCATTTCTACCTTGACATAACAGGAGAAAATGGGTACAATCCGCGGTCTTTCGCATCCTGCGGAAGTGACTTAAAAATTTGGAGGGTTTTTCATGAAAAAGCTATTTGCCTGTGCCATCATCCTGGCGACCAGCACTAGTGCAGTTGGTGCGCAGGAGCTGTGTCAGCTGCCGCCCCTTGTCATTCAACAGGTGGACCGGGTTGGCGGCAACGCCAACCTGCAGTCGCCGGATCTGATCCGATCAGGTGTCGGCGACCGAATGGCTACCCTCGGCTGGCCAAAGTACACGATGCTACCGGCAGAGAGTCCGTACACGGGACTGTACCTTAATTACAGTCTGATTGTCCTCGAGCGGACAGAATCCAGCAGCAATGCCTGGAATGCAACGCCGCTTCAGTTCTTTCCGGAGCTGTCTCGTTTTTGGGCGAACTACCATCAGAGTGCCTATGACACACGAAGGCACTTCGTGACAGGTATTGAACTCTGGGGTATTGTCGACACAGGCTGCGGCAATGGCCGGATTGAGATTGCACGTGGCCGGGGCGGGAGTGCTGGAGTGTTCAATTACCTCCCCTTTCAGGGCGGGTCATCGTACGTTGGTATCTCGGGCGGCTCACATAGCTCGTCTCATTCGAGCTACATGACCGACCCAATGCCATTCCAGGAGCAGCAACTACTGCAGGAAGCTGTCAGCCGGATGTTTGCTGATTTGCAAGGAAAACTGCGACAACGCAACTACTCGTTTGCAGCGTCGCCATCGTCACCGCTACTTGAACGAGGCGGGCCGCCGGATCAGTATCCGGAGTTCGTCAAAGATCTGGCGGGAATTCCGCCAGCACAGCTTGCTGTCATCAAGGGATCGCGCTTCGTTGCGGAGTGCCGGAACCCCAGCCGTTGCATAAACGGGTCGTGCGGAGCGCACGG
>CAYZPG010000010.1:0-17301 GCA_964480605.1 uncultured Candidatus Saccharibacteria bacterium | reverse complement strand
ACACGGCGTCGTAGCTGCCGTCGGACACCACTGTGCCATCGGTATTTGTGAGGCGGCCTTGGAATGGGAACTGGGCCAAGATGCCGGTCGCTGCCTGCGGATTTTGCGAGAGCTTCGGTGCAAAGATGACGAGTACGGCAAAGAAGAGCGTCAGCCCCGCAATGAAGAAGTGCGTCGGGACGCGGATGGCGCTATGGTGCCAGTAGTTGTACCAAGGGACGTTGTCATGCAAAAACCGGTGCAACCGACGTGTACCGGGTAGAAAACCATAACAGCGACCTTGGCTGTCGCAATACTTGATCGTGATATTCCCTCCAAAGAACACATGTATCGTACCAGCATGGCGGGTCAAGACGATAGTGGATAGGTGCGCTATACTACCTATATAAGGAGCGTGGCATGGATCTCAATAAATTTACGGTCAAGACGCAGGAAGCATTGTTCCAGGCACAGAATGTCGCCTTGGAGCGGTCGCAGCAACAGGTAGATGTCGGCCATGTGATGCTGGCACTACTCGACCAGACCGACGGCATTGTCCGGCCGTTGTTACAGAAGATGAACATCAGTGAGCAGCTGTTGCGGTCGCGGTTGAATCAGCTGCTGGAGCTGCTGCCCAAAACCGTGACGCCATCGGGCCAGTTCGGCCAGGTGTACATTGCTGAGTCGCTGCGCAGGGTGCTTGTGCAGGCCGACAAAGAGGCGGCGGCATTGAAGGACGAGTTCATTAGTACGGAGCATATCCTGCTGGCAATCCTTGAGGTCAATACGCCGGTCAAGCAGGTGCTGAATGCGCTCGGCGTCCATCGTGAAGAGACCCTGAAGGCCCTAGTTGATGTTCGTGGTAGCCAGCGGGTGACCGACCAGAGTCCCGAGAGCAAGTACCAGGTGCTCGAGAAGTATACGATCGACCTAACAGCGCAGGCGTCGTCGGGCAAGCTCGATCCGGTCGTTGGGCGCGACGAGGAAATCCGTCGGGTAATGCAAGTACTGTCACGACGGACCAAGAATAACCCGGTGCTGATTGGCGAACCTGGTGTGGGAAAAACAGCCGTGGTTGAAGGATTGGCGCAACGGATCAGTGCTGGTGATGTGCCCGACTCGATCGCGAATAAGCGGCTGCTGACGCTCGATCTAGGCTCACTGATTGCGGGCACGAAGTTCCGGGGCGAGTTTGAGGACCGGCTGAAAGCAATTTTGAAGGAAATTGATCAGTCCGACGGACAAATCATTCTTTTTATTGACGAGCTGCACACAATTGTCGGCGCCGGTGCGACCGAGGGTGCGATGGATGCGGCGAACTTATTGAAACCGGCTTTGGCCCGTGGCCGATTGCGGACCATTGGTGCAACGACCCTGAAGGAGTACCAGCAGCATATTGAGAAGGATGCAGCGCTTGAGCGTCGTTTCCAGCCGGTAATGGTTAAGGAGCCCTCGGTCGAGGACACGATTGCCATTCTTCGCGGTATTAAGGAGAAGTACGAGGTGCACCACGGTGTGAAAATCACCGACTCAGCGATTGTTGCCGCCGCCGTCCTCTCCCATCGGTACATCTCGGATCGATTTCTGCCCGACAAGGCGATTGACTTGATCGACGAGGCAACGTCTGCCCTGCGTATGCAGATTGATTCGATGCCGGAAGAGCTTGATATGTTGAAGCGGCGGATTATCCAGCTTGAGATTGAGCGCGAGGCGTTGAAGCGTGAAACCAGTAAAGAGGGCAAGGAGCGGTTGAAGGAGTTGCAGGAGGAACTGGCGGGCCTGCGGGAGCAGACGGACGAGAAGGAGCTTCGCTGGAAGAACGAGAAGGAAATTATTACCGGCCTGCGCGAGGTTTCGATGAAACTTGACCAGGCACGGGTGGATGCCGACCAGGCAGAGCGGGCTGGCGAGCTTGAGAAGGTCGCCATGATCCGCTACCAGCAGATCCCGGAGCTTGAGAAGAACCGCTTGGCACTCAGCAAGAAGCTGGCCGAAATTCAGAAAGACCACAAGTTCCTCAAGGAAGAGGTGAACGAGGAAGATATTGGCTTGGTGGTTGGTCGTTGGACCGGCATTCCGGCTGCCAAGATGCTTGAGAGCGAGTCAATCAAGCTGGCACGCCTTGAGGAAGAGCTGAAGAAGCGGGTGGTTGGCCAAGATGAGGCGATCTCGGCCGTTTCGAATGCCGTGCGCCGCTCCCGGACCGGAATTGCCGAGGAAACGAAGCCGATCGGTTCATTCATTTTCCTTGGCCCTACTGGCGTGGGAAAGACGGAGCTCGCGCGGGCATTAGCCTCATTCCTCTTTAATGACGAAAAGGCCATGATCCGGGTTGATATGAGCGAGTTCATGGAAAAGCACGCCGCCAGCAAGCTGATCGGCGCACCTCCAGGCTACGTTGGCTACGAGGAGGCTGGCCAGTTGACCGAGCAGGTCCGCCGTAAGCCGTTCTCAGTGATCTTGTTTGACGAAATTGAGAAGGCTCATCCGGATGTCTTCAACTTGCTACTGCAAATCCTTGATGATGGCCGCTTGACCGATGCCAAAGGGCGGGTCGTGAATTTTAAGAATACGATCATTGTCATGACCAGCAACATTGGCAGCTCTGTCATCCAAGATTTTGCCGCTAACCGACAATCGTCGACGATCGGCTATCGAACCACCGACCGTGAAAAGAGTCGGGATGATGAGATGCGCGAGCGGATCACCGACGAGCTCCAGAAGTTCTTCAAGCCGGAGTTCTTGAACCGGATCGACGAGGTGATCGTCTTCCATAGCTTGACGGAGGACCAGATCCACTACATTGTTGACATCCAATTGAACCAGGTGCTCACACGGATTCAGCGGCAGCGCGGCATTACCCTAACGATCGAGGATGATGTGAAGACTGAAATTGCCAAGCGAGGCTATGATGCGGCCTACGGTGCCCGACCCCTCAAGCGGGTCATCCAGCGCGATCTGCTCGATCCCCTGGCGCTCCTTCTTTTGCAATACGAGGTACCAGAGGATGAAACTATTCACGTTCGTTTAAAGGATGGTACTATTACGATAGATCCGCCCGAGAGTGCCCGTGCATTGGCAAGTAAGGAAGAGCACGTACCAGCCTGATGTCGTACGACCACGCAGCATTTGAGACGAAATGGCAGCGGTACTGGCGTGAGCACCGCACGTTTCGCACGCCTGCACAAACTGAGAATGGCTACTACTGCCTGGGCATGTTTCCCTATCCGTCCGGGGCGGGATTGCATATCGGCCATCCGAAGAGTTACACCGCTACCGACATTGTCAGCCGGTTGAAGCGGGCACAGGGCTACGATGTACTACACCCGATGGGGTGGGACGCCTTTGGCCTGCCGGCTGAAAACTACGCCATTAAAACAGGTGTCCACCCGCGCGAGACAACGAACCAGTCCATTGACCGGTTCCGTGCGCAGTTGCAGCAGTTAGGCCTGAGCTACGACTGGGAGCGTGAAATCAACACCTCGGATCCCAGTTACTACCGCTGGACCCAGTGGCTGTTTCTGAAGCTCTATGAGCATGGGCTGGCGTACAAGAGGAAGGCAGCCGTGAACTGGTGCCCGAAGGATCAGACCGTCCTGGCGAACGAGCAGGTGGTCAACGGTGCGTGTGAGCGTTGCGGTACCCAGACGGAACAGCGTCTACTCGATCAGTGGTTTTTGAAGATTACACAGTATGCTGACGAGCTACTTGAGGGGTTGGACCACTTGGACTGGCCGGAACCCATCAAGACTATGCAACGGAACTGGATTGGGAAAAGTACTGGTGCCTCGCTGAACTTTGCGTTGCAGCATGCCGAGACGTCTCTCAAGGTATTTACCACGCGGCCCGAGACGCTCTACGGCGTCACCTACCTTGTACTGGCGCCGGAGCATCCATTGGTTTCGTCGCTCTGGCTGTCGGAGACCGAGGCTACGGTCCGCGCCTACGTTGAGGCAACCCGTGCCAAGAGCGAGCTTGACCGAAAACGAGATGAACAGCAAAAAACAGGCGTCTTCACTGGGTCGTACGCCCTGCATCCTTTGACAGGTGAGGCGCTGCCGATCTGGATTGCGGATTATGTACTCGGCTCGTACGGTACAGGTGCCGTGATGGCCGTTCCTGCCCATGATGAGCGGGATTGGGCGTTTGCCGCCGCGCATGAGCTGCCGGTCCGGCCGGTGATTGAGGGTGGTGATGGTGAGACGGCCTACACCGGCCACGGGCCCCTGATTGCATCGGGCGAGTGGACCGGTAAGGATTCTTCGGATGTTGCGCCAATACTCGCCTCGATTGAGGCCTTGGGGGTTGGTGCGGCGACGACCGAATATCGGCTGCGCGATTGGTTGGTGTCACGGCAGCGCTACTGGGGCCCGCCTATCCCAATGTTGTATTGCGACAGCTGCGGGATGCAGCCCGTGCCTGTAGAAGACTTGCCCGTCGTCTTGCCTGATGATGTTGATTTTCGTCCTACCGGCGAATCACCATTGGCACGATCAACCTCATTCCACTCGGTGAGCTGTCCAGCTTGCAGCGGGCCAGCTCGACGAGACAGTGACACGCTCGATACCTTTGTTGATTCAAGCTGGTACTTCATGCGGTACGCCGACCCAACGAATGCCCAGGCCTTCGCCTCCCCCGACATGCTCCAGAGTTGGCTGCCGGTTGACCTGTACGTCGGCGGCGCCGAGCACGCGGTCCTCCACCTGCTCTATGCTCGATTTGTCACCAAAGCGCTCGACGATATTGCCCAGATTGGCTTCCGGGAGCCGTTCCAATCTTTGAAAAACCAGGGACTGATTATGGGTGAGGATGGCCGGAAGATGTCGAAGTCGCTTGGTAATGTCATTAATCCGGACGAGATCGTAGAAGCCTACGGTGCCGATACCTTGCGGCTCTACGAGATGTTTATGGGTCCGTTTGAGGACAGCGCGCCATGGAACAAGGGATCGATGATCGGAGTGCGCCGCTGGCTTGATCGCGTGTGGTTGATGGCCGAGACTGTTACCCATGATGTAACGCCTGAGCTGCGGGAAAAGCAGCGGCAGGAGGCCGCCGCACTGATTGCGTTCGTCACGAAGCACATCGAGGAATTCCGGTTTAATACGGTCGTCAGTCAGTTCATGATTACGACGAACAGCTGGCAGGCGGATGGGGTGGTTGATCGAGACTGCTTACGGATATTCGTGCAGCTCCTGGCGCCGTTTGCTCCGCACATTGCCGAGGAGCTGTGGGAACAACTCGGCGGGGATGCAAGTATCAGCCACGCGGCTTGGCCTTCGCTTGCCGTGGAACAGTCGGCGCGGCGCGTGACCATTGTTGTGCAGGTTGATGGCAAGACCCGCGGGACGCTGCCGGCTGTCGACCCGTCGCTTGACCAGGATGCGCTGATTGATGCGGCGCGTGCCGTGCCTGCAGTCGCGCGGCTCGTTGGCCAACAGGAGACGCGGGTGATTGTGGTGCCCGGCCGGCTCGTGAATTTTGTGCGGTTGCAGCCCGAGTGACTGGAAAAACGAACGTTGTTGGTATACAATTGGGCACTCAAGGAGTTTTTGTATGGCAGAACCAAAGAAAAAACTATCGAAAACCCGCAGCCGCAGCCGTCGGGCCCACTTTAAGGCGGAGCCGATCTCGCTGGTGGTCTGTTCGAATTGCGCAGCACAAATCCAGCCACATCGCGTCTGCGCTACCTGTGGTTTCTACAAAGGCGTGAAAACAAAGCTCGCGGCGTAACCTACCTATGGCGAACCGGCATCTTTCGAGAATCATCATCGTCCAGACGTTGTACGAGTGGGACTTCCGCAAAGAAAATGATGTCGAAGCCATCGCCCGACGCGGCATCGAAACCTTTTCGAACGAGGTGGATGAGGAATTTGTGATCGGGATAGTGACGGGTGTCGTAGCCCATGCCGACGAGCTGGATACGACCATCAGCACCTATGCTCCAGAATGGCCGCTCGAGCAAATTGCCGTCATCGACAAGACGCTGTTGCGTGCCTCGGTGTACGAGTTGCTGTATCTCGAAGGCACACCGCCAAAGGTAGTCATTAATGAAGCCGTTGAGCTTGCCAAGATGTTTGGCGGCGAAAGCTCGGCGAAATTTGTGAACGGTGTTCTTGGCAGTATGTACCGGACAAATCCGAAGTTTGAGGAAGAGCGGGCGAAGGCAGCCGAGCTCGAAGAGGCGGCCGCTGATGAGACAGAGACACCGATTGCCCCGATCGAGGAAACCGATGAGCAGCACTGACGACATTCAGGCGTTTGCCAAGTCGCTCGACCTGGCGTTTCACAATCCGTCCCTGCTGCAGCAGGTGTTCGTCCATCGGTCGTACCTGAATGAGCACCGGACGTTCCCACTCCCCCACAATGAGCGGCTGGAGTTTCTTGGAGACGCAGTGCTTGAGTTGGTTGCGACCGAGTTTTTGTACACGAACTACGAGAATCCCGAGGGCGAGCTGACGAATTGGCGTAGCGCGTTGGTGCGCGGTGAGATGCTGGCAAAGATTGCAAATGAGCTTAATTTGAACGACCACCTGCTCTTGAGTAAGGGTGAGCAGCGCAGTGAGGGCAAGGCACGCCAACTGATCCTCGCGAATGCCTTCGAGGCGTTGATCGGGGCGATCTACTTGGATCTTGGGTATGATGCCGCCAAAGACTTTTTGATGAAGCACCTGCTTCACCGCCTTGATGAGGTACTGGCGCAGCGGCTTCATATTGATGCCAAGAGCGACTTGCAAGAGAAAAGCCAGGACCAGCTTGGTAACACGCCTCGGTACGACATCCTTCGAAGCACCGGCCCGGATCATGACCGTGAGTTTGTTGTGGGTGTCTACATCGGCACGGAACTGCTCGCTGAAGGCGCTGGCAAGTCAAAGCAGAAGGCCGAGCAGGCCGCTGCCGCCGAGGCGCTCAAGGATTGGGATACGGTTGTGAAGCGGCTTGGCCGCAGTACGGTCTAGGTTAGACGTAGCAGAAGGGCTGCACTTTCTTGTAATAGTCGTGCGCCTTTTTACGTTTGTAGTTGGCCGGTTCTAGGTGCGAGGGTAGCTTTGGGTCTTGGGACAGCAATTTGGCGTACGTGTACACGAGCAATTTGGCCTGGTAGTTGTCGTGCTGCTTCTTTGCGAGGAACGACTGCGACCGCTCGATAAAGGCCTCATATTGCGTATTGAGCGTATTCCAGTCCCAATCGAAGGCCTTCATCATCGCCTGCTCATCTTCCTCGGTGAGCGTCGGTCGCAACATCGTGATCGAGTCTTTGATCGTTTTCATGGTCAGTAAATCATCGAATTCAAACTGGATATCCCGGGCCGTTGCCCAAACGCTATTTTGCACTCGTCCAAATCCAATGTTTGCCAACCGGTTCCGGAGGACGTCGCGGAACTTGCGCTGCGACTCAGGAATATTGAAGAAGACAAAGAGCCAGCGATGGTCCCACGTCTCATCATCGGCAAGTTTCAGGTGCTGCAGGGTTTTTGTGATGCACGCCGTACCATCTTCGGTAATGACGTAGGTATTCATCCGACGCAACCGATCCCGCTCAATTGCTACCCAGCCCTTCGCAACGAGCCGGCCTAGCGTGGAGGAAAGAGTCTGGCGTGTCCGACTGGGTAACACAAACGAACACTCGTCGAGTGTTCGGGCGGCTTTATCATCCAACAGGACCATTAATTCGTCGATGACAGTCATAAGCTTTGAAACGAACGTTAGTGTTTAGACTATACGTACTCAACGAACGTGTCAATTATGATCTGGCTGTTGCCAAGCGTAGTTTTGGAATGCCCACGAAAACAGTTTCTTTGTCTCTGCGGCGCTCGCTTCTGTCGTGGAGAGCGCGGTGTGGAGTACGACGCTGACGACCTCGTTGCCCTGGTGTGTTGCGCTCGCCACCAGGCAGTGTCCAGCGTCCGGTGTGAAGCCAGTTTTTAAGCCGGTGACCTGCGCCATATAGAGCGGGTGCTCGGTTTTGATGAGCCGGTTTGAGCTTTCAAGTTGGTGGGTGAACCGCCCATCGGTTGATTGGATGCTGGTTGCGGCTGTTTGGACGATGGAGCGGATGGTGCTGTCGCGTAGCACGTACGAGGCGAGAATGCCCAGGTCGCGGGCGGTTGAGCGGCCCTCATCGTTTAAGCCAGCTGGGTCCTTGAAGACGGTATCTGTCATGCCAAGGTAGGCAGCTTGCTCATTCATGGCCGCAATGAACGCCTCGGCGCTGCCCCGATGCTCGGCGAGAGCTTGGGCGGCGTCGTTTCCCGATTGGATAAGCAGCCCCGTGAGTAGGGCTTCGACCGTGATTGTTTCGCCAGTGCGCAACTGAATCACTGAGCCGTTGATCGTCGCTGCCTCTTTACTGACGGTCACCACCTCGTCGAGCGCGTATTGCTGGCGGGTGACGACGGCGGTCATGAGCTTTGTCACCGAAGCGATCGGCACAGCTTCACGCTCGTGCTCGGCATACAGCGGGTAGGCGGACGCAACGTCGAGGAGGTAGACGGCCTTGGCCTGCACTGGCGGGGTTGAGTCATTCAGCTTTGTGGGCGGCAAATATTGCGCGGGTGGTGCAACCGCCACCTGAGTGACAGTTGCGCCGAGTACGCGTGGGGTGGCGGCGTGGTCCGCATCGGCTGACCGCAATCGAACCGCGGTTGTGGCAAGTACGCCAATACCAAGGACGATCGAGAGACCAACAAGGCGTCCGATTCCCCTCCCCTGCCTGCTCATGCCTGCTTCTTCGGTGTGGTTGGTACTGGTTGAATGTGCAGATCAGTAAGCGCAGTAGCGGAAAGTGCTGATGGCGCATCCATGACTGCGGTTCTACCACTCGATGTCATTGGGAAGGCTTGGACCTCTCGCAAGTAGGATTCACCGGTGAGGTTCATAATGTTTCGTTCTACACCCAGGGCAAGACCGCCGTGAGAGGGTGCGCCGAAGGAAAATGCCTCGAGCATATGGCCGACCGAGGCCTCGATGGCTGCGTCGTCATACCCCATAATCTTGTAGGTCGAGCGAAGAATTTCTGGGTCGTGTGCTCGAATACTGCCGCCACCGGCCTCGTATCCATTGCATACGAGGTCATACTGGCTGGTGAGGATCTGTTCGATATTCCGACCGGCCCGATGATCGTCGAGGAATTGCGGGAGTGGCTGGGAGAATGGGTTATGGGTAAAGGTCCACCCGCCCTCCTCGGTTTTTTCGAAGAATGGGAAGTCGATTACCCAAGCGTAGGCAAGAACGCCGTTCTGTTTATCGTCCTCGGTCCGAAGGTCGAATTTGTCGGCTCCGTACGTTGCCATCGCCTCTGCGTAGCTGATACGAGGGAACGGCTTCTGCTTCACAGTGAAGCCCATACCCTCTACGACCGCGATCATCATAGCTTCGACGGTCTGCAGTACGTCTTCTCGTTCGACGAAGCTCATCTCGATATCGATCTGCGTATGTTCAAAGCCCCGGTCGGCCCGCAGATCTTCGTCGCGGACGGCACGGGCGATCTGGAAGTACCGGTCAAATCCGCCAACCATAAGGAGCTGCTTGTACTGCTGTGGGCTCTGAGGAAGCGCGTAAAACTTGCCAGGCTGCAGCCGTGATGGCACGACGAAATCACGTGATCCCTCTGCCGTGGACTTTGTAAGCAGTGGAGTTTCGATTTCTACGAACTGCTGGTCGAACATGAACTGTCGGGCTCGCTGAATGAACTCACTTCGAACAGCAAGATTGCGCTGCATCCGCTCACTACGCAGGTCTAGGTACCGGTAGGCTAACCGAGTTTCTTCGTCGACGGCACTGGTATCCTGGTCGATTTGGAAGGGAGGTGTTGCGGCTCGGCCAATGACTTCAATTGAGGTTGCTTGGAGTTCGACGGTGCCGCTTATGATGTTCGGATTCACGAGCTTTTCAGGACGCTGCGCGACATTACCCACGATCTTTACGACCCATTCAGGCCTGATCTCTCCAAGCTCGGGGCCGACCGATTCGGTGGCGACGATCTGCAGTAGTCCCCAGCGATCGCGCAGGTCAAAGAACGTAATCTTGCCGTGGTCGCGACGGCTATTGATCCAACCATAGACGGTCACGGTCTCGCCGACCTTCGCAGTCACTTCATGGGTGCGGGTTCGTATATCCATGCTTCCTTCTTTCTACCGGAGTGTTGCGTCGAAGCTATGCTCCAATCCACGGATGAGCTCGTCATGGACGGAGTCTATTTCGGCTGCAGTGAGTGTCTTCTCGACACTGGCATACAGAATGTGGAGTGCCAGGCTCTTTTTGTCCTCACCAAACTTCGCCGAAACGAATTCGTCGAAGACGTTTACATATTCTACGAACGGATGAAACTTCGCAATATAATCTACTACCTGCCTAGCATCGGTGCTGGTATGTACAAGAATGGCGATATCGCGGGTAACCGGCGGGTATTTGGAAATGTGCCGGTACCGTGGGACCTCAGCGGGAATTCGGTATGCATGAGGAATCCGGCGTGCAACTTGGAGTTTCTCAAGCGGAAGCTCAACCAGATGGACTGGCAACCGGCGCACGGTGTAGTGGTTCGCCTGCTCCTTCGTGAGCGTGTGGAGCACCACGGCTTCATTGAGAGCCGACGAATCAATGCCTAGCGCGTCGGCAATACGGACCAGCCACTGGTCGAGACTGTCTTTTTGAGAAGCAATGGCGAGTCCAAGTCGCAGCTGCTCGGATTTGGCGAGAAAGACGTGGCCAACCTCAAAGAGAAGTACGGGCTCGAAGAAGCTATTCTTTCCAACTGCGCCAGCCAGGCCCGGAAAGAGCGATGGGCGCAAAAATTGTAGGTGGGGATTCAATGGATTCGCGAGCTCCCCTGTTTTGGGTAAATCGAACTGGGCCAAGTCATCCTTCCCAACAAAGCTGTACGTGAGGATTTCGGAGAACCCAAGCTCAACTAGTCGGTCTTTGAGTCCTTCGGACCACTCGAGCATTGAGCGTGTTTCAGGTGCGGGCAGACGCGTCAGGCGCTTCGCTGGTAGTCCAGCGTTCAGTTCAGTAATACGGATGACCTCTTCAGCGAGATCCTGCCAGTGCGTCAGGTCGTGACGCCAGCTTGGGGGCGCTACTCGGGTGGTTGCCTTTGTGTCATCGACGACGCAGCCGATGCGCTCAAGGATGGCCAGTTGTGTTGCTTTTGACAGCGCGGTGCCCAAGAGTTGGTTGATTCGTTCGTAATTGAACGGGATCGTTGCTGGTCGTCGCTCGTCGGAGGCGGCGCTGACGATGCCAGTCGGCTTTAGGGAGCCAAACTCTTTCTTCCTGAGGAGTGTAATCGCCTCGGACAAGACTGCCTGGCTGATGGCTGGGTCTATGCCCCTGGCGTACCGATGGGAGGCAGCTGAGCTGTGCTTGGTGGCCACGGTAGCACGTTTGATGCTGGACGGTGTGAAAATGGCTGACTGTAGGAAGATCCGCTTTGTCCGGTGGTCGACTGCGGTATTCGAACCGCCCATAATGCCGGCCAGGTCGATGGCCGCTTCACGGTCTTGGATAACCAGGGCATCCTTCGTGAGAACCCGCTCGACCCCGTCGAGTGTTGTCAGCTGCTCATCCCGCTTCGCTGCCCGAACGGTCATCTCGCCACCCAGAATGGCATCCAAGTCGAAGGCATGGAGCGGTTGGCCGTACAATTCCATGAGGTAGTTCGTCACATCAACCACGTTGTTGATCGGCCGAAGGCCCAACAGTGTCAACTCTTGCTGGAGCCAGTCGGGACTCGCCTGGATAGTGACGTGTTCAAAGACCACCCCGTGGTACTGGGTGCAGTCCGGGGTCTCGATGTGGACGACAGGTTGAGCGGCCGGAGGTAGCTTCGCGTATGCCGCCGTGTTGTCGAGCCGCAGCGCCCGCGTCTTTTTCCCATGTGCTACGGCCAGCCGTGCCTGGATATCCCGGGCAACACCGAGGACCGAGAGCGCATCGCCCCGGTTCGGTGTGACATAGAGTTCGTAGACGAGTGATTTCCCTTCTAAAAGTTCCGTTTCGAAGCCGAGCGACTGGAGGGTGTCGAGTAGTTGATCGGGTGTGAGTTTGGCTGCGTCGGGAACGAGCGAGAGGAGTAGTTCGTGCGGGACTCTCATTGGACCTCCTCAAACTGGCGGAGAAAGCGCAAGCTGCCGCCGTACAGGTGGCGAATGTCGTCAATGCCGTGTGCCAGCATCACCAGGCGATCGATCCCAAGGCCAAAGGCGACACCTTGGTACTGGTTCGGGTTGATATTCATGTTCTGCAGGACATCCGGATGGATCATGCCTGCGCCAAGCATCTCAACCCACTGATTGCCAACCTTGACGAACATCTCAAGGCCAGGCTCGACGTATGGGAAGTAGCCAGGTACGAACTTAATGTCTACCTCAGCACCGTACATCCGTTCGATGAACTGTGTCAGCAGGCCTTTCAGGTGGGCAAATGAGATTGAGTCGTCAATGATGAAACCCTCGAGCTGATAGAAGGTTGTTTCGTGGGTAGCATCAGTCGCCTCATTGCGAAATACTCGGCCCGGCACCAGAAAGCGGACTGGCGGCTTGGCGTGCTCCATGGCTGGCACCTGGAAGGACGAGGTGTGGGTGCGGGGCAAACGACCGTCCTTCAGCCAGAAGGTGTCCTGCATGGTTCGAGCCGGATGGTCTTCCGGAATCCGCAGGACGTCGAAGTTGTACTTTTCGGTCGTGATCTCCGGACTGTCGAGGATCGTAAAACCCATCTCGTGAAAGATGGCGATTGCCCTGCGCAAATACTGGGTAATAGGATGTAGCGTGCCGCGGTGCGTCGTCATGATATTCCCTCTGTGGTACCGGCATGCCGGCGACTACTAAGTGCTATTTCCGCAGAAACAAAGGCTAAGAGCAAGAGGCTGGTTTCCCAACTATGGAGCTCGGTGTATATACGGAGCAAGAGCCAGCCAACGGCAAACAACGCAACCTCGAGGCCCTGGCGGATAGCCTGGATCGCGCTTGCTGTCGTGACGGCTTGCTTTAGGACAATCCGACGGCCCTCGAGTCCAAGAAACGCGAGGAAGGAGCCAAGTGCCAGTACTAGGCCAAAGAGGACAGAGATTCTGGAGAGCGTATCAGCCTGCGCCTCGGTGGTCGTCATACCGACACCTAGGACGAGCACGATGCCTAAGAGCAGGCCCGAGGCGAGCCATGAGTAGAGCGCGCGCTTCATGGTAGTGAATCAAGCATGGCTTCGACACGCGCAATGTCCGGTCCGCGCACGTCTTCAACGAACGTGATGTAGGGAATGACCTTGAAATCTACGAGAGGCCGCAACTTGGAGCGAAGCTGTCCGCTCCGCTCGTTCAATCGCCTGACGTAGTCGGCAGTATGTTGCGCGGCGCTCACAAACACCGTCACCTGTTGCAGATCACGGGTGGTGGTGACGTCGGTAACCGTTACGAGATCACTGGAATCAGTGATCTCGTCTTGGACCAGTGTGGAGAGGAGGCGCAGGAGCTGGGCGTTGACCCGATCCATTCGGTCGACAGATCTCATGCGATGAATTGTACTGAGTATTTAGCGTTTTGCCCACTGCGGCGCACGTCGTGCACGCTTGAGACCAGGCTTCTTGCGCTCTTTTTCGCGTGGATCACGTGTGAGGAGTCCGGCCTGCTTGATCACCTTTTTTGACTCGGGTTTCATGCGGACAACGGCCCGGGCAATGCCATGGCGAATTGCACCGAGCTGGCCAGCTAAGCCGCCACCAATGACCTTCGCAGTGATATCGACTTTGCCAAGGAGACCGGCGAGCTCGAGGGGCTGTGCCACACTCGGATCGAGTGCAGTGACGGTCTGTTCATTCACTATTAGGCTACCCGTGCCATCAGTCATCCGGATTCGGGCCACGGCTCGCTTTCGACGGCCAACGGTTGCAATCATCTCGGTACTCATGCGTTCTCCTGCTTCTTTGACGATTTCGTGGGCGTGGCATCGGCTCGATGAATGACAAGTCGGCGCATGAGTTCGCGACGCAGCCGGTTCTTCGGCAGCATGTTGTAGACCGCCATCTCAATCACCAATTCCGGTGTTCGTTCCATGAGCTGCTTGAGCGCTACTTCCTTCATATTACCGAGGTAGCCTGTGTGCGACCGGTAGATTTTTTGCTCAAGTTTCTTGCCAGTAACAGCAACCTGTGCCGCGTTGATGACGACAACACGATCGCCCTCAATCCGATGCGGGGCGAAGGTCGGCTTATCCTTGCCGCGTAACGCCGTCGCGATATCGGTTGCGAGCCGACCAAGCACCTTGCCGCTGGCATCAAAGGTTCGGACGGTGTCGATGGCTGGGAGGTAGGTCTTTTTCTTCATGCCGCCGCCTTTGCCGCAGGTTTCTTCGTGGACGTTGTCGTTGTAGTGGTAGCGGCAGCTGCTTTCTTGTCGGTGGCTTTGGCTGCTGCTACTGGTTTTGGCTGGTCGACGAAGCTGATCATTGACTGCTCGGCTGCATCGCCCCGCCGGTTCGAGAGCTTGTGGAGCCTGGTGTAGCCGCCAGCACGATCCCCAACCAACGGCACGATGGTGGTCATAAGGGTTCGGACCACGTCTGCATGATGGATCTCGGCGAGGAGGAGCCGGTGCTTCGCAAGCTTGTCTGATCCCGTTGCCTTCGCAGCCTTGCGGGCAGCCGTGATCCACTGCTCAACGAGCGGCCGAACGGCCTTGGCCCGCGTGGTGGTGGTAATAACGCTTCCATGCGTGATCAGCGACGAAGCCAAGCTTCGTAGCATGTGCCGTTCTTTATCGCGGATACGTCGGAAGAGTAGCGCCATTACTTACTCCGCAGCCTCGTCGGTCGCAGCCTTCTTGGCGCGCTTCTTTTTCGGCTTTTCAGTGCTCGCCGCAGCCTCGTCGGCAGTTGCCATAGCGGCATCGCGGACGATACCGAAGTGCTCAACAAGGATCTGTGCCGCATGTCCCATGGCGGCAGCAGGTGTGACACTGCCGTCGGTGGTCAGTTCGAGCGTCAGCTTATCGTAGTTGGTTTGACCGCCGACGCGGGTGTGCTCGACTTCATAGTGTACGCGTTTGATCGGGCTGAAAATTGAGTCTACAGCAATCGTGCCGAGCGGCAGCTTCTCCTGCCCTTTACGCTCGGTCGGCACGTAGCCCCGGCCTCGCTCAACGGTCACTTCCATAGAAAGTTTGCCGTTCTTGTCGAGCGTTGCCAGGTGGTGTTCTGGATCAGTGATAGTGATGTCTGCGTTCGGGCTGAAATCGCCAGCGGTCACAGCGCCCGGACCCTTCTTGTCGAGGCGGATGACAACTGGCTCATTGCTCTCGGAGCGGACACGGAGCGCCTTCAGGTTGAGGATCAGCTCAACGATATCTTCCTTCATACCCTTGAGGGTGGTGAACTCGTGATCAACGCCATTGATTTTCACGTACGAGGCAGCAGCACCTTCGAGCGAGGTGAGGAGGACTCGGCGTAACGAGTGGCCAATGGTCATGCCATAGCCAGGAGCAAGCGGCTCAATCACAAAGGTTGAAACCCGCTCTGATGCAGATTGTTCGGTGATGGTCATTCGTTCGGTGTCAGGCAGCGTGTACATACGTCTCCTTGTTATCGAGAGTAGAACTCGATAATTAGCTGTTCTTCAAGTTCAGTAGTAATGTCGTCGCGGGTTGGTACGGCGATCACCTCGCCCTGCAAGCCCGTCGTTCGTCGAACCCAGACCGGCAGTTCTTGCTTGTTTGATGTGCGCTCGATCTTGGTGAGCTCGACGGTTTGCTTTGGACTAAGCTGCATCGAAGGGATGGTGGCTTTCTTGCCGTCAACCCGAACGAGACCGTGAGTGACGTACTGTCGCGCCTGGCGCCGTGTATCTGCAAGTCCGAGGCGGTAGACAATATTGTCGAGGCGGAGTTCCAAGAGTTGGAGGAGCCGCTCGCCGCTATTGCCCTTGCTGCGCTGCGCAAGTTGGTAGTAGCGTCGGAACTGCTTCTCGAGCATACCGTACATAGCTTTCGCCTTCTGCTTCTCGAGCAGCTGACGACCGTATTCGGAGCGCTTGCCGCTGCGGCGTGACTGGCCATGCTGGCCTGGTGCGTACGGTCGACGGGTAGCCGCGCTTTTTGGTCCTTCGCTGCGCTCACCCTTCAAGAACAGGTTCACACCTGCCCGTCGACTCAATCGTTCTGTTGGTCCTGTGTAGCGTGCCATACAAACTCCAGCCTTAGACGCGCCGTGGCTTCTTGGCCCGGACGCCGTTATGGGCAACGGGGGTAATATCTTTCATGGATGAGACACGGACACCCGTGCCACCGATGGAGCGCACCGCCTGTTCCCGGCCCGAGCCGACGCCCGAGACGAAGACGGCAGCCTCTTGCAAGCCCATCAGTTTGGCCCGCTCAAGGGCATCGAGCATGGCAGTCTGGGCGGCGTACGGTGTTGCCTTGCGCGCACCCTTGAAGCCCTTCGTACCGGCGCTCGACCATGAGATCACATTGCCATCGGCATCGGTGATAGTGATGATCGTGTTATTGAAGGTTGACTGAACGTAGATCCGTCCGGTCGTTACCTGTTTCGTTGCTTTTTTCTTGGTAGTGGCCATGGTTTATGTCTTTGCTGCTGATGGTTTGCGTCCTGATCCGACGTTGACCCGCTTGCCGCGCTTGGTCCGGGCATTGGTTTTGGTCCGCTGGCCCCGAACAGGCAGCCGTCGGGCGTGCCGGTCGCCACGGTAGGTGCCGATCTCGCGCAGCCGCTTGATGTTCTGCGTGACACGCATCCGGAGTTCACCCTCAACGGTGTGTTCCTTCTCGATCATCTCGCGGATTTGATTGAGCTCTGGTTCGGATAACTCTTGGACCCGTGTTCCTGGATGAATCCGAGCACGTTCGAGCATGGCTTCAGCCGACTTGCGGCCAATGCCGTGGATTGCGGTCAAAGCAATCCGAACAGGTTTCTGGTTTGGGAGCGTGACGCCCGCGATACGTGCCATATTACCCCTGTACCTGCTTATGGTTTGGGTCTTGGCAAATCACGCGTACCCGGCCTTTGCGGCGGATAATGCGGCACTTGCCACACCGTACCCGAACTGATGCTGCTACTTTCATGAGCGTTCCTCGTCACGTTGGTCCACGCTGAACCGGTAGGTAATTCGGCCACGAGTCAGATCGTACGGCGACAGTTCAACCTTCACGCGATCGCCAGGCAGAATCTTGATCCGGTTCATTCGGATCTTTCCTGAAATGGTGGTGAGTATGGTGAGGGCAGTCTGTCCCGTGTTGACTTCAACGCGAAACATGGCATTAGGCAACGCTTCCGTTACCATGCCCTCGAACTCAATAACGTCTTTCGCCATGTATGATTT
>CAYZPG010000009.1:0-18363 GCA_964480605.1 uncultured Candidatus Saccharibacteria bacterium | reverse complement strand
GCGCAAACCTTGGAGCCACTCCGCCGTTGGCTGACTGAAGTGACCGACAACTGGCTCTTCAAAGGTGAGTACAAGCAGGAAGACGTATTGAAACATTTAGCCATGACGCTGGCGAATGTGATCGACATCGACGAGGCGATCAAGGGCATGATCCAGGTTGTTGTTGATCAGCTTCGATTGCATAAGGCTGTCGTCTTTATGCTACATCCGAATCTGAAGGAACATGAGCATGAGCTGCGAGGTGTCGTGAAGGTCGGGGAGTTTGACGATACGGTGTTGAAATTAGCACCCAAGGACATCATGGTCGAATATTTCGAAGAGATGGGTATCGATCATGCAGATCTGGTTGTGACGGAAGAGCTGAGGCGGATGGGCAAGTCCGGCAACATTCACCGCGAAGGCTTTATTAAGCGGGCGGAAGGGCTGGGCGCATCGGTGGTGATGCCGCTCATCATTTCGCGCCAAGAGCCGGTGCCAACAGCGCCGGGCACGCCTACCCAAACGAAGGAAGTGAAGAACCTCATTGGCATTCTAGCCATTGGCGACAAGAAGTCGGGCGATACCTTCTCGGATAACGATTTAAACCTGCTGCACATTGTCGCAAATGAAACCGCTGCCGCGATTGAGAAGGGTCGGTTCTTCGAGGAAGATCGGCTGAAGACCGAGTTCGTCTCAATTGCCTCACATGAACTCTTAACGCCGACCACCTCGATGAAGGGCTACTTGTCGATGATCCTTGATGAGGGGATCGGCAAGGTTGACCCCACGGCACGTGGCTACCTGGAGAAGGTCTATTCGGAAACGAACCGCTTGGCGGCGCTCGTGAAAGATCTCTTGAACGTCAGCCGGATTGAGCGCGGTAAGATCGTGGTTGAGCCCAAGGTGCAGGATGTGGCGGCGCTCGTGCAGCGGGCGGTTGAGACGCAGGAACTGAAGGCAGTGGAGCGGAAGCTGAAGCTCACCTATACGGCACCGAAGAAGGCGCTGCCGCTGGCAGCGGTGGATGCCGACAAACTGCTCGAAGTGTTTATTAATTTGATTGGCAACGGCTTGAAGTACACGAAAGAGGGCGGGGTGACGGTGACTCTTTCAGCTGCCGATTCGCAGGTACGAGTTGCGATTGCGGACACCGGTATCGGTATCGCGCCAAAAGACCTGCAGCACCTCTTTGGCAAGTTCTTCCGCGCCTCTAATTCGGACGAGACCGGGCAGACGGGTACGGGCTTGGGCTTGTACATCTCGAAGTACGTGACCGAGCTGATGGGTGGTACGATTACGGTTGATTCGACGATTGGCAAAGGAACGACCTTTACGGTGCTACTTCCAGTCGCCAAGGATGCCGCGAAGAAGGCCAAGTAAACATAGGAAGAACGGCAACAAAAAACACCGCCGGTTCGGCGGTGTTTTTTAAGAAGTCTGATCGGCTACTTCATCACCTTCTTGATCTCTTCGAGGACTTGCTTCGGTACCGTTTCCGATTTGGTGAGGAAGGCGGCGCCACCCAGTTTCATGACTTGGTCGCGGTCTTCGTCGCCTGAGAGGGCGGTGAGGACGATCACCGGAATTGCTTTCGTCCCGTCGTCCTGCTTGAGCTGACGCAGAACCTCGAAGCCCGAAAGCTTCGGGATGCGCAGGTCGAGGAGGATGACATCGGGGAGCATTTCCTTGGCTTTTGCTAAGCCAGCCTCGCCATCGGTTGCTACCTCAATCGTAAAACCTTCAAGGCCAAACCGGGCCTGGTAGAGATCCCGCAGCGTAATATCATCTTCGATGAGTAAGAGTTTATGATCCATGCAACTACTGTATCATAGGCGACAGGTCTGACAAGGGGAGAACGCATGGGTGGAGCGCGAACAGTCTTTATTACAGGTGCATCGAGCGGAATTGGTGCGGC
Source organism: uncultured Candidatus Saccharibacteria bacterium (assembly GCA_964480605.1). Lineage (GTDB taxonomy): Bacteria > Patescibacteriota > UBA1384 > JACPKC01 > JACPKC01 > JBBUCD01. The sequence continues at coordinate 16,469 of CAYZPG010000009.1, read as the reverse complement.
CTTGGCACGGACGTATGCGGCTCCGGATGTGGTGCTCGGCTTGGCTGCGCGGCGGGCTGACCGACTGCAAGCGGTTGCGAGGGAGTGTCGGGCGCTGGGTGCTCGTGTCCACTGCTACACGCTCGATGTCCGTGACGGGGCGGCGACGCGGCAGGTCGCCACTCGGTTCTTGAAGACAGCCGGGCAGATCGACGTCGTGATTGCGAATGCCGGTGTCGGCCAGTGGAAGCATCCGCTGGAGACGCCAGTCGAAGAGCTAACCGCGATGGTTGATATCAATGTGAACGGCGTTATCCATACGATCAGCGCCTTCACGCCGGCAATGGCGACGCAGCGGCATGGACAACTGGTCGCAATCAGCTCGGTGGCCAGCTTCCGGGGTCTGCCCGGCGGCGCCTACTCGGCGACGAAAGCAGCCGTTCGGTACCTTATGGAAGGCTGGCGGCTTGATCTGGCGCCGTACGGCGTTCATGTGACGACGATCTTTCCGGGGTACATTGCGAGCGAGATGACCAGCAGCCCTGATGCCTGGTACCCGTTTCTGATTGAGGCGGACGAGGCCGCCCGGCTCATGAAGCAGGCGATTGCCAGACGGCAACGAGTCGTTGTGCTGCCGTGGCAGTGGTGGCTTGTGCTCCCGTTCTTGCGTCTGGTACCCAGCCGCCTGATCGGCTGGCTGGCACGTCGACGAAATGGACCGCGTACCGTACACTAGCGAGTGACAGTGGAGGGATATGGGATACCGTCTGCAGCTCCTGATACGGGCCGTCGCAACGTCATTGACGTTGTGCCTGCTTGTGCCCGCACTTGCCAGGGCTGCTGACATTACCGTGAACGCCTCGATTGCCGACACAACGGTGCCCAGCGTTACCATCGCGCAGCCGGTGGCGGGCACGACGTACACCCCCGCGACCATTCCGCTGCTCTTCTCTGGCTCGGCGGCAGACAATAGTACCGGGTTGGGCCTGGCGGCAAACTCTGTCCGATTGACCCTGCAACGGCAGAGCGACGGCTTCTACTGGGATGGTGCGACGTGGGTCGTTGGACAGGTATTCTTGGGCACGACCCACGCTGGGACGACGCAAGGGGCGCTCGCCAGCTGGACCTCGAGCTTCACGATGCCACCGTGGCTCGACGACACCTACACCGTGACAGCGCAGGCTGTTGACCGAGCAGGGAACGTTGCCTCGAGCGCCTCGATTACCTTCACCATTAATACGCCGGCTGTGGGCTTGATCACGATCAGCCAGCCAGTGACTGCTACCACCTACACCTCGGCGACGATTCCGGCCTCGTTTACGGGCACGCTCCGTGACGCCTCGAGCGGCTCGGGCTTTCAGCCCAACAGCGCCGAGTTCTACCTGCAGCGGGAGAGCGACGGCCAGTACTGGAACGGCAACGGTTGGCAGGCAGCAGTGTTTTACCTCCCAACGACGCACAGCGGCACGACCGATGGCAGTACCGTTACCTGGACTTCGAACGCACTCTTGCCGCCGTGGCTCGACGACAGTTACCTGATGCAGGCGCGGGCTACGAATCGCACCGGCACGACATTCACAAGCTCGATTATTCGGTTCACAATCCAGAACGCTACGCCGCCAGCGGTCGTCTCGCCACCACCGCCAACCACACCACCGCCAGCAATCACCCCACCACTTGTGCCAACGGCCACCCCCTTCGGGTGGATTACCTCGTTGCCGGGCGCATCGTGGATTAACCTCGTGCTCGCCTCACTGGTCTTGTTGAGTACCTTGGCTCTGGCGCTCCTGCCGGCGTTGCTGCAGCTGCCACTGGGCTTGCCAGCTGCGCTGGGCCCCCTGGGCAACCTCTTTACGTTCTTCATTGCTTGGTTGAAGCGCCGTCGCCGCTACGGGGTGGTCTTCAACTCGTCGTCCCGGAAGCCCGTGCCTGACGCCTTCGTTCGCCTGATCGCCGAGGGCGGCAACCAGTTCGAGGTAGGTAAGCTGCTTGAGTCAAAGAAGACCGACGCCAAGGGTCGTTTTACCTTCGATGTCCGCAAGGGTCTGTACCGCATCGAGGTGATTGCTGCCGAGTTTCAGTTCCCATCATCTCGGGCCAGCGTTGGCTACCGCGGCGAGGTGATTGAGGCGACCGACCAAGGGCTTGTGTATCCGGACATCCCGGTCGACTCCCTGACACCAGAAGGCTTCCAAGTCGTCAGCCGGTTCCGCGAGCTGGGCCAGCGGATCCAGCAGTTACGGCTGCCACTCTCGCTGACGGGTACGATCTTCGCCATCTCCTTCTTTATTGAGCGGGGCGCAATGATCGATTCGGCGATCCTGGTCATGTACGGCATCTTCTGGGCACTCGAGTACTTCAACTGGCAGCAAGGCCGCGAGGTCTCGTTCGTCACTGCGATGGGCAAGCCGGCACCGCTCACGATCCTGCGGCTCTACGACAGCACCGGCCGTCTGCGCAACACCCGGGTGACCGACCTGAAGGGGCGCTACTCGATCTTCGCCGCCGCCGGCAACTACCTACTTGATGCCCTGAACCGCGCCTTCGATGTCCAGTCGATCGAGGTCCGGATGCGGCAGGTCGGCATTATTTCTAAACATATCCGCCTGCAGCGACTTCCGGGGAACGAGGCTTAGTAGGGTGTTGACAACTGCTAGCACTTTTGGGAGAGTTGCTCTACATGCGTAGCATGACCAACAAGCGGGTGAGGGGAAAGCGGCGGTACTAGGCATTTTTTGGTGTCTATACTCGGCCGCGGCAGCGGTCTTTTTGGTTCTTGCGCGCTCTCCAGATGATCCACGGGATCCTTCAGAGAGCACACAAGCAGCGCACCTTGAAAAACCGGAACGTATAGAAATGTGGCAATCACCGAGTAAGTATTTTTTATTGGGAATCGTTCAAACGAACGGCGTTTGTGCGGTTCTCCGGATACAAGAAGAGCATATGGTGGATGCCTTGGGAGAAGAAGCCGACGAAGGACGTAGCAGGCTGCGATAAGCTCTGGGGAGGTGCCAAGCAACCCTTGATCCAGAGATGTCCGAATGGGGAAACCCTACTGCAGTCATGTGCAGTAGATGCCAAGAGCGCTCTGTTACTTGATACTCACCGCCAACCCATACTTTAACGGGTTATCCAGCGGTCCAAGTAGTGTCAGGTAGCAGGCCGTTCTTGGTATCGGGTACCTGGTGAACTGAAACATCTTAGTAACCAGAGGAACAGAAAGCAACACACACTGTTTAGTGTGAAAATTCGTTAGCAGTTGTCGGATACCACGCAAGTGGCGTTCGATGACTGTGTACGGATTTTGCGATTCCGTCAGTAGCGGCGAGCGAACGCGGACTAGTCTTGCATCCCTTTACTCAACACAACGATAGCTGAATGAGCCTGGAACGGACGACCAAAGAGGGTGAGAGTCCCGTAAGCGACATCCTTGTGTTGTTGGGAATGCCGCTGCGCCCTTGTGGTGCAGTGCAAGTACATCGAGACACGTGAAATCTTGATCGAAGACCGGAGGATCATCTCCGAAGACTACATACTTCTTCTCACCGATAGCGAACCAGTACCGTGAGGGAAAGGTGAAAAGTACCCCTAGCCGGGGAGTGAAATAGTACCTGAAACCATATGCTTACAAGGAGTCGGAGCTCCGATTTATCGGGGTGACGGCGTGCCTTTTGAAGAATGAGCCAACGAGTTTGTGTGTACGGCTTGGTTAAGTTGGCCGAGCCAACGGAGCCGCAGCGAAAGCGAGTCTTAACGGGCGTCTGTCGTACATACAAGACCCGAAACCGGGTGAGCTACCCATGGGCAGGATGAACGTTGCGTAACAGCAACGGGAGGTCCGAACCCAATAGTATTGCAAAACTATGGGATGACCTGTGGGTAGTGGTGAAACGCTTATCGAACCCGGAGATAGCTGGTTCTCCTCGAAATATATTTAGGTATAGCCCTGCGTAGGCCCCTGGGGGTAGAGCACTGATTGGATTTGCGGCGTCGCAAGATGTCGCGTCCAGACAAACTCCGAATACCAGGTAGGTTATTGCGCAGGAGTCAGTCCGTGGGGGCTAAGCTCCACGTGTCAAAAGGGAAAGAACCCAGACCATCAGCTAAGGTCCCTAAATCTTGCCTCAGTGGAAAAGGATGTGGCGAAGCACAGACAACTAGGAGGTTGGCTTAGAAGCAGCCATCCCTTCAAAGAGTGCGTAACAGCTCACTAGTCGAGGTTCGCTGCGCCGAAAATTCAACGGGGCTCAAGGCAAGTACCGAAGCTATGGATCATACATCGCAAGATGTGTGGTGGTAGAGGAGCGTTCGCTAGGCAGTGAAGCTGAACCGTGAGGTTTGGTGGAGCGTAGCGAAGTGCGAATGTTGGCATGAGTAACGAAAGGGCGGCGAGAAACCGCCCCACCGAATGTCCAAGGTTTCCCGGGCAACGATAATCGGCCCGGGGTTAGTCGGTCCTAAGTCTGACCAGCAGATGATGGATTTCAGGTTGATATTCCTGAACTTGTCCTATTGTACCCACACGGGACGCATCCTTTAGCTACCAGGTACTGCATGAGTTATGTGCCTGGTGGGGCGAGGGTGACAAGAAAAGCGTGTGACCAATTGGTAGGGCAAACCGTACCGCAAACCAACGCAGGTGGACGAGGCGAGAAGCCTCAGGTGATCGAGAGAACTCTCTTAAAGGAACTCGGCAAAAAAACGGCTGTAACTTCGGGATAAAGCCTGCCCGCCGATGAGGCGGGCTGCAACGAATGTATGCCAGGCGACTGTTTACCAAAAACACAGGTCTCTGCTAACCCTTCGGGGGATGTATAGGGGCTGACGCCTGCCCAGTGCTAGAAGGTCACGGGGACGGCTGACCATGAATTTATTCGTGGAAGGCCAGAACTTAAGCCCTAGTGAACGGCAGCAGTAACTATAACTGTTCTATGGTAGCGAAATTCCTTGTCGGGTAAATTCCGACCCGCACGAATGGCGTAACGGTCTGGTAACTGTCTCTAAGAGAGGCTCGGTGAAATTGCACTCCCGGTAAAGATGCCGGGTACCCGCAGCAAGACGGAAAGACCCCGTGGAGCTTTACTACAATTTGATATTGGTTCACGCGATACGCTGTGTAGCGTAGGTGGGAGCTTCGGCGACAATGAAACACCACCCTGAGTATTGTGTGGCCCTAACTTTTCAGGAAGGCCCTGAAGAAGACAGTGTCTGATGGGTAGTTTAACTGGGGCGGTTGCCTCCTAAAAGGTAACGGAGGCGTTCAAAGGTACTCTAGCTCCGTATGGAAATCGGAGTGATAGCGCAATCGCAGAAGAGTGCTTGACTGCAAGGCAGACACGCCGAGCAGAGACGAAAGTCGGAGATAGTGATCCGGTCCGCACGTATGATAGTCGGACCGCTCAACGGATAAAAGTTACCCCGGGGATAACAGGCTGATTGCGCCCAATAGTCCACATAGACGGCGCAGTTTGGCACCTCGATGTCGGCTCACCCTATCCTGGGGCTGAAGAAGGTCCCAAGGGTTTGGCTGTTCGCCAATTAAAAGGGTACGCGAGCTGGGTTCAGAACGTCGTGAGACAGTTCGGTCCTCATCTGCTGTGGGCGTTTGGAAACTTGAGGGGGTCTGTCTCTAGTACGAGAGGACCGAGATGGACGGACCGCTGGTGTACGAGTTGTGCCACTCTGGTGCAGTGCTCGGTAGCTATGTCCGGTTCGGATAACCGCTGAAAGCATCTAAGCGGGAAGCCGGCCCCAAGATAAGGTTTCTATAAGACCCCTAGGAGACTACTAGGTTGATAGGCGCGAGGTAGAAGGCGAGCAATCGTCGGAGCCGTAGCGTACTAATGGTCGCTGTATTCGGAGAACCGCACAGGTGCTGTGCGGCCCAGATACACTCAGGTGATTGTCACATTTCTATACATTCCAACAGACAAAACAAGCCCACCGTCCTGGTGGCTGATGCGCAGGGGTCACACCCGTTCCCATTCCGAACACGGTCGTTAAGGCCTGCAGCGTCGATGATACTGGCTACGCAAGTGGCTGGGACAGTAGATCGTCGCCGGGACAATGGGCTTGTTTTTTATGCTACGATTCAGGGAAACAGTGGGAGGTTTTTGATGTACTGGATGACACTCATTCTCGGGATTTGGATCTTCATTACGCCGTGGCTGTTGGGGTTTGCGACGAATGCGGCCGGCTTATGGAGCAACGTTCTTACGGGCCTGGCCTTGGTGGTTGTTTCGATCTACGGCTTGGCGAGCACGGAGCACTAACTCGTGCGGCTGATTGCCGATTTTCACGTTCACTCCCGCTTTGCTCGGGCGTGTTCGAAGTACCTGACGCTCCCGACCATGACTGCCTGGGCGGCGGTCAAGGGTATTGATCTCATGGGCACGGCTGATTTCACCCACCCCATTTGGCTCTCTGAAATCCAGCAGCAATTGAAGGAAGTCGGTGACGGCATCTACGCCGTGAAAGAACCGATTCCGCTGCCATACCCGGTGGCCAATCCGCGCCCGGTGCGCTTCGTGTTGACGCACGAAATCGCCACCATTTGGAGCCAGGGCGGCAAGCTGCGGCGGATGCACACGATTCTCATTGCGCCGAATTTGGAAGCGGCCGAAAACCTCACTCGGGAATTGGAACCTCGCGGTAAACTGGGTGCTGACGGCCGGCCGATCCTTGGCATGAGCGCACGGGAACTCGCTGAGCGGGCCTGGTCGGTTGATGAGCGGATGCTGGTCATTCCGGCGCACGCCTGGACGCCCTGGTTCGCGGTCTTCGGCTCGCAGTCCGGGTTCGATTCGCTGGAAGAGTGCTTCGGTGCTGATCTGGTCAGTCGGATTCCGGCGATCGAGACGGGGATGAGCTCGAATCCGCCCATGAACTGGCGCATCTCGGCGTTGGACAACGTGGCGCTGATCTCGTGCTCCGACGGCCACTCGCTCGACAACCTTGGCCGCGAGGCGACGGTGTTCGAGGTGGCCGAGCCGGACAAGCTGTCATTTGATCTCATTGCCAGGATGATTTGGGAGGGTGCGCCGAAACGGCGGCGAGAAATGCTCGCCCGTGTTCATTCCGGCGTGCGGCCCGATAGTCCTCCGGCGGAACGAACACGGGCTCGCGACCTTGATCTACTTAGGCCCGATCGCGAAGCGGATAATAGTCCTCGAGTGGCACGCAATTCCCCTCGTAACACGAGAGCTAATCAAGATCTGTTGGCATACTTACCAGATTACCTCGCTGCAACTATTGAATTCTTCCCCGAAGAGGGGAAGTATCATCACGACGGCCACCGAGTCTGCGGGGTAAACTGGACACCCGAGGAGCGAAAACGCCACAACGGGATCTGCACTACCTGTGGCCGGCCTGTTACGGTAGGCGTACTCTCTCGTGTCGATGAGCTGGCTGACCGCGAGTTCGGCGACAAGCCGGAGGGCGCACCGGATTTCTTGCAGATCGTACCGATCCGCGATATTGCGAGTGCGCTGTTCGGGGTGGGCAAGCAGAGCAAACGGATCGAGCGGCTCTACGACATACTTGTCTCTGCAGTCGGCCCGGAGTTCGCGCTGTTACTTGACGCGCCAATTGCCACGATCGCCAAGGCGGGCGGGGATGAGTTTGCGGCGATCGTACAGGCGATGCGGGCGGGTTCGGTGACGATGATTGCTGGGTACGACGGCGTCTACGGGAAGCTCCAGCTGCCCTCGAACCAGCAGACGCTCCAGCACTCGCTGTTTCAGAAAGAGCTGGCATGAACCAGTCGGTCAGCGTGGCATACCTGTTATCACTGTGTGTGCTTGCGCTCGGCACGCTTCTGATGCAGCGGGTGTGGCCAGCACCAGTGCCCGTGACGCCCGGTGCTATCTCGCTGCAGCTTGATGGTGTTGACCCTGCATGGTTGCGCAGCCTTGAGGAGCAACCAGTGCCCGAGCAGGCGAGCGCTGCCTATGGCGGCTCGTCCGTTGCACAGAGCCCGCGCTACGATCTGGCAACTTGGCAGCAGCTCTTACGAAACGAGTTGGAGTAAGAATGACGAGGAGGGATTGGTTGCGGGACGGCGTGGCGTTGTTGGTTTTTGTGGTAGTGCTTATTGGCAGCTACCATGTTGCCTTCGCCCGCCGTGTTCCGCCCGGCTACTTCATTGGTGAACGGCACTTGGCCGGAATGACCGAGTCGGAGCTGCGCGCTACCCTGCTGGCAACGTTTGATGATTCGGAGCCGGTTCGGATCCATACTGGATTACGTACAGAAGATCGCTCGCTGGTTGATCTTGGATTGTCCTACGATATCGATGCCATGGTAGAGGCGCTGCTGGCGCCCGCTGACCCGCTCTCTCGGGTAGTGGCAGATGCGATGCGGCTCCAGGAACCGGTCGTCGTGAGTGCAACCTTGGCCACTGACGACACCACCTACGACAACGCTGTCGAGGAGCTGGCAGCTGTCCTGTCGGCAGAGCCACAGAATCCCGCTCCTGGCTTTGATGAGGCAAACGGTATCTATGTGCTCCAGGCTGGCAAGGCTGGCGCGACGATTGGTGCCGAGGACATCAGCTTCCAGCTGCTGAATGCGATTGCCCATGGTGCGACGATGATTCCAATCGAGACAGAGGGTGTAGCGCCGACGGTCCCCCGTGCGGCTGTCGAGCAGGCAGTTGCCGAGGCGAATACGTGGCTGGGTCGATCCATCACGGTCGATCTGCTCGGTGCAGAGAAAGTGATTCCAGTCTCACTGATCCGGACAGGTATCACCTTCGTGGCCGATACGACCGCCACGCCGCCGACGGTGGCTGTCCACTTTGATGCAGAAGCCGTGAGTGATGCCGTGAACGATTTTGTGTCGGATGTGCCGAAGACGGACCGTGTCATCGATCAGGCAGCTCTTCGCGAACAGGTGGCGAAGGCGGTCACCGAAGGCCAAACCTCGATTACAGCCGCTAGTTATGTGCCTCGCCCTGCTGCTGTACGGACAGCTCGGAGTCCAGCGTCAGCTTCATCCTCGTCAGGCAGCTTTACTACTGTGGGCGGCGGCCATGATGCCGGCGGTCCGGGGCGAACCGTGGCCTATACGGTGTTGGTTGAACACGGGAGCGGGATTGATCCGAATGAGTTTGCGGCAGCCGTTGAGGCGATACTTGATGACACGCGTAGTTGGCGGGCGAGCGGCAGGCTACACTTTGTCCGCGTAGAAAGCGGTGGTTTCCCGCTGTACTTCGCAACACCACAGACCGTTGATCGGCTCTGCGCGCCACTCGATACGGAAGGCTTCACTAGTTGCTCAATTAATGGCCGCGTGGTCATCAATGCCGATCGGTGGCTGACTGGTTCGCCGTACTTCACTGGTTCGCTCGGCGAGTACCGCCAGTACCTCATCAACCACGAGGTTGGCCATCGGATCGGCTTCCGTCATAACCCCTGTAGCGGGAGTGGGCAAGCACCGGTGATGTATCAACAGACGCTCGGTATGGGCGGTTGCACGCCCGGGCCGTGGCCACTAGACTGGGAGCTAGAAAGGGTCAACTGATGGTCCGAGAGATTGAGCGCGGCGTTCTTCTTGGGTTGGTTGCAGCCGGCATGCTCGTGCTTGTTGTGTGGGGCTACCTGTCATTGACGAATACCGGTCATGTCACTGCCGAAGAGCCACAGGTTCGCGGTGCATCCACGAGTACGGTGACGCCGGTCGAGCTGTATACGATCGAGGGTGAGTGACCGATAAAACGCATCAACTGATTGGTCTGACGACCGCACTCGGCGCATATGGGGCGCTCCATCCGAACGAGTCCTTGACGCTCGGAATTCTTGGCACGATTGTGACCGGTTCCTTCGTTGGTTCGCTCCTACCAGACATCGACCAGCCGGCCTCGAACTTTTGGGACTCAATCCCGCTGGGTAACATTGTGAGCCGGCCGATTATCCGTACTCTCGGTGGCCATCGAAACCTGACCCACTCGATTCTTGGCGTCATACTTTTCTCGTGGCTGGTAGCTTGGTTCGTTCAGACGGTCTTCCGACCCGGTTTATTCGACCAAGCGCTTTTTCTGTGGAGTTTTGAGATCGGATTCGTGATGCACCTGGTGGCTGATGCGGTTACCGTGCAAGGGATTCCACTCCTCTGGCCGTTCGGCGGCAACATGGGCTTTCCACCCCGGCCATTCCACGGTATCCGCATCCTTACTGGTATGTGGTTCGAGAACCTCGTGGTGTTTCCTGGCATGTGTTTGGTGCTGGGCGGTGTGATCCTATGGTACAACCACCAGCTGTGCCCGCTGATTCCGTTCTTCTGTACGGCGGGTTAGCTTCGCCAGAAGCTCACGATCAGGGTACCTAAGAGACCGAAGGCGACAACGACTTTGAGGACAAGGAGGGCGCTGACGCCAAGGGCGGTACCGATGCTGCTCTTGATCGCGTCCCGATGCGTCCGGCCAGCCATCAGCTCGCCGATGACCGTACCGACAATGGGTAGGATGAGAATAAACCACGGTGAGGCGGGGACGAGGAACAATGCGCAGATGCTGCCGATGAGCGCGCCCCACTGGCCAAATTTCGAGGCGCCGAACCGACGGGCGACGAACGGGGCCGCGAAGGCTTCGAGGAGGAGTACCAGGCCACTGGCGACCGCTGCCACAATCAGCTCGGTGACCGAGGGGTGGGCAAAGTCGGTTGCGAGCGAGCGAATGACGAGTCCGCCGAGCATGAGTGGTAGATCTGGGATGGCTGGCAACACGATGCCGAAGAAGCCGGCGATCACGAGGCCGATGGCGACCAGGTTCAAGACGGTGTCCATACCTTAATCATACCAGGCTTGCAGTCCCCGTGGTATTGGCGCATGCTAGCCATATGCCAGAGCTACCAGAGGTCGAAACCGTCCGGCGCGGCCTAGAGCGGACGATCGTAGGGAGGACAGTCGCGGGCGTTGAGATCCGGGTGCCGAAACTCTTTGCCGACCCGCGTGAGCTCATAGACACGGCACTGGTGGGCGCGAAGGTGTTGGCTGTCGAGCGGCGCGCGAAGGTACTCTGCATTCGGCTCTCAACCGGTTACACGCTCGCGATCCATCTCAAGATGACTGGGCAGATCGTCGTCCAGACGCTGGAACGGACGAAGGCGATGGGGACGGGCTTTATTGCTGGTCATCCCGAGAAGGCCTACGAGCAGCCGTTGCCGCATGCGCACACGCACGTCATTATCCGGTTCGATGACGGCAGGATTCTGTACTTCAATGATCTGCGCAAGTTTGGTTGGCTCCGCCTGTATGAGAACGGCGCGGTCGAGCGACTGTTCGAGCATGCGAAGCTTGGCCCTGAGCCGTTCAGTCCAGACTTCACTCCTGAGTACTTCCTCGCAGCACTGAAGAAGCGGCAGATTCCCATCAAAACCGCCTTGCTCGACCAGAAGGTTGTGGCGGGTGTCGGGAATATTTACGCCGACGAGGCGCTCTTTGAGGCGCGGTTGAGTCCGTTCCGGAAGGCGTCGTCTCTGAAGCGGGATGAAATCAGCAGACTGCACGCGGCCGTGCAGCAGGTGCTCGAGCTCGGCATCGAATACGGCGGCACCACCTTCAATTCCTACGTGAATGCCGAGGGCACAGCAGGCAAGATGCGCGACTACCTCAAGGTCTACGGCCGCGAAGGCCAACCCTGCCGCGGCTGTGATGGCACGGTCGTCCGTACCAAGATCGGCCAGCGCTCCGCCCACTACTGCCCACGTTGCCAGCGGTAGGCCGCCTGTATGTTCTCTTCGAGGGTTCTAGCGTTAGAATGAGCGCATGAGCATGCAGGCGATCGTCTTGGCAGCTGGGCAGGGGACGCGGATGAACCATCCGGAGTTGCCGAAGGTACTGGTGCCGCTGAACGGTCGGCCGATCATTGCCTACGTCCTCAACACGCTCGATCGGGTAGGTATTCGCGAGCCGGTCGTTGTGGTGAAATACAGAGCTGAATTGGTGCGGGCAGCCTTCCCGGAAGGACGCTTTGCTGACCAAGGCGACCGCACTGGCACTGGTGCCGCAGCGCTAGCTGCGAAGCAGGAGCTGGGCACACACGATGGCCAGATCTATCTTACGAACGGTGACTGCCCCTGTTTCTCTGCGCAGACCTATGAATCGCTTGCACGGCAGCTCGCTGTACAAGATGCAACGATCGCGCTGGCTACTAGCCACGTCCACTCGATTGAGGAACGCTACGGGCGGATTGTCCGTGCTGCCGATGGGTCAGTCGAGCGCATTGTTGAGTATAAGGACGCAACCGACCAGGAGCGGCAATTGACCGAGTACAACGCTGGTCTCTACCTGGTTCGATCGCCATGGCTCTGGTTGGCACTTGAACGGATCAAGCCGAGTGAGGTGACGGGCGAGTACTACCTGACGGACATCGTGGCGCTAGCCAGAGCCGACGGCCTCAAGGTGGCGGCCGTGCCCGTTGTCGACCCGGCCGATGCCCACGGCGTCAACACGCCAGAGGAACTGGCGGCGGCGGAGCATATCTTGAAGGAGCGGTCGTAATCTGGTGAGATGACAGGTATGAAGGTGTTGTTGATCCAGTGTCGTACCGATGCGTCCGCTGCGCACGAGCTGTCGTGCGTGTTGAAGCACGGGCACCTGGCGACGGGCGACCTGACGGTTGCCAACCCGGTACTGCAGCCGGGATCGTTACGCGCTCATGCGGTGCGGGACTTTGATGCCGTCGTCATGGGTGGCTCCGGTCAGTTCGGGATCGTGCAGGCAGCGAACACGTTAGCATTCCAGCGGGCGCTCACTGAGATCCGACCAGTCCTCGACGAGGTATTGGAGCGCGACCATCCATTCCTGGGCATGTGCCTGGGCCACCAAGTGCTTGGCTGGCACGTTGGCGCAGCGGTTGTTGCTGATCCTCTGCAAGAGGAAGTTGGTTCTTTTACAGTGACGCTGACGGATGACGGCAGGGTGGACCCGCTGTTTGCAGGCTTGCCGGGCAGGTTCGTTGCGCAGCACGGTCATAAAGAATCGGTCGACGAGTTGCCGCAGGGTGCCGTGCAGCTGTCCGCTGGCGAACACAATCCCATGAGTTCATTTCGGATCGGGAAGGCTGTCTACGGTGTCCAGTTTCATCCAGAACTGACGCTCGACGACCTGATGACACGGCTCTCGCTCTATCCGGAGTATCTTCACGGTCGTTCCATTGATGAGGCGCGGAAAGATTTTCGGGAATCGCCCGAAGCGCCTCGAGTGCTGCGGAACTTCTTCGATCGTGTCGTCGCGGCTGCTTGACGGCGGTTCCGTTGCATCGTAGGATGTACCCGTTATGAGATCTTCATTCATTTTTTGCGGCATGATTCTCGTCCGGAATACCTACCGGAGCGTTGCCACGTCGTAAGTAAGACAGATTTCCAACCGCAGCGCTCCTACCAAGGAGCGCTGTTTCGTTCTTGGGCAGATGCTGGTACTTGATTTGTCGAGTGCCGTCACCTGTTCGGGGGAGCAGGTTAACAAAGAGGAAAAGAGAGTTGGTTGTGATGACGAAGGAATCTGAATACCGATCGGTGTATGCATTCGACATGTCCACGTATCAAAAAACGGTGGACGTCGGAAAAGCGGACATCAATGATTTTGCCTGCCGGGCTCCGGCACTTGTAGAACCGGGCGCCATGATCATGTACGACGCCGACAGACCGTTTCCACCGAGTTACATAGAATTTATGTCTCGGAAAGGCCTTGGTGCCTATAAGTATCTCGCGGTGAAGTCGGGGAGAGGGAGCTTCTTTGAGCGGGCGCTGCATGATCAGGATGTGAGGACTAGCCTGTTGTATACGCAACGGCAGGATGGTCGTCCGTTGTTGTTAAAGCCCTACAACCCAAGGGGCGATGCAGAGTGGTTTGCAGCAGAGATGGGTATGCGGTCTTATTTTGGACCAGCCACTCGATTCGCGGCACGGCTCTGCAACAAGGCAACGGTGCGGAGGCTCTCATTGGAACTTGGCTTGCCGACAACTGATGGCATTATTTGTTCAGGCGCACTCGCCATCCGTCACTTCGCGCAAGAGTTTCTTGCCAGAGGTGAGACGGTGGTCGTGAAAGAGCAGCTGATCAATGGTGCCTCAGCAACGGGCTTCGTCTTCCTGACGACACAGTCGGATCTTGGACGATACCTCGAGACGGCTGATCTCACACGAGAGGTACTGGTTGAGCGATGGCACCGGACGAAAGTGCCGTCGCCTAGCATGATCGTTGAAATACAACGGGGTACAGTGCGGGTCCTGGGTTTTACCGACCAGATTTTGACACCGCGAGGGAAGTACTGTGGCAATAGTATGCCCGGTCATATGTCACCTAGTCAGCGGGCTGCCTGCAAGCGGTATGGTAAGACGCTTGGCAGGCGGGTGGCCATGGAAGGCTATCAGGGAGTCTTCGGAATGGACTTTATTATTGACGACGAAGATGAAACAATTCGTATTTCCGAGGCAAATTTCCGTTTTGTCGGCTCAAGTTTCTTGCATGGTGTCGTGAAGCGACTTGGGCACAAGGGAGCGGCGACGTGCACCGTGCTGAACGGCCTGGATGGCATGGAGTACGCTGACGTTCAGCGAGTGATCGATGAGCTGGACTTGAAGCCGGGCCAGCATGTGATCCCGCACAATGTGCGGTGTTACCAGCATGGCGAGGGCGCGCTGATCATCCTTGCCGAAACCGAGAAAGCGGTGGCAGAGTTGTATGGTGCGGTGCTCGGGCCGCTGCTTCGGAAGAAGTACGGCAGCCATCTGCCAAAAACCCGGACGAAAGCGTCCGTAGCACTTGTGTAATTACGTCCTAGCAGCACGCCGGTGGATTCGTCCACCGGTTTTTTCTTTGTCCGTGCTACACTCATGTTCTATGGCGAGTATCAAGACGCGCGGGTTGATTATTGAGCGGCGGGTGTACGGGGAGGCGGATCGGATTCTCACCATTCTGACACCTGGTATGGGGAAGCTGACCGCCATCGCCAAGGGCGCGCGCAGGTTGACGAGCAAGCTCGGCGGCCACGTTGAACTGTTCTACGTGGTTGACTGGGTGCTGGGCGAGGGCAGGACGTGGCATGTCGTCACGAGCGCTGACGTCGTTGAGCCATTCCAGGCATTGCGCGATTCGCTCCCCTTGGTAGAACAGGCCAGCTACTTGGCACGGTTGGTCAACCGGCTTTCGCCAGACGGCCAGGTGCAGCCGAAGGCGTACCAGTTGCTCGTTGAGAGTTTTGGCCACTTAGCAGGATCGGCATCGCCAGCCCTGCTCCGACAAGTTGAGTGGCAGTTGCTCCTGACAGCTGGTCTGCAGCCGCAGCTGAAGGTCTGTAGCCACTGCGGCCAGGCCCTTGATCCTGTGCAACTTGGCCTGTGTCCAACCAGAGGTGGGGCGCTGTGTCCTGCGTGTTTGCAGGCCGAAATCCTTCACGTACCGGTGCAGGCTGAGACCTTGAAGGTGCTCCGGCTCTTCGAGCGGGCACCGTTACAGCTGGCGCACAGGTTGCAGTTGTCGGCAGCCATCCATGAGGAGTTGGGACGGGTCACGAAGCAGTTCTTGGAGCATGCACTAGAGCAGTCTGTCACGTTGCCGGCATTTGCTACACTACAAGCAACAGGAGGTCGCGTATGATCACATCGCTCATTTCTGTGTTCACGATGATCATTGAGGTGTTGTTGGCCTTCCGGATTATTTTTCGACTATTCGGTGCCTCCGAGATTTCCTTAGTGGACCTTGTCTACAGGCTTTCCGATCCACTCGTTGCGCCGTTTGTTGGCCTGGTCGCCGCGGCTCGATACGGCCAGTACCTGGTTGAGTGGTCGAGTATCATCGCGCTCTTCGTCTACGGCCTCGTCAGTTTTCTCCTTATGGAACTCATCGCAGCGCTGACCGTTCGCTTCCGGCGCTAATATGATCGGCATCTGTGATTCAGGGGTCGGCGGCTTGATCGTGTACCAACGGCTGACGGCGTTGTTGCCGGACGCCCGGTTTGTGTACCTCGCAGACCAGGCGTACGCGCCGTACGGCGAGCGCTCGCAGGAAGAAATCACCATTCGGATGAGGCAGGTCGTCCAATTCCTTGTAGATCAGGGGGCGACGATGGTCGTCATTGCGTGCAATACAGCAACGGTGAATGCGGTTGATGAGCTGCGAACGCAGTTCCCAGATACGCCAATCGTTGGCATGGAGCCGGCGATTAAGCCGGCTGCTCTGGCTGCCACAAAGATTCTGGTCCTGGGCACGAATTCCACGGTCCACAATCCGCGGTACCGCGCACTTGTCGATCAGTATGCCGCCCAGCATACGGTATGGAATATTGGGGCACCCGAACTAGTCCGCCAGGTGGAAGCCGGTGACTTGTCCGTGAGCGAGGCGGTTGCGGCCAAGATCCAGCCGTACGTCGACCAAGGCGCAGAAGCAGTGGTGATTGGCTGCAGCCACTTCTCATTTCTTGTACCGGCCATCCAAGAGCGGTGGCCATCACTCCAGATCTTCGACGGCGCCGACGGTGTGGCTCGACGGGC
>CAYZPG010000008.1:0-20248 GCA_964480605.1 uncultured Candidatus Saccharibacteria bacterium | reverse complement strand
TACCGGCGTATCGGCAGCGTACGAGCAGCGTGAGGAGTGGTATGGGTCAGAACCAAGCAGCCTTTGATCCAAAGGCGAAGATTATCGAAGTGAGAGTGGCGGGGCAACAGACAAAGGACTCAATCCTCGCTCTTACGAAGGATGCGGAGCGGGCCGTCACTGAGGCAAGTGCACACGTTGACGAGGTGGCGATCCTTGCGGACGCCAGCACGCTGGAACAGATGGATGTCGTCACCGAGGCCGCGGCACTCCGTGGCATGAAGGTCGTCAGCTTCGATCGGTTGGCGATTGTGGTGGGTAATCAGCAGCTGCGAGTCGCTCTGAGCGCCCTCGCGAAGTTGTCGGGCAAGGCGGATATGATCCAGCTCTTCGATGACCGTTCCCAGGCGCACGACTGGCTGCAAGTCGTAGCCTGATCTGGACAGCCAGAGCGATGTACGCTATCATTGGCAGTTCTACCACCGCGCCGAGATCGGCGCCCCGATGAATGCCGAGCTAGAATCTTCTACCACGCTGTTCATCCCGTAGAAGCAAAGGCAATCATCTATGTCATATCGTCATCGTTCCCGATTTTCGGGCAACCGCAATCGTTCCTTTGGTCAACGTCGTTCAAGCGGCGGTCAGCATCGTGGCAAGCACCAGGGCCAGTACATTGCGCCCGAGCGGTTCATCCAGAAGGCCGTCGAAGTGGCTGCCGAGGTACCGTACGTGCCGACGCACCAGTTCACTGATTTTGGCTTGTTGCCAGCGATCGCGACCTTGCTTGCCACGCGCGGCTATGTCACGCCAACAGCCATCCAGGACGGCGTCATTCCGCTTGTCATGCAAGGCAAGGATGTCGTGGGATTGGCTAATACCGGTACCGGTAAAACGGCCTCGTTCCTGCTGCCGATCATCCATAAACTCAAAACCAACCCGCAGGCTGGGACGGCGCTCATTGTGACCCCAACGCGTGAGCTGGCCATGCAAATCGAACAGGAGTTTCGCCAGTTTTCGGCCAATCTCGGGTTGTACGCCACCCTCTGTGTCGGCGGTACCAGCCTGCACAACCAGATCAGCAAGCTGCGTCACCGGCCGCATGTCGTGATTGGTACGCCTGGCCGGTTGAAAGATTTGATCAATCGTCGTGCCTTGCGCCTCGACAGCGTCGGCTTCTTCGTCCTCGACGAGGTCGACCGGATGCTCGACATGGGCTTCGTCCGCGACATCGAGCTCCTGATGAGCCAGCTGCCAGCGAACAAGCAGACCGTGTGCCTGAGTGCGACCATCACGCCAGCCATCGAACAGCTGCTCAAGCGTTTGCTCAAGAACCATGAGACCGTCTCAGTCCGTCAGGGCAGCACCAGCCAGGCGATTGAGCAGAATATCGTTGAGTTTGAGTCCGACGCGCACAAGCTTGAGCTCTTGCAGTCACTGCTCACTAAGCAGGAGTTTGAGAAGGTGCTGGTGTTCGGGCAGACCAAGTACGGCGTCCAGCGGCTTGCCGATACGTTGACTCGTGCCGGCTTGCCCGCCGAGGCGATCCACGGCAATAAGTCGCAACCGCAGCGTGCCCGTGCCTTGCAGTCTTTCAAGGCTGGCAAGGTGAACGCGCTCGTGGCGACTGACGTTGCGGCCCGCGGCTTGGATATTCCCAACGTCAGCCACGTCATCAACTTCGACCAGCCGATGACCTATGAAGACTACGTCCACCGCATCGGCCGGACCGGCCGGGCGGGCAAGCGCGGTTTCGCCCTGACGTTCGTGCCCCGTCGCTCCCACCGGTAATTCCCTGCCGCTTGACGGCACCTGTGTTTCGTAGTGGAGTGCATGCAGTGACGAAACTTTACAGGAAGGGGCACGGCACGTGCGTACACTTGACGACTACATCGTGGGGGCGCTTTCGAATGTAGCAATAACCAGCCGCACCGCCCGCGGTACCTTGGATGCCTCGTCATCGAACGGCAAACGCCAGCAGCTGCTGGCCGATATCACGAATCTTGAGCAACGCGTCCAGGAGAACTATCGAAGGGCGATCTCATACCTGTTCCGACGGCGGCTGATTGCGTACTTCTCTGCCGATTTGCTGTCGGGCATGATCTTCGACGTGGCGCAGTCGGTGAACGAATCAATCGTTGTGTCACCGCGGTCATTCCGTGGTGGCGACGATTCGACACGGTACGCCTACACGGCCATTGCCGACCTGTCAGCTGCCTACGCTGAGTTTGTTGATGAGTTCTGGCAGCGGCTGCAAGGGGTGGCTGATCCAGTTGGGTTGGCCGCCTGGGTTGAATGGCGGATTGATTGCACCGACCACTTTTTCGCCGATGGCTGCGGCCGGATTGCAAAAGCAATCGCCGCTTGGGTGTTGATGCGACACGACTACCCATTGCCTCGCTACGAGCTGGCTGGTCCAGACGTCAGGACTGCCTACTATGCGGCGAATCTGGTGGTTGCCGAGCATCGACGCCGCGGCACGGACCCTAGCTTTGATGACCATGCCTTGGCAGTATGGACGCATGCCTACCGCCGCTACTTCGCTGGACCAGCACATGATTGCGCTAGTCCGGCAATACCATAGCCACCAAACGCGTGTAGCCGGCCGCGTGCCGTACTGGCCGCACTGCTTGAATGTTGCAGAACTGACAACGGAGGCGCTCTCGACCCATGCAAGCCATGAGGTTGAGGGCAGCCTCCTTTTTGCTGTCCGCCTCGCCGCTCTCGGCCATGATCTCTATGAAGACACTACGGTGACCCGGGACGAGATCCGGGGTCACTTTGGCGGTCAGGTCGACGATCTGATTTGGTGGCTGACAAATGAGGAAGGTGATACAAACCGCACTGCCTACGTGGCCAAGATGGCCCGTGCTCCCGAAGCCGCCCGGCTGATCAAGCTTGCCGATATCATCGATAACACCCTGACAGTCGCTTACGGTTTGGAAGATCTTGGCGGCGACTGGGCGCGCACCTTTTTCCGCCCCATTATTGCTGAGATGTTGCCGGTCGTTGCCACGGCCCAGTACGCGGAATTTCCGGCTGCCGCTTCGTGGCTTGGCTCGCATGCCGACTTTGCGCTCGGGCGGCTCGACCAACAGTTACAACGGCTGCACGACCGGCAGGCCGTCTAAAAAAATACCGAGGGTTTCCCCTCGGTCAGCCATCAATGCCTAGTCGTTTGACGTCCCGGAAGTAGTCGGGATTCAATGAGAAGTAGCGTTCCGCAATCGAACTCGGCCGCTCGGCCAGCGGCAGAACCTGGAGTACCGACCAGTCGTTCGTGATCGACGGGAATGGGCAGTCAACGCCGTCAATGAGTACTGCTATTGGCGTGGTGCCAACTTGGCGCGACAGAAAGCAGCGGTGCACGCCATCTAAAATCACCAGGTCAGTGCCGTGCCGCTCGATAATCGGTGGCACGTAGCACCCGACCGCCTCTTCGCCATCGGCAGTTGTCCCCTTAGCGAAGTACGCACCCAGATTGCCCAATCCTTCCGTATTCATGGCGTAGCCACGAAAGGTAGTTGGTAGGCATTCGATCAGCTGCTGGTACTTCTCTCGGAAGACGTAGCGTTGGCCGACCTGTAGCTGTTGCGGATCAATTTTAATGATTCGAATAGTCGCGTTTTTGTAGAGCAGGATGCCGTGCGCCGTCATGACGCGGCGGAGTAACTTTTCGAGGACGGTGATCCTCATGGGCGTGATCGCTGAGACTTTATGCAAGGCGCCAAGTGGGACAAGGCTGGTGTTCTGCTTGAACAGCTCTCGGAAGCTGAGCACGCCATTCTGGTTATCAAGTGTGGTGCTGAAGCCGCCGAAGGCCTCGAGGATGTTATTCATTGGCTTGCGCCATTTCATGTTCGTCACGCGTACTGGTACCCTCCTTGTTAATTCAAGTTGAGGATACTGCGGTGGTTGCAGCCGTCAAGCGAGTTGCAGTCCCCGCGGTTTGGCGAGATGATGAACGCAAAGAAGGAGGCCTATGAACGGCTACGTCGCCAACATCGAGGATGAGACGATCGCGAATACCGACTACCGGCGGGTAGTCTATACGAGCAAGCAATCACAGCTCGTCTTCATGGCGTTGAAGCCGGGCGAGGAGATTGGCAACGAGGTCCACGACGGCGATCAGTTCATCCGCATCGAGGCCGGAACCGGCACGGCGGTGCTAAACAACACGCAGGAGACTGCCGTGAGCGACGGTTGGTCGATGCTGGTGCCCGCCGGCACGTGGCACAACGTGACGAATACCGGCACCGAGGCGTTGAAGCTCTACACGCTCTACTCACCACCGCAGCACTTGAAAGATACAGTGCAAGCCACGAAAGCCGACGAGGTTGAGGACCACTTCGACGGCCAGACAACGGAGTAACCACACAGGAGGATCTATGGACGTACCAGCACTCAGTTCCTTGGTATCACTCGCGGGCAAGACAGCCTTGGTGACGGGCGGCGCGATGGGGATTGGCGCGGGGATCAGCTACCGGCTGGCCGAGGCGGGCGCGAACGTGGTCATTGGCGATTTGGATGACCAGACTGCAACGAAGACCGCCGAGGCGCTTACTGCGAAGGGGTGGTCGGCCCGGGCGGTCCACCTCGATGTCGCCGACGCGATGTCGGTCGATGGCGCGATCGCTGATTGCGTCGCGCACCACGGAGGGATCGATATTCTCGTCAATAATGCCGGTGTGTACCCCGCTGCGCCGTTGAGCGCTATGCAACCCGAGGACTTCGATCGGGTGATTGCGATCAATCTGCGTGGCGTCTACTTGTGCACCAAGGCAGCCTCGACCCAGATGATTGCACAAGGGCGGGGCGGCAGAATTTTGAATATTACCTCGATCGACGCGCTCCATCCCTCGATGGTCGGCTTGGCCCACTACGATGCCTCAAAGCACGGTGTCTGGGGCTTCACGAAGAACGTGGCGCTCGAACTCAGTGAGCACAAGATTTGGGTGAACGCCATTGCACCAGGCGGGATTAGTACGCCGGGGGTTGCCAAGATGCAGACTGGCGCGGTGAACGAGGACGTGATCAAGGCCTTCATGGAGAAAATCCCCATGCACCGGTTCGGCGAGCCGGATGATATTGGCCGCGTGGCGCTCTTCCTGGTGTCGGAGCTGAGCTCCTACATGACCGGCGCTCAGATTGTCGTTGATGGCGGCGTCTTGCTGCGGTAGTTAGTAGTTGTAGAGCGAGCCGGCGGGTGCGCCTGAGGTGCTACTGCCGGTTGCGCTGTAGGCCGGACTCTTCTTGGCAAAGTAGAGGGCGTAGACGGCGTAGTAGACGATCGCCCCGATGACGAGGTAGATAAGAACCCACGCCCACATCGGCATGCTGTTCTTTGTGCCGTATGCCCCGCTGTAGGTGGGAGTTTCCTCCTGTGCCTCATGGGTTGCTTTCGTTGGTTTGTCTGCCATGGCTCCTCCTTGGTGTTAGCTGGTGGATGATGACTGCTGCGTGGTGCTGCCAGCCGTGGCTTGGGCCTGGCGGGCTTGTGCCAGCTGCTGCTTCAGCTCGATCATCTTCAGTTCCCGTTTAATCATCACCTCGTTGACGCGCTCAAGCTGTTCGGTCCGCGACTCCAAATCATCCTTCTCCTGCTGCAGGTTGCGGTTGTTCGAGAGCAGTTCGCGTGAGCTGATATCCAGTGACCGTTCCAGCATCACGCGGTCGTCGTCGTTGTGGGTGTACGTCTCGCTGATGGCTTGCAAGAACGGACGCAGCGAGGCGGGCGGGGGCTTGCTGCCGAAGTGCTTTTTCAGCTGGCGCTCGAGAATGGGGTGGTAGGCGTTACGACTCATAGAGTGTGGTAATGGTCATGGTTTGGTTGTGGAGCTGGCACTGCTTCTCGGTTGGCGCGGTCGGGCAGATTTCACCGTACGAGTAGAAACCGGTGAGCGGTACGTCCTTGCCTAGAATATCGGCGATCGCCTCGATTTCTTCCTCGACGCGCTCCTTGAGGACGAGTTTGCGACCAACACAGCTAATGAGGAGCGCCAGTTCGACGCTGTTCTTCTTGCGCTTCTGCTGGCTTAATGAGGCCGCGCCGGCGGCACCCTCGATCAGGCGGTCGAAGTTGGCCTTCATGAGCTGGGCGCGCATACCCTCGGGCATATCGCCAGCAAAGGTCATGCTCTGTGTCTTCTCGTCGACTGCCAACAGCGTTCGGACCGTCTCCCGCTCGGTTTTCTCGCTGGTGTCGTGGAGCTTCAGTGGGAAGAGTAAGCCGCTGGCCGGCAGGTCCTTTGCCTTGGCGCCCAAGTATTCCTTGTATAAGGCGAGGGCAGGCTTGCCATCCAGCTCGTAGAGCACGTTGTACTTCGATTTTGTGATCGTGCGTTCGGGGCCAAAGGGATCCCAACCGCCGACGGAGCCGTAGCCGATCGTGAGCGAGTCGCCATACAGGCCGATGAGGACGATCGCGCCCGAGGTTGGAACGCCATCCACCCCGACGACAGTTTTCTTAAACTGGGCACCGTCGCCAACGAGGCCGCCAGTGACAGCAACACCTTCCGGCAGCTGTTCCTGGATACCCTGGACGAGTGCGGTGCCATTGACGAGTAAGCCGTCCGAGAAGACGAGGACGTGGGCTAATCTCTTTGCGGGAAGCTTCTTTGCAAGTTCACGGCCTCGTTCTTCGCTCTGCAGAGGATTCTGAATGGTGGTGTGGGCATGGGCTACGGTCGTCTTCTTGAACTTGATCGCGGTGACGGCAATGGTTTCGTCCGACACCGTTGTTCCAAGTATTTCGCCAGCGGTGGAGCAGCAGACAATCGTCGCTTTCGGGTAGAACCCCTTGAGCTCTTTGTACCGCTGCGCTTCGCTGATGATGGCGGTGCCGCCAAAGGCGAGCACCAAGTCGGCCGCCTCGCCTACGTGGCCGTCGCGCACCTGCTGCCACCCACCTTTTGCAGTCCACTGCTGCTGGTCAATTGTCATACCCCTCCTTGTCGCTAGATGAATGTAATCGTAGATACGATTGTTTGGAAGACGGAGTCGTCATCGGACGTGGCTGGGTAGGTGAGCGAGAAGCTGTAGTAGCGTCCGTCGTGCTCGACCAGGGCGTCGACCGTCCGGGTTGTTGCGTCTGACTGGTACGCCATGCCTGTTGCCGCAACACCATCAATCGTCCAGCGCTTCGGCGTCGCCGTATCCGGGTAGCTCGTGAGCGGCTTCGTGGTGGTTACTTGCGCAGCAAAGACGGAGCCTTGGTCGCTCTCGGCCGTAATAGCGAGTAACGCGGCTTCATTGGAATGCTGCCGGATCTTCATGCTCCACGAGCCTGGGAGCTCGAGTGCGAAGTAGTTGTTCCGAATCGTCGAGTGGCCGGTTTCCTTGGATGCGGTCGGGGTGGCAGCCGGCTCGGAAACGGCAGGAGCAATTGGTAGATCGACAGCGGGATCTGAGAACCGCTGCGATTGTTTCAGCGTCGGCTCAACGATCTTGATCAAATCGCCAAAGAAGGGGAGGTTCACGAAGGGTCGGAGGATGAGCGAGAGGAGGTACAACGCCAACGCCAGGCCAACCGTGGAGCCAATGCCAAAGAGCGCGCCTTGCCAGATCGGCCGCAGCGGCGACCGCTGGAGCTTGTTGGCATCTTCCATGGCTTTGGCCAAGCGGGCGGTATCGGTGTCGTGCGTCGTCATGCTATTCCCAGCGTAACGCTTTGATGGGGTCGAGTCGAGCGGCCCGGTAGGCGGGTGCTATCCCGAAGATCAGGCCGACGACCACGCCCACGCTCACCGCCATGAGGATGGCTGAGCCGGTGACCACCGGCTCGATCGGTGCGTACGTGGCGATGAGCGAGCTCAAGCCGAAGCTCATTGCCACCGCAATCGTGGCACCAAGGGTTGAGAGGATGACCGACTCGATGAGGAACTGGGTGAGGATCGCGCCGGTCGTGGCGCCCACCGCCTTGCGGATGCCGATCTCTTTCGTCCGTTCGGTGACCGAGACGAGCATGATATTCATAATGCCGACGCCGGCGACCAGGAGAGAGATAGCTGCGATGCCGGAGATGGCCGCAGTCAACACGCCGAGAATCGTATTCACCACCCCGACCACGTCGTCCGGGCTCAAGACGGAGAAATCTTCCTTTTCGTGGCGGACCAAAAGTGCTGATTCAATCTCGCTCTTGTAGGCCTTGCTGTCGATGCCTTGCTTCGTGCGGATGATGATGCGGAAGACTTTCTCGCCACCACTCAGCTCGTTACTGGTTCCTAGGGGAATAAAGCTCATGGCGCTGAAATCACCGCTCACGAGTGAGCTGCTGTTGGCGGCCTTGGTCGTACCAACTACCGTAAACTCTTCTTTTCCGATCGTGAGCTTTTTGCCGATGGCAGTAGTGTCACCGTACAGTTGATCAACAACGGAGGAACCGAGCACGATGACGCGGCTGGCTTGCTCGCTGTCGAGTTCGGTCAGGAAGCGGCCTTCGTCGAGCTCGATGACCGAGTACATCTCGAGTAGGTTGGCGGTCGTGCCCAGGAGGAAGGCGTTGGGCGCTACCTTGTCCTCGTGGCGGGGAATGCCGCCAACAATCGACATGATAGCCGCGTCGACCACGGCCGGCAGCGCCTTGATGTCGGTGACGTCTTGGGTTTTCAAAATATCACCTGAGAGGGAGGTGGCAGAGACATTGCCGCCGTTTAGTTGCCCAGGAATGACGGTGAGGATATCCGCACCGAGGCTGGTAATTTCCCCCTCAACGGCTTGCCGGAGGCCCTCGCCGAGTGCCATAAACATCACCACTGAGTTGATGCCGATGATGATGCCGAGCATCGTCAGGAACGAGCGGAGCTTGTTGCCCCAAATTGAAGAGAAGGCGAGCTTGACAGCTTCCCAGATCATACGACCCTCCCATCCTTCATCTCGATGACCTGGTGGGCGAGCTTGGCAACGCCAGGATCGTGAGTGACGATGACAATGGTTTGGCCATCGCGGTTCAGTTCCTGGAGGAGCTTGAGGATCGTCTGGCCAGTGGCGCTGTCGAGGTTGCCCGTCGGCTCATCGGCTAAGAGCACCTTGGGTGAGTTGATGAGCGAACGGGCAATCGCAACCCGCTGCTGCTCGCCGCCCGACAATTGGTTCGGCCGGTGGTGGAGCCGATGGGAAAGGCCGACGGATTTTAGGAGAAAGGTTGCCCGCTCGTTCCGGCTGGGTAGGCGTGTGTAGATGGCCGGCATGGCCACGTTTTGCACGGCAGTGGCCCGAGATAGCAGGTTGAACTGCTGGAAGATGAAGCCGAGTTTCTCGCGGCGGAGGCGGGCCCGGTCGTCATCGTTGCGCAGATCCCTCGTGAGGACGCCATCGAGCCAGTACTCACCCTCGGTTGGCTGGTCGAGGAGCCCGATCAGGTTCAGGATCGTGCTTTTGCCCGAACCGCTTGGGCCGATAATGGCCGTCATCGAACCGGGTGCGATCTCGAAACTGACGCCGCGGAGCGCCTGCGTTTTCGCGCTGTCTGCACCGTAGACCTTGGTGACATCCTTGAACCGGATGACCGGTGGTGGTGTGGGGAGCGGGAGTGTCATTTGTGGATCCGTTCGTTTGCAATCTGCCAGCCCTCGGCTTGCAGGAGTTGGCGTTTGACCTCTTCGCCACCATTGAAGCCGCCGATGCGGTGACCAGCCGCAACCACCCGGTGGCACGGCACGGTTGCGTCAGTAATGGTTGTGAGGAATGAGTGTTTGTTCCCACGCATGATTGTGCCAACGGCCCGTGCAGCTCGGGGGCTGCCGGCCAGGGCAGCAACCTCACCGTACGTACGTACCGATCCAGCCGGTATCTGTCGGACTACCGATAGCACCCGGTCCCTGAACGTGGTCATGCAGCGGTCTCCGTTGTCGCCGTTGCTGTGGTTGCCGCCTCAAGCGTGTCGTGAACGACAATTCGCGCTCGAGTGACCTTCACAATATCCTCACGGCCGATCATCCGTTCCGGACCAAACAAGGCTTGTGTCTGGAGCTTGGCCAGCCGTTCGAGATCGGTATCCACGATCACATCGGTGACTTTGCCAAGTGAGTCGCCGGTTTCTGTCTCCACAGGCTTGCCGAGCCAGTGGTCTTGGCGGCGGATCACACTCCTGAAGGGCTGGACATCATCTGGTGCTACCAAGCTGTCGCTTGAGCCGACAACGATCGCCTCGGCCTCGTAACCAACCACATCGCGCGAGGAAAGGGCGGCCTTACCGGCAAACCAACCAGGCAGCTGGATCCAGAAGCCAACAACCTCGCCGGTATCGGGATGGAGGACAACCTCGTCGACAGTGCCGATCCGTGCCTCGTCATTCAACGAGGCAACAGCCTGTCCTTTGAGCTGGCTAATCTCGATGAGCATGTACGTATTGTAGCACCGAGCGTATCCCCTAGACACTCCCTCCCTGGTATCGCATAGTGACTGTATGCACCGACGAGGAGGGGAGCAACGCAATCGCGTGCGGCTTTTGTCGCTCTGTTTGGTGTTGCTCGTGGGCAGCCAGCTGCCTGGCCAGTTCCAGGTGCAGCCACCAGCGACAGACGATGCCCCCAATACACTTGTTGCCCAGTACGCCCAGCTCCCACTCGCCTTCGAGCCGAACCGTGGCCAAGCGGATGGTCCGATCCAGTACCTTGTGCACCACGGGAAAGCAGCGACGTACTTCGATAGCCAGCGTGTGACCACGCTGCTTGCCGATGGCCAAGCAGTCAGTATGTCGCTCGTGGGCGCGGCAGCATACGCTTTCGAAGGTGTCGGGCAGCTTCCTTCGAAGAGCAACTACTTCCGCGGCGCGGATCGGTCGCAGTGGACGTCGGATATTCCCAATTACCAGTCGATTGTGTCGCCGGGTATCTATCCAGGCATCGACCTTAAGTACTACGGTACGAACTCTCAGCTGGAGCATGATTTCATAGTCGCGCCCGGCGTAGATCCCGGACAGATCAAACTCGGATTTGAGGGCCATGAGTCGTTAGCGCTTGATGGCCAAGGGAACCTTGTGATTGCGGCTGGCGGTTCGCAACTGGTCCTCCGTGCACCGGTCTCGTACCAGCCTGATGAAGATGGAGCACGGCGCCCGGTGCAAAGCTCGTTCGTTGCTCCGGAGAACGGGCCAGTCACCATTGCGCTTGGAGCGTACGACCCCACGAAGCAGCTGGTCATTGATCCAGTCCTGTCCTTTGTGTATGCCACGCCCTTCGGCGGCACAGGCCTTGAGAAGGCCTATCGGCTCAAGGTGGCGTCAGACGGCACCGCCTACATTACGGGTGAAACCAGTTCGACCGACTTCCCAACCAGCTCACCCTACCAGGCTGCCAATGCCGGCGGCGTTGATGCGTTCGTGGCAGCTTTTTCGCCTGACGGGCAAACGCTCCTGTCGTCGACCTACCTGGGCGGCAGTGGAGCAGACTACGGGTTTGGTCTCGACCTCGATAGCACGGGTAATATCTACGTTGCCGTCCAAACCGATTCCACGAACTTTCCCACCAGCACGCCCTTCCAGGCGGCGAACGCAGGTATGATTGATTCGGCGATCGTCAAGCTGAATCCAGCTGGCTCGACCCTGCTTTATGGAACCTACCTTGGTGGAACAAACATCGATGCCCCATCGGCACTGTCAGTCGGCTCGGATGGCAGCATGTACGTGGCAGGCTATACCCAATCATCAGACTACCCACTGCAGAATGCGTACGAGACCGGGTTCTTCAACACGATGGCTTTCGTGAGCAAGCTCGCTCCCGACGGCCAGTCACTGGAGTACTCGACGTACTTAGGCAGCGTGACCGACACGATCGACATTGCGTACTGCATGGATGTTGATAGTGCTGGCAGCGTCTACGTTGCCGGCTCAACCACGACCGGTGGCAGCAGCTTCCCAACGGTGAATGCCTTTCAAGGCAGTCATGCTGGCGGTATTTGGGACATGTTTCTGACCAAGTTCGCCCCCGACGGCCAGTCGCTGGAGTACTCGACCTACCTCGGCGGGAGTGGTGAGGATGGGCCGTACACTGGCTGTGGTATTGCTGTTGACGGCGATGAGAGGCCGTACATCACGGGCATGACGGACTCGACGAATTTTCCGACCCTTAATCCCTACCAGGCAGCCAACGCCGGGGGCAATGACGCCTTCATTGTGAAGTTCGCAGCTGACGGTCAGTCGTTGGAGTATGGTACGTACTTCGGTGGTTCCGGCTCCGACAGCGGTACAGATATCGAGTTCGACAGTGGCGGGGCGATGTACCTTGCTACGAACACCTTCTCGACCGACTATCCGATTGTTGCACCGTTTTACCAGGATACGGCCGGCGGGTTTGGTGATACAGCGGTCACAAAGCTTGCGGCCGACGGCCAATCGGTCCTGTTTTCTACCTACCTGCGCAGTACCGACGTCGACTGGCCGGGCGGGATTGAGCTGGATCCGAACGGCGATATCTACGTTGCTGGGTACGCCGAGAGCGACCCACTGCTTCATAACCCGTACCAGCCAGCTTCCGCTGGCGGCGGCGATGCGTACATTGCACAGCTGACGCTCAATACGGTCGTGGTATCTGGGTTTGCGAGTCCGGTGTTGAACTTCAGTCTCGGTAGTACGACCTGTGATTTGGGCGTCTTATCGGCCAGTGAGACACAATTTTGCACCCATACGATGTCGGCCGCCAGTAATGCAGCGAGCGGCTATGTGATTTCATATATTCCAACGACCACACTCACATCGGGTGCGAATACGATCACTGCAATGGCATCCCAAACGGCAAGCGTCCTGGGCAGCGAGCAGTTCGGCTTGAACCTCAAGGCCAATACCGCAGCCGGCTCGTTCACCTCGGGTAATTTCGGCGCCGATCCCTCTGGTGGCACGGGAGTTGCTATGACGGGCTACGAGATTGCCGATCAATTCAAATTCGACGTGACCGGTGATGATATTGCGCAAACGACGGGCGCATCAAATACAACGACCTATACAGCCTCATTCATTGCCAACATTGCATCGACAACAGACGCTGGCGCTTACACGGCTACCTTGACGTACACCATCGTGGCGGGATACTAGGACAAACAGGAGGTCCAATGAAGATCGAATCGATTATCAGCCGGAGTATTTTGGACTCGCGGGCGAACTGGACCTTAGAGGTTGAGGTTCACTGCGAGGGCGGGGTTGTTGGCCGGGCCGCGGTCCCATCCGGTGCCGTTGCTGGCGCCCACGAGGGGACGAAGCTTGCGGTTGCAACGGCTGTCGGCAACGTGCAGGCAATCATGCCGTCGCTCGTCGGCCAGGACGTGACCGCGCAGCAGGTGATTGACCAGCGAATGATCGAGTTGGACGGCACCCCCGAGAAATCGACCCTTGGGGCGAACGTCCTCTATGCAATCTCAATGGCCACGGCGGACGCGGCGGCGCAAGTGCAGCAGGTACCGCTCTACCGCCTCATCCAGCAGCTCTCCGGCGACACGAAACCAATGATTCCGACGCCGCTCCTCAACCTGATTAACGGCGGCAAGCACGCGAACAATAATCTGCCCTTTCAGGAATTCTGCATCATGCCCAAACCGGGCCTTTCCATTGTGGAGCAGCTTGATATTGGCCGGGCAGTCCGAGATAGCCTGAAGGAGCTCCTGCACAGTCGGGGCCATAGCACGATGGTGGGTGACGAAGGCGGCTACGCACCGTGGCTCCACCAGAACCAAGAGGCAATCGACGTCCTGATCGAGGCGATCAAGCAGTCGGGCCATCAGCCCGGCATTGATGTCTGGCTGGCGATCGACGTCGCGGCCAGTAATATCCCCGACCTTCATGCGAGCACCTATCCGCTCGAGCCGATTGCGTACTACCAGCAGCTGATGACGCAGTACCCGATCGCCTACTTGGAAGATCCGCTTGACCAGGAAGATTGGGCGGGGTGGACCGAGCTCACGGCGGTGCTTGGCCAGTCTGTGGCGGTGGTTGGTGACGACCTCTTCAATACGAACGCCGCCCGCCTGCAGCAGGGGATTGCGGCCAAAGCGGCGAACACGATCCTGATTAAGCCGGACGACGTCGGGACCCTCACCGAAGTTTTGCAAACCGTCCAGCTCGCCAAGCAGGCGAACTACCAGCTTGCCGTCTCACACCGCGCCGGCGAGACCGAGTCGACCATGATCGCCGACCTGGCCGTGGCAATCGGTGCCAGCTACATGAAGGCCGGCGGTTTATCTCGAAGCGAGCGGACCGCCAAGTACAACCAGCTCCTCCGCCTCGACAACCTGCTCACCGAATCCGGTATTAAGAACTGGTCGTAGGTTGCATACAGCAGATTGATAGCGTCAAACAAAACAGCGCCCTTGGTCGGGCGCTGTTTTTGCTTACTAAGCGAGTAATTAGCCGTTGACGCGTTCGACGTACTGGCCGGTTTGGGTACTGATTCGGACAACTTCACCTTGCTTGATGAAGAGTGGCACGTTGAGTTCGAGGCCGGTTTCGAGGGTGGCGGGCTTTAAGGTTCCGGATTGGGTATCACCCTTGAAGCCTGGTTCGGTGTAGGTGACGGCCAAATCAACCTTGGCAGG
Source organism: uncultured Candidatus Saccharibacteria bacterium (assembly GCA_964480605.1). Taxonomy (GTDB): domain Bacteria; phylum Patescibacteriota; class UBA1384; order JACPKC01; family JACPKC01; genus JBBUCD01. The sequence continues at coordinate 5,752 of CAYZPG010000008.1, read as the reverse complement.
GAGCATCAGGGCCATGAGAGCGCCGTTGTAGAGGACGAGATCGAGCTCGGTGCCTTCCTTGAGGTAGTTAAGGTCCTCGGCAACTTTCGTGACGGCAATCTCGTGCTGCTCGAAGGTATCCGACTCCATAAAGGTGGCGTTCGTCCCATCACTGTAGAGGAACTGGCCCTTGCGGCGGGCAATGTCAGCCTCTTCGAACTGATCGCTGCCCTTGAAGGTCCGTTCATAGACGGCGCCGGTAGTGAGGTTGCGGATTTTGGTGCGCAGAACCGCGCCAGCCCGGCCGGTTTTGGAGTGTTCGTAGCTGATGACTTGGTGCGGCGTTCCTACGAGCTCGAAGAACGTCCCGGTTTTGAGATCGCTAATTCCGAGCATGATTGTTACCGGGTGGCGTAGGGAACAAGTGCCAGGAAGCGACCACGCTTCACGGCATCGGCCAAGCGGCGCTGGTGTCGGGCGCAGGTACCGGTGTCTTTGGCCGAGCGGAGTTTACTCCACGTGCCAAGGTGGCGCTTCAGTAAGCCGGCATCTTTGTAGTCGATCCACTCGACGTGTTTGCGGCAAAACTGACAGGTTCGTTTGCGTTGCTGTGCCATAAAGCCTTTCTTAGAACGGAATATCGTCTAGATTGATTTCGTCTGGTACGGGAACGGCTGCCTCGGCCTTGCCCGTTTTCGCCTTTGGTGCGGCGTTGGGCATCATGGCTGGTGCATCCATTGGTGCTTCATCGCCACTCGGCTCGCTGCCGCCCTGGCGGGCCGGTCCGGTCGCGCTGATCTGGTCCGCAATGATTTCGGTTGAGTAGCGCTTGATTCCATCCTGGCCTTCCCACTGGCGGGTGCGCAGCCGGCCGACAACCAGCACCTTGCGGCCTTTGTAGAGGATTTGACCGCAGATGTCGGCCAACTTGCCCCAGGCGACAACGTTGTGAAACTCGGTTTCTTCCTGCTGCTGGCCGTCTTTGTTGGTCCAACGGCGGTTGGTGGCCAGGCTGAACGAGGCGACCGAGGCGCCGGACGGCGTGGAGCGCAGCTCCGGATCCTTCGTCATGTTTCCCAGAATGATCGCCTGGTTAAAGTCTGCCATGCCGCCTCCTTTGGTTACTTGGTGGCCAGACCGTCGTCGGTGCTGGCGTCGTCGCTCAAGAGTTTGCCCAGCTGTTCGTCGAGTTTCTTGCTGCGGGCGGCATCGTCGGCACTCGCTGGCTCAGCGGCCGGTGCGTCGCCCTGGAGCTCACTTGCTTCCTTGAGCTCTTCGCCTTCTTCGAGCGAGCTGGTCAATTTGGCGATAGGCAATGAGACGAGCAGGTGGCGCAGGAGTTCTTGCATCAGGCGGAACTCTTTGTCGAGCTTGGCAACTGCCGTTGGGTCGAGTGAGAGCTGGTAGGCAGTGTAGAAGCCGGCCGTTTCCTTTTCGATCGGGTAGGCAAAGGCGCGGCGTCCCAGGCTTCGCTGGGCATTGATCGTGCCACCGGCGCGGTGAATCGCCTGCTCAACAGCAGGGACAGTTTCTTCTTTGGTGATGGTCGTCAGTTCGTAGTCTCGGTTACTCACAGTGCTCCTTGAAACTTTTAGCGCCACACAAACCCTTGGTGTAGTAGCCGAAACTCTACCAGGTTCACCCCTGGTTGGCAAGGGAAAATGCTCCTCTAGACGTTGAATTTGAACTCGACCACATCGCCGTCGCGGACGATGTACTCCTTGCCTTCTTGGCGGAGCTTCCCGGCGGTGCGGGCGCCAGCCTCGCCGCTGTGCGCAAGAAAGTCATCAAAGCCGATGACGTCGGCCTTAATGAAGCCGCGCTCAAAGTCGGTATGAATGACGCCGGCTGCCTGGGGAGCAGTCGCCCCGCGGGGGATTGTCCAGGCCCGGACCTCTTTCGGCCCTACCGTGAAGTACGTTTGCAGGCCAAGGAGAGCATAGGCTTCGCGGATGAGGCGGTTGAGTCCTGGTTCGACAAGGCCTAGCTCCCCTAAAAATTCCGTTTGTTCGGTAGGGGAGAGTTCGGCAATCTCCTGCTCGATCTTGGCTGAAATCGGCACGATCGTCGCGGTTGCGAGGTCGCCACGAGCACTGCGAAGCGTATCCACCCGCTCCCCCGCTCTGCCCACCGCCGACTCGTCGACGTTGAGGACATACATGATCGGCTTGGCGGTGAGTAGCTGCAGAGAATGGAGGAGAGGTCGTTCGGCCTCGGTGTAAGCAAGCGAACGCACTCCCCTGCCGGTATCTAATTGTTCCTTGAGGCGGTGGAGGAGGTCGCGGAGGACCATCGCCTCCTTATTGCCTGCTTTGATCTGGCCCTCTATCCCCTGCATCCGCTTCTCTACCGTGCCCAAGTCGGCTAAGGCCAATTCTGTTTCGATCGTTTCGATATCGCTGATTGGATCCACCGCACCTGCCACGTGGGTGACATTCGGATCGCCGAAGTCGCGGACAACCATGACAACCGCGTTCACCTCGCGGATGTGGGAGAGGAACTTGTTACCCAAGCCCTCACCTTGGCTGGCACCGCGCACCAAACCAGCAATGTCGACGAAGGTGACCGTGGCCGGTACGGTCCGCTCCGGCGTGGCGATTGCTGCCAGCTGCTGGAGGCGTTCATCCGGTACGTCAACGATGCCGACGTTCGGTTCGATGGTGGTGAATGGGAAATTCGACGCCTGCGCCGCTGCTTTTTTGACCAGCGCATTAAAAAGCGTCGATTTGCCGACGTTCGGAAGTCCAACAATGCCGATGCTGAGTGCCATGCAAGGCACTGTACCAAGAAGGGCTAGTGTTCGTACAGGGCGCTACGGTCATGATTACGATCGTGACCAGCGGCCGTAGATGCCAGTGGAGAGTAGGCGTTCACGGCCGGTTTCTTTGATGGCGAGTTCGCCGGCATCAACCGTGCCGCCTAGGTTGAGATCGGTCAGCATGTTGCCGAGCATGGTGCCTGAGGCCGAAATCGCATAGGCATTGATGATGAGGAAGGCGGGCTCGCGCGAGAGGACTGCCTTGCAGGCCGCGAGGAGTTGCGGGAAGTGCTCGGTAAAATCCCAGCGCTCGCCATTCGGTCCGTGTCCGAAGACTGGCGGGTCCATGATGATGCCATCGTAGCGGACGCCACGCCGCTCTTCGCGTCGGACAAACTTGAGGGCATCGTCGAGGATCCAGCGGATTGGCTTGTCAGTCAGTCCGGATAAGGCTTGGTTTTCTCGAGCCCAGCCAATCGTCGGTCGTGAAGCATCGACATGAGTCACGGTCGCGCCAGCATCGGCAGCGACCAGTGATGCAGCACCGGTATAGCCAAACAGATTTAATACGTTCGCGGGATGCGTAACCTGTTTGAGGATGCTAGCCATCCACCCCCAGTGGGCTGCTTGTTCGGGAAAGATACCCGTATGTTTGAAGGGAGAGAGTTTCGCCACGAACGTTAGATTCTCGTACTGAAGGTTCCACGAGGATGGAACGTTCGTTCGCAGCTGCCATCGCCCTTTCTTGCCCTCTTCAAAAAAAGCGGCGTCGGCGGCGTCCCACTCGGCTTGCGGGCGGCTGTGCTGCCACAGCGTTTGCGGGTCAGGCCGACTCAAACGGTAGTGGCCGAACCGCTCTAGCCGTCGGCCATGGCCGCTGTCGAGCAGCTCGTATTCGTCCCAGGTTGGTGCGGTGAGAATTCGCATGGTGCCACTCTATCATACCTACTGGCCGTTGATTTTTCCTACGTGATCACGTATAAACGATCGGATCAATTTAACAAAAGGGAGGTGAAGTGAGATGGCGGCACTGCCAAGAGTGACTGGTCACGCAATGATTCGCTACATCGAGCGAATCTACGGTGTACGCACGAACCATGTGCGACGCCAACTCGATGAGAAGTACGCATGGCTCGACCGCTGCGTCGAGCGTGCAGCAACCTGGGCCGAGGGAGATCTGCTCTGCGAGGTACGACGACGACTGATCGACCATGAGTTGTTCGAGTGGCTTGCCTTCATAGGTTTTGATCTCGGAAAAATACGACGTGAGATCTACGAATTGCTCGCTGGGCTCTCAGAGTTTCAGCTTTGGGCAATTCGGAAGGGGCAGCCGACTTGGATCAAGTATCGCAAGGTCGAGCTCTCCTTTAAGGACGGCCGACTGACGACGCTTGTACGAGCACGATGCCCGGTCCGGAGGACAACTCCCCGCCCGATTCGGGTGGATGATATGGAATTATACTTTGAGGACGCGCTTGCGGTGTAAGCGGGTCCTTTTTTCTTTGCCTAGCGAATGACGACGCCACTGTTGCCAAAGGCGGCCCAGTTCGAGCGGAACTGGCTGGCTGTCCACGTAAGTCGGCCGGCGGACGGATCGTTGATGATGAAACGGGTCGGGTTGTCGGCCGTACCGGTGAAGCCGATGACGAGCCTGGTGTGTTCGCCCACCCAGGCGTTGATGGTTGCGCCTCGTGGCGTGAGCCAGCTGTCACGTCGGGCGCGACCCGTGGTGCCCCAAATCTCGACTGGGTTGCCTGCCTCGATCTCTCGGGCAATGTCGCTCAACGACCAGCCACTGAAGGCTTGGGATGGCCGGTAGTGGTTGGCAATGCGGGCGATGGGGTCCCAGTGGGCGCCGTAGCCGGTGGTATTCTGATGACCCGCCACATTACCGACGAAGGCGATGTTCGGATCGCCCCAGGTATCACCACGGACCAGTGGTTCGTCGACACCAAGGAGTGCGAGGAGTTCGCCCTCTGATACGCCCGCTCCCTTATAGTTGAGGCCCATCTTGAGCGCGGCAACTTCACAGCTCAAGGACTGGTCCTGCCGGTCGTTGGCAATGTTGAGCACAGTGCTCGCTTCCTGGGTAGAGAAGGTTGCCCGGGTGGCATGGGTGCTGGCCGGACCGCGAAGGCCACGAATCCCAGCAGCCAGGTGGAGCGTGTAGGTGGCATTTCGGTCCAGGGAGGCTGGCGTGAATGTGAGCGTGTTGCCGGCCCATGAAAACGAGCCGGGGACATCCGGAGAGAGTGAGAATGCCGCTTCGGCCGATTTCTGATCGACCGCTTGGTCAAACGTGACCTTGATGCTCGTATCTTGGCTCACATTGGCGGCACCCGCGCGTGGGGTGAGGCCAATGACGCTCACCGGTCCAAGCGTGGCAAACCCAAGGCGCGTGTCGGTCTCGAAGAGGCTGCCGTTCGCCATCGCGGTGCTTTTTGGGATGGTGACGGCGTAGGCCGTGCCGGCTGCGAGTGTTTGGGTGGTCGTGAAGGTGAAGGTGGTAGCGCTGCTTGTCTCCCATGTGCCCTCGAGCGCTGGTTCAATGCTGAGGCTTTGCAGGAAGGACTCGGGTGTCTTCGGCGGGCTCGAGAGTTCGAGCGTGAGCGTGTCCAGGTCGGTTGCGACCGGGGTCTCTGCGATGCCAACTAAGACGGCACTCGGTGCATCAATGCTGGTAAAGCTGGTGGTGAACGTCGAGCTCGCCCGGCCAAGCTCCAGACTTGGTTCGGCGCTCAAGAGGTACTGCTGTCCCTGCTTGAAACACTCAGTCGGCCGCACGGTGTAGGAGTTGCCGTCTTCGGCCAAGCTGATGTCGAGCGGCGTTTCGGGATTCGTAGTGATGGTAAAGGCGCCGGCTTCAGTAATCGCCTGGTCGAGTCCGAGGCGAATCGGTTCGCAGGGTGGGACATCGGTTGTGCCGCTGGCAATCGAGGCATCAACCACGGTCGGATACGCGGCGGTGGTGAACTGGTAGACCGCCGTCGTTGGATAGACCGAGGCCAAGCCGGT
>CAYZPG010000007.1:9476-21160 GCA_964480605.1 uncultured Candidatus Saccharibacteria bacterium | reverse complement strand
TTGCCGACGATGTCGGACGAGACGAGCGGGGCGTTGGTGGCATCGAGAATCCCCTTGAACCGGTCCGAGGAAGCCGCGGCCTTGAAGGCCTCATTTACCTCCTCGACGGTCACGTCGCGCTTCAGAACGGCCGTGATATCCGAGATCGAGCCGCAGGGCACAGGGACGCGGATGGCGACACCGTCGAAGTTGCCCTTGAGCGAGGGTATGGCTTCGGTGGTGGCAATCGCAGCACCGGTCGTCGTGGGCACGATATTCTCGGCCGCATTGCGGGCCCGGCGCAGATCCTTGTGTGGCCCGTCCTGCAGGTTCTGGTCGGCTGTGTAGCCGTGGGCCGTGGTCATGAGCGAGCGCTCAACCCCAAAGCTGTCCTCGAGCACCTGGATGACCGGCGCGATGCAGTTCGTGGTACACGAAGCGTTGTTAATGACGCTCTCGCTACCCAGCTGCTCGTGGTTCACACCCATGATGAAGGTTGGAGCCGGATCTTCGCCCTTGCTCGGCGCCGAAATCACGACCGCCTTTGCACCGGCGGCCAGGTGCTGACTGGCACCGGCTCGGTCCGTGAAGTGACCGGTCGCTTCGATCACGACGTCGATATTGAGATCGCCCCACGGCAGTTTCGCCGGCTCTTGTTCGGAGAACGACTGAAAAGCTTTGCCATCCACCGAAATACTACCTTCTGAAGCCGTGACGGTTTTCGCATACGTGCCGTACACCGTGTCGTACTGCAGCAGGTGCGCGAGCGTCGGGGCATCAGCCAAATCGTTGACGGCGACGAGCTCGACATCGTCCCGTTCGAGCATGATCCGGGCCGTCGTCCGGCCGATCCGTCCGAATCCATTGATCGCTACTCGAAACATGTGCCTCCTTTGTGAGTACTAGGTGCGGGCGAATGCGCTGGCAATCTTGCCGAAGGTTTCTGCGTTCAAACTTGCCCCACCAACCAGGACGCCGTCAATCCCCAGTGCGGCCGCAAACCCCTTGGCATTGCTGGCTGTCACCGAGCCACCGTAGAGAATACGGACCTTGGCTGCGGTGGGTTTATCCGACTGACGGGCAATCGAACGGCGCAACGAGCGGACCATCTTCATGGCGTACTCTGGCGTAGCCGAGGTGCCGCTGCCAATCGCCCAGACGGGCTCATAGGCAACCACGATCCGGCCCAAGTCGGCCTTCTTGACGCCGGCGATCGCTTTGCGCAGCTGCATGAAGATATTACTCGCCGCCTCGTCCTTCGTTGGCCGGCCGCGCTTGCGCTTGGCTTGATAAATCGGCACGAACTCGCCAACGCACAGGATCGGCGTGAGACCACGCTTCAAGGCGTCGCGGAGCTTCTCATTGATCGTGGCGTACGTGTCCCGCTTCGAGACTCGGCGCTCGGAGTGGCCGACGATCAGGTACTGGGCGTACGGCGCGACCATGCCGATCGAGGTACTGCCGGTTTGCGCGCCGTCCATACCAGCCACGGCGTTCTGGACGCCAACAGCAATGCCTCGCTTGCCACGGACAAGGTCGGACACAGGTAGCAGCCACGGCAACGGTGGACAGAGCACGAGCTCCGGCAGGGCGCTGGCGGTCTTCAAGATTTCCTTGGTCAGCGCGACTGCCTCTTCCTTGGTGGTGTGCATCTTCCAGTTCCCGACCACGAGCGGGGTCCGAAGCTGCGCTGGTTTTGTGCGAGCACGGGGCATAGCAACCTCAATAGGAACGAGCCCAGAGCACTTCCACGGTGGCAGCCGTGCCACAGACAGCACAGACTCCCGCAGTGCCAAGCTGCTTGTCGAAGGGGAGGCAGCGGATCGTCGCTTTGGCCTCTGATTTCACCTTCGTCTCACATGCCTCCAGCCCACACCAGAACGAACGAGCAAACCCCTGCACCACCTGCATCTTCAAACCCTCGTAGTCCTGGACCGTCTTCGTGTTGTCATCGCGGCGAGCCTTGGCGGCTACAAACAACGACTGCTGCATCTCCTCGAGGAGCTGGACGAGCCGCTTGTCGGCAACCGACAGCTTCACCGTCTCTTTTTCACTGGTGTCGCGACGGGCAACGACCAGCTGCGAGAGCACCAGGTCACGTGGCCCGAGCTCGACACGCAGCGGAATACCCTTCTGTTCCCATTCATGGAACTTCGAGCCAGCAGTTTGGTAGTCACGGTCGTCAATGTGGACACGGACCTCGTTGCCAAGCGCGGTCTTGAGCTCATTGACCGCTGCCAGCACCGCCTCTTGCTCACTCTCGGTTTTCCAGATCGGAATGATGACAATCTGCACCGGGGCAATCCGTGGCGGCAGCACTAATCCCTTGTCGTCGCCGTGCGTCATGATGAGTCCGCCGATAATCCGGGTGCTCACACCCCAGCTCGCCAGCCAGACGTACTTCCGCTGGCCGTCCTTGTCGGTAAACATGACGTTGAAGGCCTCGGAGAACCCTTGGCCGAGGTTGTGCGAGGTACCAGCCTGCAAGGCCTTGCCGTCCTGCATCATCGCCTCAATCGTAAAGGTCCGTTTCGCGCCAGCGAAGCGCTCCGTGTTGCTCTTCTCGCCGTCGTACACCGGAATCGCAAGGATCTCTTCAGCCAGCTCCTTATACACGCCGAGCATCCGCTCAACTTCGGCCTGCATATCCTCTTCGGTCGCGTGGGCGGTGTGCCCTTCCTGCCACAGAAACTCAGTGGTGCGCAGGAACAAGCGCGGCCGCAACTCCCACCGAACCACGTTCGCCCACTGGTTGATGAGCAGTGGCAGATCGCGGTACGACTGGATCCAGCGCGAGAAAGCATCGTGGATCATGGTTTCCGAGGTTGGCCGGACCACGAGCGGCTCATCGAGCTGCTCACCGCCAGCATGGGTGACAATCGCGAGCTCCGGCGAAAACCCCTCGACGTGCTCCTTCTCTTTCTTGAGAAATGATTCTGGAATGAGCAGTGGAAAGTAGGCGTTCCGGTGCCCGGTCGCCTTGATGCGGTCATCCAACTCGCGCTGGATCCGCTCCCACAGCGCGTAGCCCTCGGGCTTGATGATCATCGACCCCTTGACTGGCGAGTGCTCGGCTAGCTGGGCCGCGGCAATCACGTCCTGGTACCAGACCGGAAAATCTGTAGAACGTGGGGTTATTTGCTGATCAATTGCCATACTGGCAGTATGCCCAAAAGCAGGTGCCGTCACAAGGTTCGGGCACACAAGAACTTGACGCGAACACATGCGATCACCGATACTGTCGAGGCAGATTTTTCTGAAGGGACCTTACAAACGTGACGGTATCGAGTATGAAGGAGCGCATTGACTATGCCGCTCTTTTTCCTTTTGTTTCGGTAGTTGACCACCCGATTTACCCCATGGACGAATTTCGGTTCGACCATACGCCACGCCAACTCCTGATTATTGTCGCCGCAACAGATAACCACGGCGAGAATGTCATTTTGACGCGAGAGTTGGAGCTGTTCGTGTGTTCCGACTATCTGTCTGGCTTTCCGCACTGGCATGAACGGAAACCGGCACCGGACCACTATTGGACCACCTACCAACCAGCGCTCGAGCAGGCGCTTCGATCGCTCAAGGCATCTGAAAACTAATGCCCACACACAAAACCTTCGACGGCCACCCGGCCGTCTTTTTCTTTACAGCTTCTGGATGTCGAAGTAGGTGACGACGAGAATAAGCAGAATGAGGACCGCAAAGCCGGCAGCGTGGAGCCAACTTTCCACTTGATGCGACAGCGCCCGCTTCCCGAAGATGCCTTCGAACCACAGGAAAACGGCTCGGCCGCCATCGAGTGCGGGCAGGGGCAGAATGTTGAAGATCCCAACCGCCAGCGAGATGAGGCCGGCGAAGCGCACGACGAATGGCGCGCCAAGGCTCACAGTCTGTTGGAGGAAGGTAAAGATCCCGACCGGACCAGAGACCGAATCGATCGAGACCTGTCCGCCGCCTTGGCCAAAGAGTTTCGCGATCATGCTGCCAAAGAATGAGAAGGTCATCACGGTTGAAGCCCACATCTCACCCAAGGCAGCAATTGGCGCTTGCCACCAGGGGATGTTTGGAATTTCCTTGCCAACGTCAACGATTGAGACGCCGAGGGGCACCTCACCCACGCCGAGCGTGGCAACGATCGGCTGCTCGGTGCCATTGCGCCGTACGACGAACCGGATCGACTCGCCCTTATGGGCCTGCGTGTACTCTCGCAAGGCGACATCGCTTCGGAAGGTAGTGACCGCTTGACTGTCAGCGGTCGGCGCTGCAGATACAATCAAATCGTTCGCCTTGATGCCCACCTGTTCAGCGACCGAGTCCTCTTGTACCGCAGCAACGGCAATCGCATCGATCTTCGGTGCCAGTGGCGCCATCCAGAACCAGAGCGTGAGAAGCAGCCAGGCCAAGAGCGCGTTCATCACCACGCCCGCCACGACCACGCGTAGCCTTGCCCACGGCGAGAAGGTCGTGAAGCTACCTGGCTTCTCCGAGGCCTCCTCTTCACCCAGAATGCTGACGTATCCACCCAACGGTAGCAGGTTAAGGCTCAAGCGAGTACCGTTCTTCACCGTACTCCACAGCCGTGGTGGAAAGCCGAAGGCGAACTCCTTGACCACCATACCCTCGCGTTTGGCGACCAAGTAGTGACCCAGCTCATGCAAGAAGATGATGAGCCCGAAGATGAGAATAAAGAGAAGAATCGTGAGGGCGAGCATCAGACCGTCATCAGTTCGTGCTCTTTGGCCTTCACGAGCGCCTCAATCTTGCCATTGTAGGTAGCAATCAGCTCATCCAGTTGCTTCACGGCCTGAAACCGGTCGTCTTCGGTCGCTGCCGCATCACCGCGAACGGACTCAACGGCCTCGTGCCGCTGGTCTCTGAGCGCAATCCGGCCCTCTTCAGCAATCTTCCCGACTTGCTTGATCAGGTCCTGGCGGCGCTCCTGCGTAAGCGGCGGCAACGTAATGCGGACAGCATTGCCATCGTTCGTCGGATTCAAGCCCAAACCGGCATCGCGGATCGCCGTATCAATCGCCCCCAGCTGGTCCTTATCCCAGGGCGTAATCGCAATTTGGTTTGGCTCCGGCACGGTAATGCTACCCACCGCCTTCAAAGGCGTCGGCTGGCCGTAACTCATCACCATCACATGCTCCACCATGCCTGGGTTGGCGCGACCGGTATGGATCTTTTGAAATTCCTCACCGACGCGGGTGATCACCTCGTCCATCCGTGTCGTTGCCTGTTTGACTGCTGGGTAGCTCATAGACACCTCACTTCTTGCTGCCATGGTACCATCCTCCTCCAAGAAAAAGAAGCGAGGAATCTCGCTTCTTTTTCGTACAACAACTGAGTGACTAGCCGACGCGGCAGACGTTCGGGTGGCCGGCAATCATGAACCGGGCGAACCGGGCAATCTGAATATTCTCGCCAAGGGTCTGGACGGCATGCTGCATGAGCTCACCGATTGTCTTCGTCTCGTCCTTTACAAAGGCTTGATCGAGCAAGACGATATCGGCCAAGTACTTATCGAGCTTACCCTGGACGATCATCTCGATCCGTTCCGCCGGCTTCCCCTCTTCCTGCAACTGGGCGACGTAGAGATCACGCTCCTTCGCAACTACCTGCTCGGGCACGTCCTCGCGGCTGATGTACAGCGGATTCGTTGCCGCAACATGGAGCGCCAGATCATGGGCCAGCGCCTGGAACGTCTCATTGCGGGCCACGAAGTCGGTCTCGCAATTGAGTTCAACGAGCACGCCGATCCGGCCATCACCGTGGATGTAGCTAGCGACGAACCCTTCAGACGTGCTGCGCTCGGCCTTCTTGGCTGCTTTCATGGCACCCGATTTCCGAAGCGCCGTCACCGCCTGCTCCATATCGCCGTTGGTCTCTTCGAGGGCGCGCTTGGCGTCCATCAAACCAACGCCGGTGGCATCACGCAGGGCTTTAACTTGTTCGGCACTAATCTTAGTCATTGGCAGCAGCTTTCTTCGTTCGCTTTGGGGTGAGCTTCTTCTTGGTAACTTCTTTCGGCTTCGCAGTCTCTACGGTTGGCGTCTCTTCGGCCGCTTCCGGCGCGACCTCGTCAACCACCGAAACAGGCGTGGTTACCGCTGCTGGCGCACTCTGCTTCAGAGGCGCCTGCTGCCGACCGGCATTGATGGCTTCGACAAGGGCAGTGAGGACAAGTTCGATCGTCTTACGCGAATCATCGTTGCCTGGAATTGGATAGGTAACCGTGCTTGGGTTAGCGTCGGTATCAACCAAGCCAATCACTGGAATACCTAACTCGCGTGCCTCGGCGATGGCAATATCCTCATGTGTCACATCGATGACAATCAGAGCGTCTGGGAGCTTCTTGAGATTCCGCAATCCACGGAAGCTTTTATCGAGCTTCGCAATTTGCTTCTTGATCCGGCCGCGCTCGTTCTTGGTGAAATCATCGGCCTGCGGCGAGCCAAGCACCTGCTCCAATCGATCGAGCTTCTCAATATTGCGACGGAGAGTCTCGAAGTTCGTCAGCGTGCCACCAAGCCAGCGGTGGGTGATGTACGACATGCCCGTAGCTTCGGCGGCGGCCTGGACGGCGCCGACTGCCTGCTGCTTCGTGCCGACGAAGATGACTGACTTGCCTTCCGAGGCCAATGACTCCAACACCGTCGCTGCCTGCCCGAGACCCTTGAGCGTGGCTTCGAGATTGATCACGTAGACCCGATCGCGCAAGGCATACGTAAAGGGCTTCGCGAGCGGATGGGTACGTGAGCGTTGGTGACCGAACTGGGCGCCAGCGTCTACAAGGTCTCGAAGGGTTGGTAGTGCCATAGGTGAGTTACTCCGTAACGGTTTTCTTGAGCTTCTTCAAGGTATCGGTTGAGGAGACTGGCTGCCCGTCGTCCTGCTTCGCCTTCTTTGGCTTGGCAGCCGTCGCCTCTTGCAACTCAGCAGCGCGTTTGCGGCGAGCCTCGAACCGATCGACACGGCCAGCGGTGTCAATCAGGTTCTGCTTACCAGTGTAGAACGGGTGGCAGTTGCTGCAGACCTCGACGTGGATCGACTCGAGCGTCGAACCGACGACGTAGGTAGCACCGCAGTTACAGGTAACTTTGGCGTCTGGGTAATAGGTTGGGTGGATAGATGCTTGCATGGACAAACCTTTGTCGTCCTGATGGGTATCAGGAGCAATTGATGTCGGGATGGTACCAAACTCCCAAGAGGCCTGCAAGGGATCAACCGCTGTTGACCAACCTACTCTACCTGCGCTAGAGTGCGTCCGCACTTTGGCAGTCGCCAAAGAGACATCATGGCAGGAGGTGAGCCCACCGTGGCATCATCGATCAAAAAGGTCGTCAGCATCGACGCCCCCGCAAGGCAAATCTGGTCCATTCTCGTAGACATGGAGAAATTTCCCGCCCTCATGGCGGATGTAGAGAGCGTCACCGTTGTCGAGCGCACCGAGAATCGTACGGTGACCGAATGGGAGACGAGTGTCGACGGCACCCCGGTCGTCTGGACGGAAGAAGATTCTTTCTTCCCCGAGCAACTGCGGATCGAGTACAAGCTCATTGAGGGCGATCTCGATACGTTCGAGGGCTACTGGCAAATCACACCGTTGGGCGACCAATGTTGCGAGCTGGAGTTGTATGTCGAGTACGAGTTCGGCATCCCCGAACTCACCAATCTTATCGGCCCGACGCTTCGGCAGAAGGTCGGTGAAAACTCGACCATGATGCTTGCGGGCATCAAGGAACGAGCAGAGATGCTCGCAGGAACGGTCTAAATATAGAGATACAAAGAACATACGGCGCACCCTACTGGTGCGCCCTTCTTTTTTTCCTCGAGAACGGGTAGCCTGGAGGCATGGATCGGGATGCAATCCTTCGAGAACTTGCAGAAGCGAACGAGCTGGCGGCCCAGGAACACGACGCCGAGCTGCGCGAGCTTGCCTTAGAAGAGGTCCGTCGTCTCGAAGACGAGCTCCTCCCCGCCGAGCCAAAGTTTGACCGTGACGCCATCCTCGAGGTCCGGGCTGGTGCCGGCGGCGACGAGGCCGAGCTCTTTGCCATGGAGCTCTTCCGCATGTACCAGCGCTTCGCCGAACGCCAAGGTTGGCACATCTCCGTTGCCGATGAGAACCGCACGCCCTTGGGCGGCATCCGTTCAATCGTGGCCGAGGTCAACGGCTCAGGCGTCTTCGGCCTGTTGCGCTTCGAATCCGGTGTCCATCGCGTCCAACGGGTCCCGAAGACCGAGAAGCAGGGACGGATCCATACCTCGACTGCCACTGTCGCCGTCCTGCCCGTTGCCGAACCGGTCGACGTGACCATTGCCCCCGATGAGATTGAAATCCAAACCTACCGCGCCGGTGGCAAGGGCGGCCAGAACGTCAATAAAGTCGAAACGGCCGTCCGGATCACCCACCGGCCGACGGGCATCGTCGTCAACTGTCAGGACGAGCGCTCGCAGCACAAGAATAAAGAGAAGGCAATGACGATTCTCCGTTCCCGCGTCCTCGAAATCCGCGAGGCCGAAGCTGCCAAGGCCTTGGGTGCCGACCGCAAGGCCCAAGTCGGCACCGGCGACCGCTCCGAGAAAATCCGCACCTACAACTTCCCTCAGGACCGCCTGACCGACCACCGGATTGGCAAGAACTGGTCCAATCTTGAGCAGGTCATGGAGGGCAATCTCGACAAAGTTGTCCAAGCCCTTGGTGACGCCGACCGCGCCCTCAAACTCGCGGCGCTCGCCTAAAAACCCAAGCCCAAATTAGTTCTTCTGTTCGGTGAGGGTGAGTTCGACTTTCTTCTCGGTGCCGTCGTGGTAGATAGTGAGCGTGATCGTCTCACCGACGGAGAACTCGGCCAGTCGCGACAGGAGCGAGTGCTGTTCATCAAGGCGCTTGCCATTGATTTCGGTGACGAGATCGTTCTCTTCAATGCCCGCCTTGTCAGCCGGTGAGCCGGGAATCACGGCCAGCTCGCCAGGATTCGTACCACGCAGCACAAGTACGCCGTAATCAACCGGCAGCTCATTGATCTTGGCCATCTCCTTCGTGATTGGGACGTAGCGGATGCCGATCATCGGCCGGCTGATCTTGCCGGTATCCTTAATGCTCTGGATGGCCTTGCTGACCAAGTTGATCGGAATGGCGAAGCCGATATTCTCGGCATTGCCCGCAATAGCGGTATTGATGCCGACCACCTGGCCCTTGAGGTTTACGAGCGGACCGCCCGAGTTGCCGGGGTTGATGGCCGCATCAATCTGCAAGAGGCCCGACAAATCTTCGGAGACACCGCCCCCATCGGCGGTAATTTGCCGCTCCTTCGCTGAAACGACGCCGACGGTGACCGTGTTATTGAACTCACCGAGGGCGTTGCCGATGGCGATCACCCACTGACCAACCTTCAAGTCGTCTGAGCTACCCAACTCCACAACTGGTAATCCGGTCGCCTCGATCTTAATGACCGCCAGATCATTCAGCGGATCCCGCGCCACCACCTTGGCCTCGTAGTCCTGGCCGTCGTTTAAGAAGACGTGGTAGGTCGCACTGTCGTCACTCACGACGTGCTTATTGGTCACAATCAGTCCGTCCGAGGTCAAGATGAAACCGGTGCCGCCGCCCTTCTGCTCGATTGTCCGGCCGAAGAAGTCGCGGACGTTCTGCGTGGTCGTAATCGAGACGACGGCTGGACTGACCGTATCGACGGAATCGGTAATCGCCGAACTCTCCTCAAGGATGACGTGGTCGGTCCGTCCAATGCCAAGATTCAAGGCTTTGTCGGTATCGATCCCCAGCCACTGCGGCAGCTCGGTGGTTTGCAGAGCGACAATCACGCCGATCGCCCCAACCGCACCCATCAAGAGACTGGAAATAAGGATCAATAGCACCATCGGACCGCCGCGTCGAGGTGACCGCGGCTTGGCTGACGCACTGGTCGACTCCGCCTCGTCGAGATAGGTAATGTCTGGCATGCCCGCCTAGTATACCACAGTGGATTACTGGACCTTCTTGGCCTCGCGTCGGGCCTCAGCCCGTTCCTCTCGGGCAATGATCCGGTCATGAAACTTTGCCAAGTAGACAGTGACGAGCACGGCAATCGTGGTCACGATGCCGGCATACAGAAACTGGCTCTTCAAGCCGTCGCCCGCTGCAATGTACCGGTTGATCAGATTCTGAATTGCAGTGTTCCACGCTAAGCCTGCCACCAAGGCAAAGGCGGCGTTCACGAACTGGATAATCTTCTCGAGATACTCCTTGGTCATGCATCCTCCCTCAGTTGCGCTTCGAGTAGCTGGTTAACAATTTGAGGGTTCGCCTTGCCCTTCGCCTCACGCATCACCTGCCCGACGAGGAAGCCGAGGATTTCTACCTTGCCGGCTCGGTACTTGTCGACTGGATCCGGGTTCGCTACTAGCACACGTTCGACGATAGCAGCCAATTCACCCTCATCCGATACCTGGCCGAGTCCAAGTGCCGTCACCACCTCCGTCGGCTCCATGCCTTTCGAAACAACAGCCTCGATCACCTCACGAATCTGAGATTTCGAGATGGTGCCGGTGACCACCAAGCCAGCTAGCTCGACGAGCTGCGGCGCATTCAGGTTCCGAGCAACATCGATGTTGGCGAACATCGTCGCAGCCTGGACCAACTGCTGCCGCTGCACCTCGTTTGGCTCAGGCAACTCCCCAACCAACTCCGCCCAGGTGGCGTAGGCCTGGGCATTCTCAGTAAAGAACGTGGCGGTCGGCGCCGGCAACCCAAACTCGTGCGCCAGTTCCGCTGCGACCTCGTGTGGATACGGATGGGCAGCACGTGCCTTCGCGACAAGATCCCAGAGCGACGAAGGGGTGACGGGCGGCAGGTCAGGCTCGGGGAAGTAGCGGTAGTCAGCCGCGGTTTCCTTGCGACGCTGGACGTAGGTTTGTTGCTTCGCCTCATCCCAGCCACGGGTTTCCTGGAAGAGCGGCTCGCCCGCCTCGATCGCAGCAATCTGTCGTGCTACCTCGTATGTAATCGCCCGTTCCATCGCCCGGAACGAGTTGAGATTCTTCACCTCGACCTTGGTCCCGAACTCCGTCGTGCCGACTGGTCGAACCGAGATATTCGCCTCGCACCGCAACTCACCCTTCTCCATGTCAGCCGTCGAGAGGCCGCGCCGCTGCAAGATGAATTGGTACGTTTGGCAGAACCGCTTGGCGTCATCGGCACTCCGCAACTCAGGCTCGGAAACAAGCTCCAACAGCGGCACGCCCGCCCGGTTGTAGTCGACCAGGCTGGAGCCGTCATCGGCGCCTGCCTGTCCGGTAGGCAGGTGGACAAGCTTACCCGTATCTTCTTCGAGATGGATCCGTGTCAGCGCGATCCGCTTCACCTGACCCGAGGCGTCGACAAACTCGATCGCCCCACCAGACAGGAGCGGCAAATCATACTGACTAATCTGGTAGCCCTTCGGGAGGTCGGGGTAGAAGTAGTTCTTCCGATCCCACTTGGTGAATTCAGCGACCGTCGCACCAAGATCGAACCCCAGATCAACTGTCCACTCCACCGCCTGGCGGTTCATGACAGGCAAGGTGCCGGGCATACCCAGGCAGAGCGGGCAGACGTTCGTGTTCGGCGCTGAAACGAAGGGCGCGTTCAAACAGCTGCAGAACATCTTCGTCCGGGTAGCCAGCTCGGCATGGATTTCCATCCCAATGATGGTTTCGTACTGGGT
>CAYZPG010000007.1:3818-9376 GCA_964480605.1 uncultured Candidatus Saccharibacteria bacterium | reverse complement strand
TCCCTCGGTATGCGC
The DNA here is from genome assembly GCA_964480605.1 of uncultured Candidatus Saccharibacteria bacterium. Classification (GTDB taxonomy): domain Bacteria; phylum Patescibacteriota; class UBA1384; order JACPKC01; family JACPKC01; genus JBBUCD01. The sequence goes on along the minus strand of CAYZPG010000007.1, from coordinate 9,361 downwards.
TTCTCTGGTAGCTCATCGGACGAATCCCTTCGGTCGTTTCAAGTGCCAATCTGTTTCACGCTGGTAGGCCATGGCCGCCCGCAGGATGACTTCTTCACCGAGCTGCGGCCCCAACAGCTGTAAACCAACCGGCAGCTCGGCGCCATCGCGTTCAACAACGCCACAGGGAACCGAGATCCCTGGGATACCGGCCAAGTTGGCTGAGACGGTGTAGACATCTTCGAGGTACATGGCCAATGGATCAGCCGTCTTCTCGCCGAATTTAAAGGCGGGTGTTGGCGTCGTCGGGGTAGCGAGCAGATCAACCTCGCCAAAAACCCGGGTGAAGTCATCAATCAGCTTCGTGCGGACCTTCATGGCTTTCGTGTAGTAGGCGTCATAGTAACCGTGCGAGAGCACAAAGGTGCCAAGCATGATCCGCCGTTTCGCTTCGGCACCAAACCCTTCGGAGCGGGATTGCAAGTAGATGCTGGCCAGATCAGTGGCGGCCTGGCTGCGGTAGCCGTACCGGACGCCGTCGTAGCGGGCCAAGTTGCTCGAGACCTCGGCCGGCATGATGATGTAGTAGGCGGCCAGGGCGTACGGCGTGGTCGGCAATGAGACCTCAACTGTGGTGGCGCCCAATGCCTCAAGCTGCCGGATGGCCGCCTGCACCTGCGCCGCAACGGCGGCATCAAGGCCATCGGCAAAGTATTCCTTGGGCAAACCGACCTTCAAGCCCTGCAAGGGCTGGGGCTGGTCACCTAGGCCCATGAGTGGGAAACGGCCCTCAGGCAGTGTCGTACTGTCGAGTGGATCAACGGTCGAGAGCACGTGCAGCAGTGTCGCCGCATCTTCCGCGGTACGCGTGAACGGGCCGGGACAGTCGAGTGACGAGGCCATGGCAATCAAGCCGTGGCGCGACAAGCGGCCGTAGGTCGGCTTCAAGCCAGTCGTGCCAGTCAAGGCAGCTGGCTGGCGGATCGAACCACCCGTGTCAGTCCCAATCGAGGCCAACCCCAACCCGCCAGCTACGGCCACGGCCGAACCGCCCGACGAACCACCTGGCACGCGTGCCAGATCCCATGGATTCTTCGAGGGGCCGAAATCCGAATTCTCGGTGCTCGAACCATGCGCCCAGGCATCGCAGTTATTCTTCCCTAGAATGACAGCTCCCGCGGCTTTGAGACGGGCAACAACCGTTGCATCGTAGGCCGGTACAAAACCTTCCAGCATCTTCGAGGCCGCCGTTGTCTCGATCCCCTTGGTTACGATCACGTCCTTGACCGAGATCGGGATCCCATCGAGCGGACCGAGCGAGGTGCCGGCTGCTCGGCGCTCATCGGCCGCCTCGGCAGCGGCAACCGCACCCTCCCGGTCTACCGACAGGAAGGCATTAAGCGTGGGATTGTGTTCGGCAATCCGCTCCAGCTGCTCTTCCGCCAATTCTTTCGCCGAGAACTCGCCGGCTGCTAACCGTTTCCCCGCCTCGGCAATCGTCAGCACATCAATCATTCGTCACTCCCGGCCGCAAAGACACCGGGCACGCGAACGTACCCGTCATTGGCATCCGGCGCTGCCGCAAGCAGCTCAGCTCGTCGCGCGAACGCTTCCTCGTCGCTTCGTTCAACCACGTCGTCCGCCCGCAATACATTTATCAGACCCGTGACCTGACTCGTTGGCGCCACATCGGCCACATCCACCTCATCAAGCTGCTTGATGTAACCAAGAATCGCATCCATGTCCTTGCCCTGCGCCGCAACCTCGTCGTCTGAGAGCTCAAGCCGTGCCAAGGCAGCCAAATTACGAATCTCATCGGGGCTCATATGGCTACAGCCTACGCTTTTTCCCAGTCTTTCTCAAGGAGAAAAAGAAAAGGTGCGTCACGATGGACGCACCTGGAAGCTGTCAAGAAGTAGTCAGTGTGCCGACTGACCCAATGGGCCAAATGGCACGAGGAGTGAGCTTCTCGCTCGCTTGCTATGATTTCGACCGTACCTACGCACGTCGGCGTACCGCGATTCGGGGATGACCTTGCCTTCCCAGCGCGGCTCGGCAATCGCAAAACCCAACTGTTGGAGCTGGGCAAATACCTTCCGCGCCAGCACTGCGGAACGATCAGTCCCAATGCTCTGACTGAGCCTGAGACCCGCCAATCCAGCACCCGCCGTTTCGGCTAAGCAAGCCAGCGCCATGTCCGGCCTGTCGCCGTAAATGACGTACGACGAATCCTTGAACCCTCCAGGCATCAAGACGTATGAGCCATCGAACGCGAAAAAGTGTTCAACCGCTCCGGCTTCTCCAGACAACGCGCTCGGGCGACTGATGTCACACAAGCAGCTGCCTGGCTTGGCACGCGTCCAATCGATTGGAAATTCCTGCTTGCCGACCGCAGACGTTGCCACAACGGTTACGTCAGCCCGCGGCAATACCGCATTGATGTCCCATTCAACGAAAACACGCGAATCAGCAATACCAATCTCCTGCACCAGGATGCGTTTCATCCGTTTCGCCCGGGCAATCGATGCCGGTGTATTCTGGCAACCCAAGATGATCTCACCCCGGCTGAACCGCGGAGCCAGCAGCTCGCAGGCTGGCCGGCCAACCGCTCCGGTTGAGCCAATGAATAAGAGCGTCCCCGTACGCGAGAAGTATTTCACCGGCATGAGCTTGCGAAAGACCTTTGTTGTCGACTGGAAGACTGCCCAGGCCGTGTAGGAATTGCCCGATGTGCCCGGCAATATGCCAAGATCATCAAGCTCCTGACCATTGGTCGTAAGGCTGCTGGTCAGCTTGCCATAGCCGACATAACCCGCACCAATCTCCTTGGCGAGTTCGAGCGCTGGTACGAGACCACGAGAGAAGATGTCCTTTTTCTTCGCCCGTGCCTTTGCTTTAAACGCTTCGTCGTACCGCGGATCAGCTGCATCCGTCATCGCAAACCGGAAGGAATCGGAGAAGTACGGCACCTGAATAATAGCGCCGTGGCTTACGCGACCACCCTTCGCCTCATGTCGCAACAGGCCAATAATTTCCACCCCCTGGTTCTCGTAGTAGGGATGAATCATGCCGCCAGGACGGTGGTGCGTGTTGTAGTACGCTTCCGCCCGGGCAATGCTCCGCTCGACCGTTGGATCGTTCGGCCGAATCAGTCGCAGCTCACTGAGATCTGGATGCACCAAAAGCGCCCAGTTGACCGCACCCCCCTCAGGATTGGGCAATTTCCCATTTTCGTATCGGGGAACTGACCCGAATTGCTCTGCTTTGAGTGGCAAGAACAAGGTTCTTTCCTCCTTTGTATTTTTGAAACAACCGACTGCACCCCTTCGGTGCAGTCCTAGTTACTACGAATATGTCAATAAAATAGGTTTATCACAAGCGTAAAACGAGGATTTTCAAAAACTGTACCTAGTCCTGCAACAGACGCTTGAAACCCGCCTCATCAAGCACTGCCACCCCAAGTTTCTTGGCCTTCTCGGCCTTGCTGCTGGCAAGAAAAAACTGCCCTTGGCAAAGGCAGTTAATATGGATCGTTTGTCTTTATGTAGTGACCTGCTCGACCGACAACTGGAATGCGTAGACCCATTCTTGAACCTTCGACCGGACCTCGCCCAAAAACTCTCCCATATCAACTATTCCCTCGCGGGGGAATCCGAAACAGAAGGAAATACGCCCATCACCTTCGAGAGCGCAGTGCGCAGTAGCACCACCTCCGGGCGTATAATAGGGGTATTGCTCAGAAAAACATTTCGTAATTTGAAGGCACAGTTTGGGAACATGGCACCCCCTGGTTGAACGCGAGAATTCGCAACCACCTGCAAGCGCTCGGTACCGCTTGACCTCTGCTTGGCTCCAATAAGCTACTTCTGGGGAATGGTTTGGACGAAAGCTCGGTGCTTCAATCCGACCCGATCGAATTGCGCCGTATTCAGGCGCAAAGCTCTCACTCAGCTGTCCGAAAAGACTGGCCCCTACCATACTCTGGCACAGCTGGATAAAACTTTGATGGCGCAAAATTATATATTCCATCATAAGCGTGAACTCCGGCACCGTTGCCCCTTTCCTACGTAGCATTGCAGAGAGTTCGCGCCTCAATTGCTTCACCGTTCTTCGTTGACGAGCCATTTCTGCACATCGCATGTCAAACAAAACCGGTGCATCCAAGAATGGTACAAAGGAGAATTCACCAAGCCCCTCTATCTTGAACTCACACATTCACCTCTCTCCTAACTGTTAATTTGCCGGCGAAGAATACCAGCACAGAGAAGAAAAAACTACTGGAGCAATTTCTTGAACGCGGCCTCGTCAATCATCGGCACCCCGAGCTTTTGAGCCTTCTCGGCCTTGCTGCCGGCGTTCTCGCCGACGACAACGTAGTCGGTGCTCGCACTCACGGAACCCGAGGCCTTGCCGCCGTGGGCACGGATCTGAGCCTCCGCTTCCTCGCGCGAGAAGGATTCGAGCGTGCCGGTCACCACCAGCGTCTTGCCGGCCAGATTCTGGGACCTGCGGGCTGGGCGCTGGATCTCAACACCGTTGGCCATGAGCTGCCGCAAGAGCTTGGCGTGGGCGGGATTCTGCAACCATGCGTGGACGCTCTCGGCGACGATATCGCCAATCCCCTCAACGGCCTTCAGATCCTCGAGACTAGCCGCTGTCAAGGCGTCGAGCGTTTCGAAGTGCTCTGCCAAATCATTCGCCGTTGTCGTACCAACATGGCGAATGCCTAAGGCGTACAGAAACTTACTGAATGGTATACGCTTGCTCCGCTGGATCGAGGCGACCAGGTTCTTCGAGGATTGCTCGGCAAATCGTTCCAGAGGAATCAGGTCGCCCTCGGCCAGCTCGAAGAGATCAGCGGCATCTTCTATGAGCTCGGCACTGATGAGCGCTTCGAGAATTTGTGGTCCCAGGCCCTCGATATCGAAGCCGCCCCGGCCGACGAAGTGTCGTAGCTGCTCAGCATTTTGAGCGTAGCAGTCGGGATTCGTGCACCGGCTCGCTGCCTCGCCCGGTTTTCGCTCAACCTCGAAGTTACAGATTGGGCAACGACGCGGCATGCGAAACTGCCGCTCTTTGCCAGTCCGCAATCGCACGAGCGGACCGACGATTTCAGGGATCACATCACCGGCCTTCCGCACAACGACTGTGTCGCCAATCCGGATGTCTTTCCGACTGATTTCATCCTCGTTGTGGAGCGTGGCCCGACTGACCGTCGTGCCCGCCACGTGTACGGGCGTCAGGATCGCCACCGGCGTCAATGCGCCGGTCCGACCAACCTGGACGTGGATGTCAAGCAGGGTCGTAGTCACCTCTTCGGCGGCAAACTTGTAGGCCACGATGCCCCGTGGTGCCTTGCCAACCACACCCAACCGCTTGAAGACGTCGGTTCGGTTGACCGCCACCACCACACCGTCAATCCAGTACGGCAATGCGTCGCGCTGTTGCCGATACTTGTCCTGGAAGCGTTCAACAGCCGCAAGGTCATCGCAGGCCAACGCCGGTGAGGTTTGGAATCCGAGGGCGTCGAGCAGTCGGTGGACCAGCTTGTGCGATGGCAGCAG
>CAYZPG010000007.1:0-3718 GCA_964480605.1 uncultured Candidatus Saccharibacteria bacterium | reverse complement strand
CCAGCCACCCGCTGGCTCGGACTATCTGGCGTAATGAGATCTGGAAACTGCGTCTCGATCTCCATAAGCTCATGCTGCAAGCTGTCTTTGACCGAGTCGGACACGATCGACTCGTCGAGCACGTGGTAGTGGTACCGGATCCGGTCGATCTCGGCCCGCAACTTCACCAGCCGCTCTTTCGCCTGCGCCTTGGTCATTTGGCAATCATCGCCCGCAGACGCTTAATCCGCTCCTTCACCGGCGGGTGGGTAGAGAAGATACGGACGAAGAATGACGCTTCCTCATCTTCGGTGAGCGGATTTTCGATGTACAGGTGGTTCGTGGCACTCGAGAGGTGCTGGAGCTTGTGCGGACTCGTGGCAATCTTCTCAAGCGCACTCGCCAACCCCTCAGGATACCTGGTCATGAGCGAGCCAGTCGCATCGGCCAGATACTCGCGTTTGCGCGACACGGCGAGCTGGATGAGTATGGCCGCCAATGGCGCCAACACCGCGGCAATCACGATCGCCAAGAGCATGAACTGGTTGCCATCACTGTTGCGCTCCCGGCGATTCCCACCCCACCACAAACTCCGCAGAAAGAAGTCTGAGAGCAAGCTGACCACTCCGACGAGCACGACAACCATCGTCATGACCCGGATGTCGTAGTTGCCGATGTGCGACAGCTCATGAGCGATGACGCCTTCGAGCTCGGTTTTGTTGAGTCGCTCTAACAGACCTGTTGTCACGGCGATGGCGGCATGCTCCGGATCTCGACCGGTCGCGAAGGCGTTTGGCGCCGGATCGTGGATCACGTAGACGCGTGGCTTCGGTAAGCCGGCCGTGATCGCCAAATTTTCCACCTCGCGGTGAAGCGTCAGGAATGGCTCCTTGCGTGGCGCTTCTTGGGCACCCGACATAGAGAGCGCGATGCTGTCGGCGAAGAAGTAGCTCGCAACGGCCTGGCCAACCGAGATGACGACCGCGACGATGAGAATCGAGGGCTCACCGTAGTAGAGTGAGATCCCCCAACCCAAGCCAATGACGAACAGCAAGAACCCAGCAAGCAGGCCGACACTCTTCCACTTATTGGACGCAATCTCGGTGTACATACCCCGTATGGTACCAGTCTTAGGGGCTTGCCACCAGGTTTGGAGGGCCTACGCTGGCCGTGTGGCGTGGCGGTGAAAAACCGCGATCGTGAGCATCGAAAACACCGCGATGAGCGACTGGCCGTACCCAGCGAGCAGGTCGCCGATCCGTGGCACGCCGCCCAACAGCCAGGAGCTCAGCATCGACAGCAAGCCAAGTGCGATCAGAAGCAGGCAGAGCGTGACTGCATGTGCCCTTGCCAGCTCGATCGAACGAGTAAGTACCGCGCCCGGCGTACCACCTTCTGCCAGCACCAAGTAGAGCGCTGGGGCAAAGGCCACCAGGGCAACCAGACCAGGAATGATGAGCAGTATGAAGCCAACGATAATCGCCGACCCTGCCACAAGCGTGACGGGCAACAAGCTGGTGTACGCAGCAACCGATTGACGGTACGGCAGGCTGACATCTCGTGGTGCCTTGTTGCCCAGCACGGCCTTGGCCGCTGCCGCCGATGCCCCGGTGAGTATTGGTGCCAGCAAGGCCGCCAGCAGCGCCAAAAACGCCAAGAAGATGGCGACATTCACCTGCGGACTACCGCCGCCAAGCAGGTGCGCAGCCAGGCTGATGAGACTCGTGACGCCAAAAAAGGTTACCGTGACGCTCAGGATGAGCGCCACCACGAGATTGATCGCGGCAATCACGCCCAAGTAGCGCCAGTGCGCACGGAACAGCTGCCAACTTTCTGCGAGGATGCGTTCTGCACTCATAGCTCTATCCTACGCACAACAAGCGCGCGGTCAACCGCGCGCTTGCCTCGCTGTACCGGGAACGATTTAGATATTGAGCTTCTCGGCGTAGCTGCCAACCAAGGGCAACGGTGTGGTTTTGCCACTCAATGCATTGATAATGCCCAGGATCGACAACAGTGCGACGCCAAGCCAGATGATCCAACCAATGACTGGAACCCAGGACACAACCCAGCCCAGCAGCAAGACCAGTCCTTGCTTCGCATGGTACTGCGCGAACGGTGAATCCTTCTTTCCCAAGAGTGGAATCAGACACAGAATACCTAGGTACCCTAGCACCGCCCACAACTTGTTCTCCTCCACGTCATTCGCGCCGCCCGCCGACTTTTTCATCTCGTCTGCCATACTCCCTCCTATTTACTGAAGTCTACTTTGACTGCTTCCCGCTCCCCGGCACCAGCCTCGAAGAACTCACGAGACTTGAAGCCGAGGTTTTGGGCGATCATGTTGGTCGGGAAGGTCTGGAGCTGCGTATTGAAGTCACGGACATTACCATTGTAGAAGCGGCGAGCGGCCTCGATCTTGTCCTCGGTATCGGTCAGTTCGCCCTGCAGGCTCAGGAAGTTCTGGCTGGCTTTGAGATCCGGGTAGTTCTCGGCAATGGCGAAGACGCTCTTCAGGGCATCCGTGAGCATGTTTTCCTTGGCAGCCTTGTCGTGCAAGGTGCCAGCGCCCATCGCGGCAGTCCGAGCCTTCGTCACCTCTTCAAACACCTGCTTCTCGTGCTTCGCGTACCCCTTCACGGTCTCAACCAAGTTTGGAATAAGGTCGTAGCGGCGCTTCAGCTGCACATCGATGTCGCTCCAGGCCTCGTCGGTCCGGTTCTTGAGCGAGACCAAGCCGTTGTACGCAGCGATCACCCAGACGAGTCCAAGTGCCAAAATGCCAACGAGAATCCACACGAATGTCATAGCCGTTCCTTTCTGTATGTGCTCATGCTACTCGAACCCGTTGCAATTTCAAAGGGTTACTGCGACTTCACGCGGTAGAGCGCCAAACTACCCTCGACCGTTGCGGCTGCGTCGGCCGTGTTCTCGAGCGAAGCCGTCAGCTCGAAGCCGCTGCCGCTCGAACGGTACCCATAGTAGCGCGTACCAGCCAGGGGATCAGTGGGGATCGTGGCCAGGTACGGCTGGAGCAGGTTGGCGATCTCCGAGCCGGGATCGAGCTTCACGACGCCCTGGGTCTGCGGGTAGGCGAACGGCCGCTGGGCTGCCGCGTACTCAACGAGTGCGACCGCAATCGCCCGCAGGTCGGCCTTGCGCTGGACATCGCGGCCGATAATGCTGTCAGCCTTCAAGAGACCATGCTCGCTCATGAAGAGCAGAGGTGAGGTGGCTTTTACCTTGTCAGCCGGCGGTACCGACAGACCCGTCACCTGTCCAAACGAGGCAAAGTTCGCCGTCGCGTGAATCGTGCCCTGAAACGAGCTGGTAGCAATCGGTCCGTCGAGCGTCAGCTGGTAGGGCCGCTTGTCACCCGTCCCAATCTGCGTCTTGGCGACCAGCACCTGCTCATTGCCAACTACTGTCGTACTGAAGGGTGCCACGACGGCGTTCGCAGCGACCGAGGTCTCGTACCCCTTGGTCGAAACATTCTCGAGCTGCGCCTTCGGCAACCGCTTACCCTTCGTAAGCGACTGGGTGAGCGCACTCACCAAGGCCGACCAGCCATTCCCCTTTATGCCCAGATCGGACAGCTGCGTGAATGACAGCTTCTGCCACTGGTCAGCTGGATCACTGTCCGGCATGCGCAGATACAGGTCGTTGTTCGACTGGATCAACTCAAAAGGGACGGGTGCGCCGCCAGCCAGGGCTGTCCCGAAGAGCTCTTCCTGGCCAG
>CAYZPG010000006.1:0-28268 GCA_964480605.1 uncultured Candidatus Saccharibacteria bacterium | reverse complement strand
GCTTGAACTCGAAGTGCTGGACGCGCGAAATGATCGTATCCGGTACCCGATGCAGTTCTGTCGTTGCCAGAACGAAGAGCGCGTGAGCTGGAGGCTCCTCAAGCGTCTTCAGCAGGGCATTGAACGCCTCTTTCGTGAGCATGTGGACTTCATCGATGATGTACACCTTCTTCAGCGCACCCGCACCCGGCGCCAGCGCAATCGTCTCCCTGAGCTGGCGGATCTCGTCGATACCACGGTTCGAGGCCGCATCGATCTCGATCACCGCAAGGCTGTGGCCGCCACGGATCGCGCTGCAGCTCGGACAGCTACTGCACGGCTCGCCCGCCTCGGTCCGATGTGGACAGTTGACTGCCATGGCAAGAATCCGGGCGATCGAGGTTTTGCCACTGCCACGAGGGCCCGAGAAGAGGTAGGCGTGCGCCACCAATCCGTGGGCGAGGGCATTCGCCAGGGTTTGTTTGACGTGGTCTTGACCGACCACGGACGAGAAGGTCTGCGGACGGTAGGTCCGATAGAGTGCCATGCACCGATCCTACCGCACAATCGTGCGACAACAAAGTTAGTACTGCGCCTCCAAATCAGCGTGTAACCGGAGGAGGTCCAGGTTCGTGGGAAAGTGGCGCAAACCCGCCTGTGCCGTGGTTTTTGCCTGCAGCAGGTTGCCTTGTGCCAGGTAGCGCTGTGTGAGTTGGACGTAGGTTGTCGATAACTCGGCCTCCAGCATTGTCACCTGCGCCTGCAGGCCAGCGGCCGTCGTAGGCGCGTCCACCGCCGTTGGCCGCACCGCCGGGTTCCAGCCGAGCACATAAAGCCCCATCGCCACGGCGATGATTACTAGTAGCAAACGGATCGTTCGATCAGGCACAACACTCATGAGAGCCTCCGTGTCCCTTTCCGGGACTTCATACCGACGAGCGGCAGTGCCACCGTCATCGTCGTCCCCTTATTGAGCGCCGACTCCAGCTGGATCGAACCACCGACCTCAGTCAGGATCTGCTTGACCATGTACAGGCCCAAGCCAGTACCGTCGGTATCCGTCGCGCGGACGTTGTCGGCCCGGAACAGCTTTTCGAAGATGCGCCCTTGCTGCTCCTTCGGAATCCCGATACCTGTGTCCGCAACCCGGATGCCCAGCGCGTTCTTGGCAACCGACAGCGTCACGGTGATCGTCCCCTGCTCTGGCGTGTACTTCACCGAGTTCGAGACGAGGTTCTGCAGGATGATCTCGAGCAGGTGCGGATCAAGGTTCATGACCGGAATATCCTTGGCAAACTTCGTCACCAACTTCAGCTGCTTCTGCTCAATCAGGCCCTTGACCTCGCCCAGCACGCCGTTGGCAATCTCAATTGGATTCGTCGGCTTCGGTTCGACCATGAAGGTACCAAGCTCAATCCGCGAGACATTGAGGAGCGAGTTGACCATATCGACGAGCCGCTTGCCGCCATGCTGGATCTCTTTCAGGTACGCCAGTTGGTCCTTCGTGAGCGGGCCAGCGTCGCCCGAGAGCAGCATCTCGACGTACCAGCCAATCGCCGACAGCGGGGTCCGGAGCTGGTGTGAGGCCAGTGAGACGAACTCGGTCTTCGCCTTATCGATCTGACGCTCCTTCGTAATATCGCGGAAGACGACGATACCACCGATCTGCTTGCCATCGATTTCCACCGGCGAGGCGGTGATCGAGACGGGGAAGGTCGTACCGTCTTTCCGGGTGTACGACAGGGTCGAGTCGGTCACCGGCTGGCCTGAGCGGAGGGCTTGGCTGAACGGGCGTTTGGTCTCTAGCACCACCTTGCCATCGTCAGTCACGGGTACTACCCGGTCAAAGTACGGCGCGCCAAGCAGCTCTTTCATCGAGAATCCAAGCAGCGCCGCCGCCTGCTCATTCGCCACGATGATGAGGTTCTGATCGTCGGTTGCCACAATGCCTTCACCGATACTGGCGAGAATTGCCTCGACCTTGTGTTCGTTCTCGAGCGTCCGTCGCCGCTCATCCTCAAGATCCTCGAGGACGTTCAACATGGCGAGCTTGGCGTTCTCGAGATCAGCGTTCTTGGTCTGCACATCGGTAATCGTCTTATCGATCGTGCCGATGAGCTCCTGCTGGTGCAGCTGCACTTCCTCCTGCTCCCTGAGCTGCTCACGGAGCTGCCGATTGCCCTCAAGCAGGGTGCGCTCACGCCGCACGAGAATGTCACGGTCCTGCTCGTGGATGAAATGGTAGAAGGCATACACGAGGCTCGAGACGGCAATCAAGGCCGCAATCAGCTGCCGGATCTCGACCGGCTCGTAGCTGATCGTCAGGAAGTTCCACTGGTACCCAATGTGGAGCGCCAGAATGGATGCTAGGAAGCCAAGGATCCAGAGCAGGCCGTAGTGCTTCCCCTTCAAGAAGAACGCCACGACCGGAAAGGCGAAGAACCAGAAGACACCCGTCCGAGCCAGACCACCCGTGACAAACAGCATGAGGAGGACGCTCGTGAGCACCACTAAGACGCTGTCACTGGCAAACCGATAGTTGGCGGTCCGGCGAATGTAGAGCAGCGTCAGGAAGAATACCCCCGAGGCCAGTATCTCGATGAGCCCCCGCACCGGGTGGCCGAGCCCCACATTGACCGCGCCAAAGAGCAGCATTGGCACTGCCCCAATGAGGATGAAGATCTGCAAGACCAGGCATTGCCTGGCCGTGGCGCTGTCGGTACCGGGTGGGTAGTGGTCGAGTCGCAACACGCTGGCGAGGCGGTCACGCCAGCTACGCCGCATGGCGTGGCCCCTGCAATCGCTTCAGCTGCTTCTTGAGCTCGGCCATCTTCAGCTCCCGGCCGATCGCAAACTTGTTGAACCGCTCAAGCTCTTGCACCTTTGCCTCAAGCTCGGTTGTACGGCGCTCAACCTCGGACTCCAGGTTCTGCTTCGCGAGCTCTAACTCTCGAGCACGTTTGTCGAGTCGCTCGCCCATCTCATTGAAGGTGGCGGCCAAGGTACCGATCTCATCGTGCGTATGCACCGGCGCCCGGACCGCGAAGTCACCGGCCGCGAACTTACCCGTGACCACTGCCAGCGCATGAATCGGCTGGATGACGTGCCGGTAAATGAGGAAGTAGATGAATAGGATAAGGCTTAGCAGGATCGACAGGATCACGAAGCTGATCATGTCAAGGTTCAGGGAGCGCTCACGTAGGAGGTTGACGCTCGTCGCGATGCTCACGCCCTCCCGCTCAAGGAGCCGATCGGCCTGATCGACGAAAACCGCCTCGTGGGCCACGTACTGATCACGCGCCAACGTTCGAGCCGCCGCGGCATCGCCCGCCAGCACCGCAGCAAGCATGGTTGATTCATTGAGACGCAACTGCTGGCCAGCGCGATCCAGATCATCAATCAGGCTGAATTCAGCTTGGGAGACTGCGCCGCGCCGCAGTTGATCGACCACCTCGTCGTACTGGGCAAGGGTAATATCGTACTCCCGCCGTAACCGCTCCCGTACCTCGTCCGACTGCGTAAAGACGACACCGCGGACCTTGCCGGTCATGTGGCGGTTGAAATACTTCATCATCCACAGCAGCTTGTACTGTTCGTTCCGCTGCTGTGCGAGCACCAGATCGTGGTGGATGTGCTGGGTGGCGTTCGAGATGTACAAGCCGTACCCGGCGAGCGTCAAGAAGATAACGAAGAAGCTTACGAGCAAGCGCAAGCGGATCGTCCAGAGCGGCCTGGTTCTGTTCGTCGTCGTTGACACGCCCCTCCCCTTCACTTGTCTAGTCTTGCCGGATACCCTCGAGTGCTACTGGGTCAACGAGGAGCCGCGGGAGTAACTCTGGGCCGCCGTCGAGGGCTACACCCAGGTACTCTCGGTTGGCGATTTCGGTGTTGAACCGGTTCAGCAGGCCTAGCTCAACGGTGTAATACCCATTGACCGTTAAGAGCCGGTGTTCGCCCTCGTGGACCTCGGTCCACTGCGCAATCCCACCTTGTTCAACAGGGTACAGACGAAAAACGGCCTGGTGGCTGCCATCACGGACCGGCTGTCCTGCTGCGTCGACGAGCCGGCCGGCGACCGACATACCACGGATCTCTGCCTTCAAGCCGGTTTTCGAGGGCGTGAGGACGACCGTACCAAGGATGAGGAGACTCACTACCAACACCGCCAAATGCGTGTGGGGACGCAACGGGTGGTGGTGCCAATCCCGGTACCATGAGACGTTCTCGTGCAGGTGACGGTGCAGCCGCCTCGTCCCAGGAATCGTCGGTCGGTGGCAGTTGCCGTGCTCGCAGTCCATGGGCCGCCTCCCTTGGTCCGTCGACTTACCGCGTCACGCTGATGGTTGCGCTCTGCTCTGCACTCGGCGCAGCGACCGTCACGCGGCCGTTCGCGTTCTTTGAAATGTTGTACCCTGTGCTGTTCGTCGTCGAACCCGTTGGGTCAATCGGCATGGAAACCAGGTACGTGCTGCTCGCCGTCAAGACCGAAAGGTCGATGAGGCCAGTGCAGGTGCCACCAGTCTTGCACACACCGGTAGCGGTCGTGGTGATCGAGGCCGGAAGCGTGCCGTTGTTGTCGATCGCGTACTGGTAGACACCATTCAAGATCGTGTTCACGTCCACCCGACGCTGGGCGTTCCGGGTCTCAGCCAGCTGCTTCGAGGGGTTGATCGCCAAGATCACGATGCCGGCAATAATCGCGATGGCACCCACCACCAACAGAATTTCCAAGAGGGTGAACCCTCGCCGACCTGCCAACGCTCGTTGCATACGCCTCCTTGATGATTACTTCTGCGCCGTCGGGTATTCGACGTGCGTCTTTGAAACCACGCTGTTTGTATTGTAGGTATCGTATCTGGTCGATCGGAAGATGTCGAGCTAGCGGGTCACGGTGATGCTCGCGCCCTGCTCGGCACTTGGCGCCGTGACGGTCACGCGGCCGTTCGCATTCTTCGACACAAAATAACCGGTACCGTTGGTCGTGGAGCCAGTGGGGTCGAGAGGCATGCCGACCAAGTACGTACCGTTCGTCGTGAGGTCAGCGAGGTCGATCAGGCCGGCGCAGCTGCCACCGGTCTTGCAGATATCCGTGGAGGTTGTGGTGATCGAGGCGGGCAGTGCACCGGCATCGATCGCGTACTGGTAGATGCCGTTCAAGATCGTGTTCACGTCCACCCGGCGCTGGGCGTTCCGGGTCTCAGCCAGCTGCTTCGAGGGGTTCAGGGCCACGATCACGATGCCGGCCAGCAAGCTAATGGCTGCTACTACGACGAGAATCTCAAGCAAGGTAAACCCGCGCTGCTGCCTCATCCTGTCCCTCCTCCTACGTACTGTCAGTATCCCAGCAGACGCCAAACACCGCTAGTGGATAGCTTAGAAGCTGGCCACTTCCTGCCAGGAACTGACGACGATTTTGGGCGTAAGCTGGCTCGTCACCACCTTCACCTTCCGCACCACTGTCACGACGGTCCCGGTCGCATCGATCGTCCGGACATCGCCGCTCCCGACGGTGATCGTGGCGGTGCATGAGCCCGCGCCGAACGAGAGGCTGGTCGGTCCGGTGTAACCCGGCGAGAACGCTAGCTGCTGCAACGCCTCTTCCGCACAAGCATCCGCCAAAGCAGCGGCCTGCTTCGACTGCTGCGCGCTCAGGCTGGACCGGCCGCTCGCGATACCCACGAGCAGCAGCGAGGTGCCGATCGCCACACCGACCGCGCTCACGATGAGCACCGTCAAGAGCGTAATGAAGCCTGCCTGCGTGGTTGGTTGGTGTGTCATTGGCGGAGACTCGCACTGCCCCGGAACGTCTTCGTGTAGGTAAACTCATTCCGGCCGCTCGTACCCGTCTTCGTGAGCGTAAATTGGACGCGCAACACGCCCTGCGTCGTCGGCCGGGTGAGATTGTCGATGGTCAGGCCGGAGGCCGTCACCGCCGAGGTGGTGAGCGCCTGGGCGGCACCCGCCCCCTCGGTCACACGGATCAAGCCGCCGGACAGGTCGAAGATGGTCGGATCAAGGCTTGCCGAGACGACATCGAGCGTCAGGCTGCTGCCACTCACGCCAGTGGTCGGACTGGTAATGTTCTGAGCGTTCCGAATCGTCTGGGTTATCGTGGTCATCACCTGCTGTCCTTGCTGCTCAACCTCGCTAATCGTCTGGTGCTTCACGCGGGCCTCCAGTAACGAGACGAAGAAGAACGAAACCCCGCTCAGGACAATGGCCATGATGCCCAAGTACAGCAGGAGCTCAATGAGCGTGAAGCCGGATTGGGAGCGGGTCGTGTGCATAGGCGTAGTTTACCGGTAGTACAGCCGAGTGGCTTGCAGGGTCGGCGTACTCGCGCCGTCGCCCGCCAGCTCCACCCGGTACTGGACCCAGCGGTTCCCATTAAGTGCAACTGGCAGGCGTGTGCCGCTGGCCGCCGTGAAGTAGGTACCGATCCCAGTTGCTCCGTACCACGCCGTCCAGGTGCCTGGGCTGCCGCTCGCATCGGGCGCGGTTCGAACCTGTAGCTTGACGGTGCACGCCGGACTACAGCTTGGCACTACCTCGTCCCACTCGAGCACCTCGACGGGCGAGGCGTCCGTGAGGTTGAACGCCGAGGAGACGAGGCTGCCGGCGGTCTGGTAGCCACTGCCCACGCCACTGCCGCCGGTGGGGTAGCTCGTCGTCACGCTCAAGAGTTCCGGCGAGAGGCTCGCATTG
Organism: uncultured Candidatus Saccharibacteria bacterium; assembly: GCA_964480605.1. Classification (GTDB taxonomy): domain Bacteria; phylum Patescibacteriota; class UBA1384; order JACPKC01; family JACPKC01; genus JBBUCD01. The sequence continues at coordinate 21,584 of CAYZPG010000006.1, read as the reverse complement.
TCCGTTTCAAACGTTGCCTGGTACTGGAAGTACCGGTTCGAGGGCACGTTCGCGAGCGTGACCGCCGAGGGTGTCAGGGTCACGTTCTGCAGTTCGGAGTAGTAGCTCGAACCCGTACCGTCTGGACCGATGAAGGTTTCTCCGGAACAGGCACTGTCGTTGCAGGATCGGACCTGGAACTTGAGGCGCAAGGCCGCCCGGCGGTAGAGGTCGGTCACCTGCGTGCTTGAGAGAACCGCATTCCACACTGACAGTTCGTCCAGCTGACCGGCAAAGTAGACTGGTGAGCCGCCGGTGTCGCCGATCACGCCGAAATCGTCGAAGGTGGTCGTCTTTAGACCCGTGTCCGAGGTGGTTTGCCCATGCTGGGCGCCATCCACATAGAGGGTGATCTGGCCGCTCGTCGCGTTGCGCGTCATGGCAATGTGGTGCCACTGGCCGTCGTTGACGGCGCCCGTGCTCTGAACACCCGCGCCGTCGCCGACCTTGAAGCCAATACGCCCGGTGTTATCAAGCCAGCCCCAGAAGATGTCGTTCCCCGCGCCAGACTGTTCGACACCGGTAATACCTGGCGCCTGCCAGAACGTGGCGTTGCCGGTCTGCGTTGTCTTGATCCAGACGCTTAAGGAAGCAGTCCCGCCGAGCCACTGGGTCAAATCAACTGAACTGGTGAGCATGTCGTCAACACCGTCGAAGGTTGGCGCCGCACTCAGCTTGCCCGTGCCGCCGCTCGTTGGACAAGCCACACCAGTACAGCTCGCGTTTCGTCCGTAGCCCGAGCTGTCAGCAAAGCTGGTTGCACCGGCTGTTTCATTCAGGTGGTGTAGCAGAACGTTCCCCGACATCGAGACGTTACCAGTTGGATAGCCACTCTCTCCACTCGTACTACTCCCTTCGGCTCCAATCGAGATGGTCGGCGCGCTCGCCACATCGAGCGTCAGTTTCAGGTTGTCGTACACGAAGGCGGGCTGACCAGCGACGTACTGGTCGGTGGCAATCCGTAACTGGTCGAGCGTGCCCTGGGCTGTGGCGTAGGTCTGACCCGAGGCCCGTAAGATGCCGCCCCGGTAGTAGTCGTACGTCTGCGCACTGGTATTCACCACCAGCCGGACCGCGTACGGGCCGCCCGTGACGTTGTTCTCCATGTTGCCCGTCAGATCATTGCTGATATTCGTCGTACCGTTCGGCGAGAAGTGAGATCCCTCGCCGTTGTAGATACCGGGACCGACGCCGGTCGTCCGCGATGAGTCCGTCATTGTGGCCGAGTTCCCAACATTCAAATAGTGCGTCCAGGTTCCCTCGCTGTTCGATGGCATCGTCCAATCGAAAGCCAGGGTGAAGTTACCCGGCAAGGCACCCAGGGGAAAGGTCTGTTTAATACCCGCATCGGCTGGCCCGGTATTGTTGCCAACCACGTTGATCGCATTCGAGGCGATCGAGACGTTGCCGCCGCCAGTCGTCCACTCGGTCCAGCCATTGCCGATGGTTGATGAGTTGCTCCGGTTGAAGAAATCCGCGAAGTAGTAGACGTTCATCTCGTTCGTCGGCGGCGTGCCGGCAGCCGCGTTGCCGTAATAGACGTAGTACGACCCATCCGTATCCTCATCGAGATTAGCCGCAATCGCCGACTGCAGCCGGAACTCGATACTTGAGGTCGCCGAATCCCAGGTGCTGCCGATCCGGTCGAGCTCGACGGCCGCACCGCTCGTCGGTTGCCAAACGATCCGGACATCGTTGCCGCTCGTTAGCTCGACGTTCGTTGTCGAAGGACGGGTGTCCATCGTTAGAGTCGTCGTATACCCGGCTGAAAGTGCCGAGTGACTGGTACCGAAAGTGATCTTTTTCCGATACCCATAACTGGCATCCCACCAATCGGCAACACTCGCATTGTTCGGCAACTCTTTGTTCGTCGGGCGTTCGGATGTCCAGGCGAAGCTATTGTTCCAGGTAGCCGCCGTCACCGCGTCGAAGATCTTCGAGCTATACGTGCCCGTCCCGGCCGTCTGACCAGCGCCCGTCAGCTCAACCCAGCTGTTGCCCGTGTCGTACTGGGTGGCGGTGTACGTCCCAGCGTTGAACTCAGCCTGGGTATCATCAGTAATCGCCGTGCTCGCCAGCGCCTCCTCGGTCCCGCCGGTCATCGTCGGACCGGTGGCCACATCGAGCGTCACCTTCAAGTTATCGTACACGAAGGCCGGTTGGCCCACGGCGTAGCGGTCAGTCGCGATCCGGATCTGATTGATCGTCGCACCAGCATTCACCCAGTTCTGGTTGCTGGCCCGCAGCACACCGCCCCGGTAGTAGTCGTAGTCCTTGTTGGTCGCATCAACGACCAGGCGAATGGCCTGTGGTCCGCCATGAATACCGTTCTCCATGTTGCCCGAGAGGTCGTTGGAAATATTCTCAACACCGTTCGGCACAAACTGACTCCCCTCACCGTTGTAGATACCGGGACCGACACCACTCGTCCGCGAACCGTTTCCCATGGCGCTACCGACATTGAGATAGTGCCCCCAAGTACCATCGGTATTGCTCGGCATGGTCCAATCGAAAGCCACGGTGAAGTCACCGGTAATCGCCCCCAAGGGGAAAGTCTGTTTAATACCCGCGTCAGCCGGCGCCACGTTGTTGCCGACAACATTGACCGTATTCGAGGCGATCGAGACGTTGCCGCCACCAGTGTTCCACTCCGTCCAGCCGTTCCCGATCGTCGAGGAGTTCGTCCGGTTGAAGAAGTCGGCGAAGTAGTAGACGTTCATCTCGTTCGTCGGTGGCGTGCCGGCAGCCGCGTTGCCGTAATAAACGTAGTAGTAGCCGTCGCTGTCGAGGTTTGCATTCGCGCCCAAGTCGGACTGCAACCGGAACTCGATACTTGATGTTGCAGAATCCCAGGTGCTGCCGATCCGATCAAGCTCGACGGCCGAACCACTCGTCGGCTGCCAAACGATCCGGACATCGTTGCCGCTCGTCAGCTCGACGTTCGTCGTCGAGGGACGGGTGTCCATGACAAGCGCGACGGTATACCCGGTTGAGAGCGCCGAGTGGCTCGTGCCAAAGGTGATGGGCTTACGGAAGCCGTAGCTCGTGTCCCACCATGGAATTGGGCTGCCGGACCCACTGGCTGCCAAGGTGACCTCGCCGGCCACCGAGGTGTTCACATTCCCATCCGAGCTGTCAAAGCGGGTTATATCCGACCAGGTCGCCTGGCCCGAGCCGCCGGACCAGTCGGTCTGCGTCCAGGTTGAGGCCTCCCAGTCGGTCAGGTAAGTCGTCCGTGAGACACTACCGGTTGCCGCCGGACCTCCCGACCAGGTGACCGTCACCGTTACCTGCTTCGTCCGGGGATCGGTGTAGCTGCCTGGGCAGGCCACAATCGCCTTACTGCCGTTACGGCAGACATCAGCGAAGGTAGTCGTTCGGGTAAACTCATCGATCGTCTCGGTCGTCCCCTCGCCGAGGAACGCCCAGGTATTACTCGAGATCCCAACGCCGCTCTGGCTGTACTGGAGCTCATTGAGCGCCTGGTCACGGATCGAGCGGACCGCCTCGACACCTTCCTCGGCCAACTCGACGGCCCGGCTCCGCTTGCCGGATCCGACCGAGGACTGTTGCCCAAGCACGAGGGCACCAGCGAGCACCGTCACCACGAGCGAGAAGGCACCGGCAGCCAAGAGCGCCTCAACGAGCGAGAAGCCTCCTTGGGCAGCAGGGCGCATCAGTAGCTCACCGTGCCCTTGGCGGTAATCGCCACCGTACGAACCCGACCAGTCGAGGCGGTCAAGGTGACCGTACCGGTCGAGAGCGCCGTACCCGTCAACTGGTCGAACACCACCTCGCCGAGTCCGGATGGGGTGATCGTCGCAGGCACGCTGAACACCTCGTCGAAGGCACTGTTACGGCTAGCGTAGCTCGTCCCCTGAAAGACCGTGATCGAGCCTGCCTGAATGCTCACCCCCCACCGGCTGTCGCCCTCGCTCGAGGTAGCGAGCGTTCGTGCCCGGTGGAACGACGAGGCAATGCTGTTAGCGGCAATGTCGAGGTCGTTCTTCACCTGGAAGTTCTGGTAGACCGGAATAGAGATGCCAGCCACGACACCAATGATGGCCACGACGAGCAAGACCTCAAGCAAGGTGAAGCCGTGCCGGCCGCTTACCGGTCCGCGAGCGTGACGTACTGTCGGCTGACCCACCCAACGCCTCCTGTGGTAAGTTCAATGCCCACCCACGCCTCCTGCACCTCGATCACAGGGAAGACGGTGCCGGCGGTGGTGGTCGCGATGATCGGGCTCGTACCGGCCGGCTCCTGTCGGATATTCAGGCGCTCACGGCTGTCGGCGACCACGGTCGCGGTTGGCTGCGCTGCCTCCGCCACTGGCAGGATAGCGGGGTCGGCAATACCGAGGACAACACCCGCTGGTACCTCGGCAGGCGCGTCGTCGGCCTCGCTGGACGTCGGAACTGTCGGCAGCGCCGCGGCGGGTGTTGCATCTACCGGCGGCGTCGGTGTCGTACTCGTGCCCGTATTGAAGTCGCCGACGAGCGTGTAGATCGGCATGATCACCGCGACCGCCACGAGCACGACCCCAAGCCAGACAATCACGAGCAGCATCGGCTCAACCACTACCACCAGGTTCTTCGTGGTCACATCGGTCTTCTCTTCGTAGACGCTGCTGATTTTCAGAAATGACTCGGCCAGCGACCCGGACTGCTCCGAGGCACTAATGAGCTGCTGGATAGGAATCGGCACGAGCGTGCGCGTGTCTCGGAAGGAGTCTAAACTTTTGCGGAACGAGTTCCCTTCCTCGATGCTCGTCTTCAAGTGCTGATAGAAACGCCGGTAGCTGATGACCGCCGTCGAGTTGGCCAGCGACTGGAGCGTCTCGACGACCGGCAGACCAGCTTGCAAGAGCGTCCCGGTGATGTAGCCGAACCGGGCCAGCTCGACCTCGATGATGATCCGGCGGAAACCAGGGATGGCGAGAATCAGCCGCTCACCGACAATGCGCGTGCCGGGCGCGAAGAAGACCAGGTAGATGCCAAGGAAGAGGAGGACGACCGCCGCCGGGACTGCGATGGCGCCGTACGCGCCCAAGAACTCGCCGAGGGCGATCATTGCCTTCGTGATCGTCGGCAGCTCAATCTGCAGCTGGCCGAAGACGGTTGAGAGCCGGGGCAGCACGAACCAGGCGATGACGAGGCCGACCAGGATGGTCACCGTGAAGATGAGCATCGGGTAGATCATGGCCGAGATAAGCTTCGACTGGAACAGCCGCTCTTTCTGCTGCTGGGTCGCAACGACCTTCAGATTCTCGGGCAGCCGACCCGCTTCCTCACCGATCCGGATGAGCGAGATCACCTCGGCCGGCAACAGGCCCGATACGGCGAAGGCCTTCGAGAGCGACATGCCGCTGTCGACGTCCGTCAGGATGTCTCCAATCACCCGCCGCATAGTGGCAGACCGCGCATCGGTTTTCAGGCTCTCGAGCGCCACTAAGACGCCCATGCCCGAGGTGACCATGAGCGAGAAGTTCTCCAAGAACTGGTCGCGCTCAGCCCCGACCGTCAGTCGCTCGACTGTCGAGAGGCCGCGTCGCTTGGATGGTGGTGTCGGTTGCCCCACGACACACCTCTACCGGGTCGCCGGCGGCGCGGCTACTCGGACCAGCTCTTCCACCGTCGTAATCCCGCTGCGGACCTTGGCGAGACCATCTTCGAACATCGTGCCCATGCCTTGCGAGCGGGCGAGGGTCGCGATCTCCTGCGAGGAAGGATTGGCGAGAATCAGCTCCTGGATCTCTGGCGACATGGCGATGAACTCGTAAATCGCGATCCGCCCCTTGTACTGGTTGCCGTTGCAGGCCTCGCAGCCCTTACCTTTGTAGAGCGTCACCATCGCCTCCGGGAAGAAGCGCTTTGGGTTCGGCAGCAGGCTCGCAAGGCTGTCGCGTTTCACGGTTTGGCTGTACCGGCAGTTCGTGCAGATGCGACGGACGAGCCGCTGGGCCACAATCATGTCGAGCGTCGAGGCCAGCAGGTAGGGCTCGATCCCCATGTCCAAGAGGCGCGGGATCGCGGTCGCCGCATCGTTCGCGTGGAAGGTCGAGAAGAGGAGGTGGCCGGTCAGCGCCGCGTTCGTGGCAATATCGGCCGTCTCCTCGTCACGAATCTCACCGACGAGAATAATATCGGGGTCTTGGCGCAGGATCGACTTGAGGCCCTTCGCAAAGGTAAGGTTGGTGAGCGGGTCGACCTGGATCTGGTTCATCCCGGCGACCTTGTACTCAACCGGATCCTCAATGGTGGTGATGTTGATCTCGGGCCGGTTCAAGAGCTTCAGGAGGGAGTAGAGGCTGGTGGTCTTTCCCGAACCGGTTGGGCCGGTGACAAGAATCATACCGAAGGGACGTTTCGCCGCTGCGGTCAGCCGGGCCTGGTGCTCGACCGACAGTCCGAGCGTGCTCAAGGTGAAGTTGCGGACGTACTCGGTGAGCAAGCGCATGACGATCTTCTCGCCGTCGAGCGTCGGAACGACCGAGACGCGCAGGTCGAGGACGTGGCCGTCTTTGTCGTACCGGATCGCTCCGTCTTGGGCCTCGTGGTGCTCATCGATCCGCATCCGGGCCTGGACCTTGATCCGGTTGAGGATTGTCTCGAAGTGCTCTTTGGCAATCCGAGCGCCCTCCTGCAGCACGCCGTCGATACGGAACCGAATGATGACCTCGGTCGCCTCCGGCTCAAGGTGGATGTCCGAGGCGCGGAACGCCAAGGCGTCGTCGATAATGGCGTCGATGATTTCGGGAGCAACGTGCTCGCCCTCGTCAATGATCTTACCCGCCCGGGTTTCGAGCGGCTTGCGGAAGTAGACCAGCTGCTCATTGATGGCGGCGGGCAGCGCGTAGGCAATGACGACCTTCCGCTTCGGGAAGAGCGAGGAAGCCGTTGCCACCAACCCCTCGGCGCCGGGAGCATCCGTGGCAATCACCACCTCGCGGTCGTTCTCCTCGGCTAGGATTGCCCGGTACTGCTTCACGAAGGCGGCCGAGAGCCGCAGCACACGGTCCCGAGGCGGCGGATGGGCGGTCAGATCCTCGAACGGAATTTCCAACGACTCGGCAATCGCCTGCCCTAAGAGCTGGTCGGTCAGGAGACCGGCAGTTTGCAGGTAGTCGGTGAGCGGCGTGTGGTGCTCACGAGTAAAGAGGTCCGCTTTCTTGAGGTCGGCCTCACTGACGTAGTTTTCTCGAAGAAGAATCGCCCGTAACTTGGCGTCATCAATCTGCATGCTTGAGCTTCCCCTCCACGTGCGATACCACCTCGGCGATCGGCGTGTCCGCCTTCACGAAGTAGTCGCTCGCCCCCAGCTTCTTCGCCCGCTCCAGATCCTCTTCCTGGCCAAGGTTCGTGAGGACGATGACCGGCAGTTTGCTCTTCTTGCCCTGGAGTGTCTCCAGGACGCCGAACCCGTCCGTCTTCGGCATGATGAGATCGAGCAGCAACATGTCGAACGAGCCGTCCTTGATGGCCGCGAGGGCGGCGGCACCGTCTGGCGCCAGGGTCACCTGGTAGCCGGCGTGTGTCAGCTTCAGTTCGAGCGCCTTGGCAATCGCCGGTTCGTCTTCGGCCACGAGAATATGTGCTGGCTTCGCCATGTTCCTCCAATTCCAGACTTGCCCCACGTCTGCATGTGACTGCTAGTGGAACTTGAGTATACCGAAGAATCCTTGGTCGTTCGACGCACGAACCTGTGGGGATAACAGCAGCTCGCTAGCCAGCGACTGACCGGTAGAGGTCGTAGGTCTGCTTAGCAGTGGTGGCCCACGAGAACTTGGCTGCCTGGACCCGGCCACGACGAGACAGCTCTGCGGCCAGCGTCGAGTCCGCACTGACACGGTGGAGCGCCGTGGCCAACTGCGCCACATCACCGGGCCTCACAAAGAGAGCCGCATCGCCCGCCACCTCGGGCAGCGACGAACTGTCACTGCACACAACGGGCGTGCCTGCCTGCATCGCCTCAAGGATGCCCAACCCAAATCCTTCGTAGTAACTGGGGAAGGCGAGGACGGCAGCGGCCGCATAGTAGCCCGGCAGCGCCTCGTCAGGTACGAAGCCGGGGGTCAGGATGTCGGATCGGACCGGCGAACGCTCAATCGCAGCTGTGAGGTGTGGGAAGTGCGGGCTTGGCTTGCCAGTGATGATGAGCTTGTGCGGCAACCGGTGCTGCTGCTTCAGCTGCTCGAAGGCTTGGACCAGTTCGGGTAATCCCTTGTGCGGGCGCCACTGGTTCACAAAGAGGATGTACGGCTGGCCGCCACTTATCTGAGTGCGGAGTGCCGCCTGTTCACGCGCAGAGCGCGGGGCGAACTCCGTACCAGCTGCCTCGCCAATCACCCGAATCGCCATTGGCTCAAGTGCGAAGTCGCGAATAATGTCGGCCTTGGTCGATCGGGAGATCGCGATGACGCCGTGCGAGGTCGCCGCCTGCCGCATCGTGGCCGTGAAGGCTGCCCGGCGGAGCGGATTCGACTGCGAGCGACCAACCGGGAAGTACTTGACGGTCAGATCATGGATCGTCGTCACCCGTCGGCCGACCGAGAAGAGCGGCTGGTTGAAGTTCAAAAAGTGGGTCAGGTCCGGCTGGATCTCGCGCAGCAGCCTTGGCAGTTGCGTCTGCTCGGCCACCGAGTAGTGGCCGATCGCAACGACGTGCGGGACCACCCGCTTGTCTGTAACCGCAAACTGCGCCGCATCGGGTGGCGTGAGGATGAGATGGAACTCGTCATCGGTGCCGAGTGCGAGCAAACCATGGACGAGCTCGCGGCTGTACCGGCCGATGCCGCCGGTCTCCCGGCGCCAGAATCGAGCATCGAGCACAAGCCTCATGCTGCCTCCCGGAACGTCCACCACTTGTTCGCGCTGAAGTTCCAAATCCCGACGAGGCCGGTGGTGACAACCAAGGCCCAGAGATCCGGCAATCCGAACTGCGCCGTGGCAATGAAGAACGCGAGGTTATTAAGCCCCAAACCAACCGCCGAGACGAGGAAGAACTTCGCCGCCTGCCGGGTGTCCGCTGGCCCGCGTACGCGGAAGGTGTAGTGCCGGTTCATGAGGTAACTGGAGGCAACCGCCACCACGAACGAACCCGCTTTGGCGAGCTGCTTTCCCAGCTGGCCAAAGCCGCCCAACGGCGTCTGGAGCAGCAAGAAATACAGCCCACCATCAAGGACGGCGTTGATCGCGCCAACGACGACGAAGGTGCTGAATTGGCGGACAATCGGCCGGCGAAGCATCAGTAGAACTCCAACGAGAAGAGGTCGTGGCGGACCAGCCGAACTACTGACCGGGCCACCCCAAGCACGGCCTGCGGCCAGTCGATCCGGCGGCGGATGAGACGGACCCGCTCGATCGTGACTGCGCCGGCTGTCGGCGTCCGGAAGCGTAGCTCGAGCTCGGCGACGTTTGGCAGCCTGAGCGGCCGCCTCACAGGCAACTGCGAGCCAGTGAGGTGGAACTGGTCGTACTGCTCCGCCCCCTGGCCCCCAACCGCCTCGCCCACCAGAACGGTGCCACCCTGGGTCGCACTCCCTTCGAGCAGTAGCTCGTACTCCCCGGCGACCACCGGCTCGTACGGCCCGAAAAGGAAAAACTGGTCGGCTACCTGCGGCGTCACGCCGCCGCTCGGCGTCACAACCACTGCCTCGTGCGGCAACTCGCTGGCTGCCCACGTGCGCTCGGTGGTCACCAAGGTCGATAGCACCGCTGGCAGCCGCAGCCATCCCGAGAACGACAGCTGGACCAAGAGGTAATCAAGCGTTACCAGGCCGATGACAAGAACGACACCCAGCGTCGCAAGCGGTGACCACTTCATTGGATCGGTCCGAACCGGTGCTTGATGAGCGTCCAGCTGGCAATCAAGCCGTCATGCCAGCGGATCTTCTTCCCAGCCGCCGCCGTCCGCGGGTAGTAGTGGATGGGCACCTCGTCAATCGTGATGCCGCGCCGAAGGAGCTTGGCGGTGATCTCTGGCTCCCACTCAAACCGTGTTCCCTCAATCGTCAGGCCCTTCAGGGCCGAGCGAGCGAAGACCTTGTAGCAAGTCGGCTCATCGGTCAAGCGGCTGCCGTACAGTACGTTCGTCAGGCTCGTCAAGAAGAGGCCGCCTAGGTAGTACTGCAGGCCGCTATGCTGGCGGTTCGTCTTCAGGAGCCGGCGCGAGCCGTAGACCACCTGCGAGCGGCCGCTCACAATCGGCAGCAAGAGTGCCGGGTAGTCAGTCGGATCGTACTCCATGTCGGCGTCCTGGATGAGGAAGATGTCGCCCGTGGCCGCCGCAAAACCAGTCCGGACCGCTCCACCCTTGCCAAGATTCTGCTTGTGCAGGATAACGGTCGGCCCCGTAAGGGTCGTGAGATAGTCCCGGGTCCCATCAGTGCTCCCGTCATCCACGATCACCAACTCACGCTCCATCCCATCCGGCAGTGGCGCCGCCTGAACAGCCGCAATCACCTCGGCGATGGTCGAACGTTCGTTGTAGACGGGCATGATGATCGACACGGTCATGGCAGAAGCTCCCAGACAGTCGTCTGTTGCCCATCAGCATACACAACCCGTGAGGCGAGCGTCAGCTGGAACTGCTCATCGGGCGAGAGGCTCGCTGGCAGGAAGTCCTTCAGGGCGAATGGTCCGTGGGTGACAAGGTGGGTAATACCCCGTTCACGCCACACCGCCCGGATCTCCTGGTACCTCGTCGCGTCCTGGTACCGCTCGCCCATCAGACGGACCGCATCGAGTGCAGAAAAATTCACGTAGGCCGGATTGTGGATGAGTGTCAAGGCCCGGCCAGCCCCGACGAGTGGCGCCACCTGGCGGTCATGATCGTAGTAGATCCAGAGGTGGCCGCCAAAGGCGCGGCTCATGTAGTCATGGCGCGGCTCGAGCCCCAGGCCGACCTGGAAAGCACCGCGGCCAATGCTCACCGTCAGGCAGAAGTTCAGGAGGAGGATCACGCCTGCGCTCATAAGGAGCGCGGCGCGGATCGGCCGATTCGATACTTCGTAGAGCCAGCCAAGACCAACCGCGAGCAACGGCAGCACCACGAGGCCGTACCGAATTTCATGGACGGGGACGTAGCTCCACGCCACCAACCCAACCAAGCCCGCTCCCACCAGCAGCCGGACGAGACCCGAGAGCTTTGGCCAGGCCAGCAGCGTGGCACCGGCCGCCAGGGCGAAGGCGGCTTGGTCGCGCATCGTCCGCAGAATGTCAGGTATGAATGTCCGCGGATGGATACGGACGATCCAGTCCGTGAACGAGCTTCCGCCACCCAGGTGCTCATCACCTGGCGGCCGACGGAAGGTGAAGAGTGGCGTGCCGGTTGCCACCCAAATCTCCAGATACCACGGCAGAGTGAGCAAGAGGCTGACCAAGAGGGCCCAACCGACATCCGCGAGGCGGCGGCGGACCAACCAGACGCCCACCAATGCCAGCGGCCAGAACACCAGCGACTGCATCTTGGCCGACAGGAAGCCACCGAGCAGCACGCCGATAAGCACTGGCCAGGTAGCCGACGCAGCCTTCGGTCTGGCCGACCACGCCAAGAGTGCGACGACCACGACCGACCCAAAGAACCCAACCGCCAAGTCAACGTAGGCAATCTTCGATAGCCAGAGCGTTGGCTTCGCGGTGTAGACCAACACTGCCGCCAACAGGGCGGCTGGTGCGCGCACTGCCCGGCGGGCAATCGCGAAGGCAGCCACACCCAACCCAACCCCGCTCGCCCAGTGGATAAGCTGTGGGAGGGTCGGTGCGGCTGGCCACGGCGCCAGAGCCCAGGTGTAGAGCAGATCGACCAGGCGCGGGGCGACCGCCGACTCGCCGAGCATGGCCGGGTAGTGGATCGCGGTCGAGTGCTCCCTCAGGTAGAGCTGCGCCTCGGGCAGGTGGTACCAAGTCGAGTCAAAGCCAGCATCCGGTGCCAAGGCCCCAACCAAGAGTACGCCGGCGATAATGAAACCGAAGAGTGCGACGATGCGCACCGGCCAAGGAAGTTCGAGTGCCCGAGTGCGGAGGGATGAGAAGGAAAGGCCGCTCCACGGCTGTACCCACCACGCAGCCACCATCAACCCCATCGAGCTGGCAATGAGCAGCGGCGCGTACAGCAGACGCAGGCTGCCCAGGACGTAGACGGCGAAGCCCATCACCAGCCAGCCGAGCGTCAGCTGGATGAGCTGCCGGTCGAGCCACCGGTCAACGGTGATGCCGAGCGAGCGGAGTCCCAAGGCGCCAAGCGTCGAGCCAAGGAGGATGAACCCCACGAGTGCCAACAGCCAGCCAAGCTGCACGAACACGTCGAGTATCATGCTGCTCTCCTCGCAGGTGCGAGCGTGAGGCAGACAGCGACCAACAGCCAGAAGAGGACGAAGAGGTCGTTCTTCCACACCGGCGTATCAACGAGACCCTGGGCGAGGATGACGAACCAGCTACCCACGAGCACGGCAGCAATGGGACGTGTCTGCGACTCCCGCAAGGCACGCACGAGCCCTGTTCCAACCAGCACGAGCACGGCCATCAGCCCAGCCAGACCGAGCAGGCCCGTTTCGAGCCAGGTCGCCAGTAGCAGATTGTGCGGCGTCCGGGCATTCGGCGTGATGAACTCGTCGTAGTTGACGCGGCCGGCCGTCAGCGCACCGAAGGCCTGCTGGTAGTTTCCCAAACCAACACCGGTGAGCGGTGAGCGGCGTACGAGCTCGCTGGTTGTCTCCCAAATCTGCCAGCGGACGTTGTTGCTGCTGGTCACCCGCCCCCCGTCCTCGGGTGCACGGCTGAAGTCCGGTCGGACAACCAACCAGCTGCCGATGCAGGCCAGCAGAACGAGCACCACGGCCAGCCACCGAGCAAGTGCCGACCGCCAGAACAGCGCTGACTGGAGTGCCATGGCGACCAATAGGCCAGCGCCTCCGGCCACCACGCCAGCGCGTGAGCCAGACAGGATGAGCGCGCCCATGAGGATGCCGAGCGCGATCAGTCGGGGCCAGAACGGCCGGATGACCACCAGAACCAGCGGGACGAGTGGCGCCACCGCGAAGGCGAGGTAGTTGGCTGATGCGGCGACGTCCAAACCGTAGGGACCGAGCGCCCGCACTTCGGCACCACCGCTGTACTGGGCAATCGCCCAGAGGGCGATGCCAAGGCCGCCTGCCACGAGGCCGACCAGCACCCGATGGCGATCTGGAGCGCTGCGGACCGTCATGAGTGCGACTACGTACACCAGGATCGGGTCCACGATGAAGCCTTTGAAGAGGCCGAGCGCCTGCCGCCCATCGGGACTCACGGCAACACCCACCACAGCCCCGCCAAGAAGCAGCGCGGCCGGCAGCAGCCAGCCCGAGCGTTCACGAAGCTGGCGCCAGGCACTCGGACGGAGCACCGCCACAACGAAGAGCGCGTAGATCAGGAGTTCAAGCGCGGTGGTTGGAATGCCGGCGATCGAGAAGCGAATGAGGTAGCTCGGCAGGAGAGCGGCGAGTGCCGCCAGAGCCCAGCTCATTGCCTCGTCCGCCGCGCCGATTGTCGGAACGCCAGCTGCTGCACCGCCAGCAGCAACCCCACCGTCACCCAAATATGGATAATGTAGAGCGTCGAGAAGAAGTTGTACTGGACGAGCATGCCAACGAAGGCGGCCGTCAGGCCAATGAGCGTTGCCCGAACAAGCGCATCGCTCGTGACCCGGAGCGCGAGCACCGACCGGGACAGCACCGTGAGGAACACCGTCAACATCGTCAGGAAGCCGATCAAGCCGGTTTCGGCCAAGAGCTCCAGGTACTGGTTGTTGACGATCGGCGCGTCTGTAACCGTAGCCGGATCGGGATAGCCTGTGGTGGCCGGTCCGAAGTTGCCTGGTCCGACGCCCAACCACGGCGCGCGGCGCCACTCATCGAAGGCTTGGACGAAGGCGGCGAAGCGGCCCTCACCCGACTCGCTGCCCACGAAGTCACCCAATAGGACATGCTCCTGGAAATTCTCGAGTGCTGATCCCGCCTCGTTGCTCGCCGAAAAACGGAGGAAGAGGTAACTCGCCAGGCTGACCGTGAGCACCATGGCCAGGCCAACGACGAGGTGCTTCGGCTGGAGCACCTCACGCGGCAGTGAAAGAAGCAGGACGAGAACGCTCGCCCCTGCCGCCAAGTAGGCGCCGCGTGACACCGTCAGCACCAAGACCAGGCTCAAGAGGCCGAAGAGTCCCCAGAGCACTGTTTTCGAGGCGATCTTCGACTCGGTCACGATGAAGGCGAAGAGGAGCGAGAGCGGCAGCAGGAGGTAGTCGCCCAGGTAGAGCGGCTCAAGGGAGAACGCCTGGATACGTGGGAAGCCGAAGACCTCCTTGGCGTAACCAGGGTCAAGACCGGTGAGCACGTTCGGCAAACCAACCAGGTCACCCGCGAACTGGTAGAGCCCGAACAGCCCCACCACGGCCGCCGACCAGCCGAGCACGACCAAGAGCCGACGTAGCTGGTCAGTCGAGGTCATGAGCTGCGGGACGACCCAGGCGAGCAAGAACGTGAACGTGGTAAAGACGATCACCTGGAGTGAGCGCACCTGTTCGACTGCCCCGAGAAAGCTCAGTCCAGCCAGCACAAGATAGAGCGTCAGCAGGGTGTGCGTCGGCTGCCACCGGAGCCGCTCGCCCTTGACGGCAATGCCGACCAGCGCCGCCAGGATCGTCAGACCGCCGACGAACAGGTTGAGCTTCAAGCTCACCCCGCCGACGTCAACGCTTGGAATCCGCTCAAACGGCAGGCAGAAGATGAGCAGCGTCAGGCCGAGTGCCGGGTAGAGAAGGATGAGGACGCCAAGCGTGACGGCAACGAAGAAGCCGGCGCCGGCAATGAAGCCAGCTGGTCCGACCAGCCAACCGAGCAGCCCTGACAACCCGAGTGCCAGACTCACAACCAGCCCGAGAGCCGGCCAGGTCGGCCGCGGTACGGCGGGTAGGCTCATGCCTGCCTCGTCAGGAGCTTCAGGATGTACGCCTCATCACAGGCAACGTTCGCCTTCACCTCGTAGTGGCGCAGCACGTGCCGACGGCCACGCTTCCCTTGCTGGCCACGAAACGCCTCGTCTGTCAGCACCTGGATGATGGCAGCAGCCAGAGCCGAGGGATCATGCTCCGCCACCAGCGTGGCACCGGACCCATCCGGCACATACTCCGGAATCGCGCCCGAACGGGTGGTGACCACCGGTGTCTCACAGGCCAGGCTCTGCAAGTTGATCATCCCCACCTGCTCTTCCCAAGCCGGGGTTGTTACCGAGGGTGCAACCGTTACCCAGGCCTCACGGAAA
This sequence comes from uncultured Candidatus Saccharibacteria bacterium, assembly GCA_964480605.1. Lineage (GTDB taxonomy): Bacteria > Patescibacteriota > UBA1384 > JACPKC01 > JACPKC01 > JBBUCD01. The sequence continues at coordinate 6,249 of CAYZPG010000006.1, read as the reverse complement.
TAGTTGGGTAGCTCAGCGTTCTTAATAGCACCGAGCTGCCGCGTCGCTGGGCTGTGCCGGATCGCTGCCGTGAGGTCGGGCGTCGCCCCGGGCCCAGCAATCGTGAGCTGCGCGGTCGGGACAGCGGCCAAGACCGTCGGCCAAGCAGCTACTATGTCAGGCACACCCTTCGCCGCCGAAACCCGCCCTACGAAGAACACGAGCGGCCGCTTCGAGCGCATCGTCGCATCCGGTGAAAACTCCGTGGTGTCGATACCCCAAGTACCCCAGTTCAAGCGGGTCAGCTTCCTTGCCGGCAGGCCAGCCGCCAAGAGATTACGCCGCGCGCCATCGTTCAAGGTAATGATCCCGGCCGCGCCGCGCCCGAACCAACGGACGACCTGCTGGACGAGCCAGCCTTTCACGCGACCGAACTTCTCGGCTGGCGGGCGGTTCTCGAAGACAGGGAAGACGTACGGCGTCCCGGTCGCCTTGGCGTAGCGCGCCACCACCCAGGCGTTCTGGAATGCCAGCCGCGAGGCGTACGGCTCCTGTGCTTGGATGATATCCGGCCGCACCTCCCACAAGATTCGTTCGAGATCACGTGGCGTGCGGTACTGGATCGGCTTCGAGGCAAAATCCTCGGGACGCATGTCACCGTAGCCGGCATCGGTGTAGCAATGGACGACCGCAAGCGTCGTAAAGTACCTGAGCGGATCCTCAAGGTCACGCCGCAAGGTCTGGCTGACCATCAGCATGGTGGGGCGGGCCGCATCAGCCATGGTGCGCCTCCAGGGCACGCCGTATCGTCTCCCGATCCGAGTAGGGAATGAGTTGGCCGTTGACGACCATCGAGGATTCGTCGCCCTTCCCGCTCACCAAGACCGTATCACCAGGCTCGGCCAGCCGGAGAGCTGTGCGGATCGCCTCGGCCCGGTCGAGGAAGGTGAAGAGCGTCTCATTGAGCACAAACTGCTTCGCCTTGCCACCACCACGCTGGACGCCCTGAACAACCGCATCAATGATCGACTGCGGGTCCTCGTTGTCTGGATCCTCGTTCGTCACGATCACGATGTCGGCGTACTTGCCAGAGAGCGCGCCCAGGATCGGTCGCTTGGAGCGGTCGCGGTTCCCGGTCGCACCACCGACGTGGATCAAACGGCCGGTCGTGGTCGCCTTCAAGCCCTCCAAGACCTGTTTCAAGGCATCCGGCGTGTGCGCGTAATCGAGGAGGACGCGGACCGGTGCATGGGCGAGCTCCTCCATGCGGCCTGGCACCAACGACACCCGGCCCAAGCCAGCGGCGATCACCTCGAGCGCGATGTTCGAACCGTAGGCGGCCGCGGCCGCCGCCAAGGCATTCAAGACATTGAACCGTCCTGGCAGCTTGAGCACGACCGGAACGGCCTGCCCCTCGGCCACCAGCTCAAACTGGCTGCCGTCGCTCGTTTCGCGAAGCTTCCGGGCCGTCACCTCGACGCCGGCCGTCGTCAGGCCGTAGCGAAGGACCCGAGTGGCCGGATACTGCAAGAAGAAGCTGGCCGACCGGTCATCAGCGTTGACCACGCTCACCCGGTGCGGCAAGGCGAACAGCCGTTCCTTCGCGGCCCGGTACGCATCGGGCGTCTTGTGATAGTCGAGGTGGTCATGCGTCAGGTTTGTGAAGACGACGGTATCAAAGGGGATGCCCGCCACCCGGTACTGTGAGAGCGCGTGCGAGGTGACCTCGAGCACGGCGGCCGTTGTCTCTAGGCGCACCATCCGCCGAAGCAATCGTTGGAGCTGCCACGGGTTGGTCGTGGTCATCTTGAGCTCGTTGCGCCACTCGGTCTGGCCGTCAGCAAACTGCACCGTCGTCGCCAGGCCCGTCTGGCGACGCGCCTCGGCAAGAATCGAACGCAGCAAAAAACAGGTGGTCGTCTTGCCGTTCGTACCGGTCACCCCAAACACCTGGAGTTTCCTTGCTGGAAAGCCCGCAGTAGCGGCAGCCAGCCAGCCCTGGCTACGGTGGTACCCGTCAAGGAGCGGCGCGGGGATGAGGGAGCGGAGCGACATACCGGGAGTATACCAAGAGATAGAGGCCGCTACCGCGCCTTCGTCGCCCGCCGGTAGACCTGCTCGTACACCCGGATCGTCTCGCGGGCAGTCCGCTCCCAACTGAACCGCCGGGCCTGCTTCCGGCCCCGGCCACCCAACTCACGCCGGAGTGCGGCATCGGTCATCAAGCTCACGAGCGCCTTCGTCCACCCCGCCACGTCGGTTGGTGGCAAGAGGATGCCCCCTGTCCCCACCATCTCAGGCAGCGAGGAGGTGTTCGAGCTCACGGTCGGAATACCGCAGCTCATCGCCTCCAGCGGCGGCAAACCAGCACCCTCATATAATGAAGGGAAGGTGAAGATTGAGGCGGCGTTGTACAGGAGCGGTTTGTCCTTGTCATCGACGTACCCGGTGAATACCACCGACCGCTCCAGGCCGAGACGGCGGACGGTCTCGAACAGCCCCTCGTAGTACCACCCCTTTTTGCCAGTGATGACGAGCTTCCAGTTGGCACCTCGCACCTTCTTACGCACCTCGGCAAAGACCGTCACCAAAAATTCCAAGTTCTTCCGGGGATTCAAGGTACCGACGTGCAAGAGGAACCGCTCACCGGTGCCGTACTTCGCCCGCACGGCCTTCAGCTGGTCGGTATCGGTCACTGGTTTGAACACGGCATCGACCGCCTCGTAGATCACTGTCAGCCGGTCTTCGGGAATCTTCAGGAGTTCCATCACGTCGTGCTTCGTGTGTTCAGAAATGACAATCATGTGGTCGGCAAAGCGGTACGAGAAGGGCATCCACTTGCCAAAATAGAGCCGCGATCCCAGCGGGATATCCTGCTCGAAGTGGATCGCGATCAGGTCGTGGATCGTCACGACCACCGGCCCCTTGAAGAGGGCTGGCGCCGAAAAGGCTGGCTGGTGGAGGATATCGGCCTGCAAGGCATTCGCCATCCGGGGCACCTGGACTTGGTCCCACCACCACCGCTTGCTCGAGTTGAAGTCGCCCTCGCCCTTGGCGTAGAGCTTCAGGTACTGGTGCGTGCGGTCGATCCGCTCCAAGTTACGTACCAAGTTCTGGACGTAGAAACCGAACCCCGTCTTCTGCCCCTGCGTGGTCTGCATGTCGATTGCAACCTTCATGCCGACTCCTTGCCCGGCCGGAACGAGCGAAGAAGTTCAGGAGTAACCGCACCCGTAAACCACAGGCAGCTCGGGTAACTGATGACGCCGACCAGGAGTGGCACCACGAGTGGCAAGTCCTTTGTCAGCCAGACCAAGCCGCCCATGGTGAGGCCCGAAACAAGAATCCGGCCGCTCTGGCGGAAACCTGGCCGCAGCTGGTAGCCCTGGTAGACTAAGCCGCCCAGCACCACCATCACGACCAGCTCGGTCAAGACCGTTGAGAGGCTGGCGCCGAGGTAAGAGAGCGAGGGAATGATGAGCAAGTTCGCCCCGATGTTCACGCCGACGAAGAGCAGGCTCGGTAGGATGAGCTGCCGCTGCCTGCCACCGGCGACAAGGAGGTAGTTGAACAAGTTCGAGAAGAACGAGATGCCGACGGCCAGAATGAGCACCTGGAGCGCCTGCACACTGGTCATCGCCGTCCCCATGAGCGAGAAGGTGCTCTCCACGACGTACGCCTCACCAACGACGAAGGCGAGGATCGGCTGTGCCAGCACGATCACCCCAACGACCACCGGCACAGCCAGGATCTGGAGGGCATCAACCGCTCGCTCGAAGACCCTGGTCAGCCGCTCGTCCTGCGTATCAAGGTAGCGGGTTAGGATGGGAAAGACGTTACCCAGGAAGATCGTTGGCACGGTCAGAATGACCTCGATGATCTTGTACGGCGCACCGTAAATACCAACGTCGACGCTCGACTTCATGAGGCTCAGCATGACCGTGTCGATCTTGAAGTAGATCGAGCCCAAAATAATCACGATCCCCATCGGCCAAGCCTCGAGCGCGATCTGCTTCCAGTAGCTTGGCTCGTAGCGAAGTCGGACGCGGGCGAACTGCTGACCCAGGATGAGGCTCGCGACGAAGTTAACCACATTCCCCACCGCGTACCAGCCAAGGATCGAGAGCAGCGTCCCACCGTGGGCAATCGTCCAGAGCACGCCCGCTAAGATGACCAACCGTCCCAAGATGTCGGTCGCCACCGCCTGGTCCATCCGGTGCCGCGCCTGGAAGACGCCGACGAAGGTCGAGTTGATGGCCGTGAAGAACCAGCCGAGGCTGATGATGAGAATGCCCCAACGGATCGTCTCGGAGTACTGTGGAATGAGGAACGAAGCCAAACCCCCGAGCGCGAAGACCACCACGCCCAAGAGGGAGCGCAGCGCCAGCACATTCCCGACAATCCGCTCGGCGTCGGCCCGCTCCTTCGACAGCTCGCGGAGCATAATCCAGAAGAAGCCCGAGTCGGCGAGCACGCCCAAGAACGCGACGTAGCCGAAGATGGTGGCGTACTGGCCGTACCCGGCTACGCCCAGGTAGCGCGTCAGGGCGCCAATTGCGACGAGCGAGGTGATGGTCGTGACCACCCGGCCACCAATTTGAATCACCGTATTGATTGCCACCGTGCGGGTCAGAGACATGGTGGTAGTATACCAAGAAACCTGGCCGCCCAACCTGGTGAGGCCAACCCGATGAACTAGCGCGTCTCTCCCGACTGCCGCGCCGCCAGCTGCGACATGAAATCCTGCGCCGACGAGGCAATCCGAATGAACTCAACCATGCCCTGCGCCATCAGGACGTACGAGAGGATCCAGCCGAAGTCAGTCGGCATCTTGACCGTCAAGAGGTACGCCGGATCGTAGTAGGCATCGCCTGACACCAGGAAAGCCAGGTCGGTGACGAGCGTCACACCAAACGAGGCCGCGATCCATAGCCATGGCTGCTTCAGCTGCCCCTTCCCGAAGCAGTTCATGAGGAGCAGGAGGCCAGCACCAAGCGTCAAGCAGAGGTCGCTGATGCCGTACCCGATCGCAAGCGCGTTCATGAGCGGTTCCTGGTCAGGCGAGTAACTACCTAAGATGCCGAAGTAGCCAACCACCAGCACGAGCGCCGCCACCAGGTAGCCAATCCAGTTCTGCAACTGGGCGAGCTGGAGCCGGATCCCATTCAAGCGGTACTCAATGAAGACACCAGCTAAGAAGAGCGGGTAGGCTGCCAGGAAGAAGATGTCGGCCGCGGTGGTTTCGGGCTGCACGCCCATGACGTGGGCGATGTAATACCAGATCAGCTCACCAACGAGGTAGCTCAACGACCCGAGTGCGACGAACAGTAAAGAGAGTCCGCGGTTAGACAGTCCGCCAAACCGGCGATAGGCGAGGATGCCGAGCACGGTCGTGACGAACGGTGCCAGGAGGTAAATCCCGTCAGCCTCTCGGAAGAGGCCAGTTTGATCAGTGAGGACCGCGTACCCGTAGACTGCCAGCAAGAGCGCACCAAAGAAAAGCACGCTGTATCGTTTCATGCTACACCCCCTTGTGCCTGTGCTGCTCGTAAGATCGCCGTTAACTCGGCCTTCGCATGCTGGTCGCCGACGAAGTTAACGAGCAACTCCTCGAGCGCCCGTGTGATGCCGTCGGTCGGCTCATCCTGGAAGAAAGTCCGAAAGGTCTTCGCACTATTCTCGCCCAGGTGCTTCGCAATAGTCTTACACACCTCATCGAGTAGTGCCTTGTTTGTATCGAGTGCAACCGTTGCCGCCACGCCCCCCCCTACTGCATACGTCAGTATACCACACGCACACTGCCGACCTTGTATGGTCGGCAGCGCATAGTTGATCGTCACAAGTGGCGTCCCCAGAGGGATTCGAACCCCCGGCCTTCAGCTCCGGAAGCTGACGCTCTATCCAGCTGAGCTATAGGGACAATGGCGTTCCCGGCAGGACTTGAACCTGCGACCTTCAGCTCCGCAAGCTGACGCTCTATCCAGCTGAGCTACGGGAACGTAGTTTGGTGATGGCGGTGAGCCTGCCTGCCGGTAGGCAGGGGTGGGAATGCTTAGCTCGCAGGCGAATCCCATCAACCACCCCGTTGCGTCCGGTGTCCCGGGCACACCGGGGTGGCGGTGAGGGTGGGATTCGAACCCACGGACCCCTTACGAGGTCAACGCATTAGCAGTGCGTTGCTTTCGGCCACTCAGCCACCTCACCCTGCCTGCCCGACCACGCACTGCATACAACAGACTGGGCGGGAACAGGAGTGAAGTATACCGAAGC
>CAYZPG010000005.1:20388-28920 GCA_964480605.1 uncultured Candidatus Saccharibacteria bacterium | reverse complement strand
TTCCGCTTTGACACACCAAAATATCCGACCGATTCAATGGTGGTAACGCGACTATCGATTGATTCCCCTGCCCTTGGCTGCAACTCATACCTCACCAGATTTTTGCCAAATGGCCGAATGCGAATTGCACTCACGGCCTGCCCGCTCAACGGTATGGGCTGCGCCGTAATCTGCCCGCCAGGAGCATCATAGAGCTCCGAACCGAGTGACTGGCCGTCCGGGCTCACAAACAAGACCTCAATTTTGCGCTGGCCTGGTGGTGTCGTATCTTGCGACTCGAACGTCGCCGTCAGCGTCAGTGATGTCATACCTTGTACGCTGTATTCGACCGTAGCATCCTTCGCCAGCGCGATCGGCAACTGCAAGCAACCTTCTTCGGTCTTAGGACTACTGACGACGCACTCACTCCTATCCATATCCTTCCGGTAGTACATCCTCAGATCGTAGACAATGTCAGACGAGTTTGGGGCTGAGACAGATGGAAGGTCGGGATCAAGATCAACACATTCCCGCGCACCAGTGGTAACATTGACCCGCTCAAACCAGGTGGTCGATTCAGTCGGCACCTCTTGATTCGTTGCCGATGGGCAGGTAGTTGGGAGTTCACTGTTTTTTGTAAAACGGAACCGGAGCAAGCTGTCTTCGATGCCCGCTTGTGCTGCCTGGTAGGCATTCAGCGAATCTTCAAGTCGGGTAATGAGACGGAAATTCGTCAGGCTCGAACGGCCAACGCCAAAGGCAATTGACCCAATCACTGTAATGAGGACTAACGTAATCAGCAGCGCCGCGCCGCGCTCGTGTACCATCTCCCTCCCACTGTATGGCTATCATACCAAACACATCGTGGTAGAATGCTGGTAGGTTCGTTGACATTTTGCCCGAATCAGGACATACTGCGGTGTCCCCTAAGCGGGAGTAACACAATGGTAGTGTGCGAGCCTTCCAAGCTTGATACGCGGGTTCGATTCCCGTCTCCCGCTCCAAGGTTTTGCCCCCGTAGCTCAATGGATGAGAGCAATGGGCTTCTATCCCAGAGGTTGCAGGTTCGAGTCCTGCCGGGGGTACCAATGGGACACTCATATGGTGGACGTAGCTCAGTTGGTTAGAGCACCAGGTTGTGGTCCTGGCGGCCGTGGGTTCGAATCCCATCGTCCACCCCACCAACATACTTGCCCTCTTAGCTCAGTGGATTAGAGCGTCTGGCTTCGGACCAGAAGGCCGGGGGTTCGAATCCCTCAGAGGGCGCCAGTCATAATTTGGGCCTGTAGCTCAGTGGTAGAGCAGTTGCCTCTTAAGCAATTTGTCGTGGGTTCGATCCCCACCAGGCCCTCCAGGTCCCATCGTCTAACGGTTAGGACAACAGGTTTTCATCCTGTAAACCGGGGTTCGACTCCCCGTGGGATCACCAAAGGAAGGCAGCTCGAATGAGCGGCCTTTTTTGATTTCTGTATACTCACCACATGATGGATCAACGGTTGGCGGGGTTGATTCTGGACGCTGGTAACAGCGTCTTACTCACTGGGCCGGCTGGCTCGGGAAAAACGCATGCACTGAATGCCTTTATCAAACGTGCGAAACACGCAGGCAAGAAAGTGGCCGTGACCGCGACCACCGGCCTAGCAGCCACCCACCTTAACGGTTCAACCATTCACTCGTGGAGCGGGATTGGCATCCACGACGAACTACCGGAGCAATACCACGAGACGCTCCCAGACAGCCGCCGTGAAACAATCAGGAGTGCCGAGATATTGGTGATCGACGAGATCTCGATGCTCCATGACTTCCGACTCGACCTCGTCGACCAGCTCCTCCGCAAGGTCCGCGACACCGACCAACCCTTCGGCGGCATCCAGGTGGTACTCTGCGGTGACTTCTTCCAGCTGCCACCAGTAAACCGAGCCGACAGTCGGAGCGGCGGTTTCGTGGTGCATTCCCAGGCCTGGGCGGCACTCAACCCCACCGTCTGCTACCTTGACGAGCAGCACCGCCAAGAAGACCCCGCATTCTTGGGGATTCTCAACGCGTTGCGGGATGGCCGGATCAAGCAGGAGCACGTGGATACGCTCCACTCACGGCTCAATGCCCAGTTACCGGGCAGCCAAGACGTGACAGCGCTTTATACGACAAATATCGACGTCGACCGATTGAATGCTGAGCGCTTGGCTGCCGTTGCTGGCGCGGAACACCGCTACGTCATGCACACGAGCGGCAAATCATCGTACGTCGAAACCCTGAAACGAGCCTGCCTGGCACCAGAAGAACTTGTACTCAAGCAGGGTGCACTGGTGATGTGCATCAAGAATGACCAACAGCACCAGTACGTGAACGGGTCACTTGGCACCGTCGTCGACTTTGAGGACGACACCGATCACCCCGTCGTGGCACTGCGCGGCGGTGAGACGATCACCATCCGTCCGGATTCATGGGAACTGCGAGACGGGGACACCAAGCGTGCTGAGTTGAGCCAGCTGCCACTTCGACTCGCCTGGGCAATCACCGTCCACAAAAGCCAGGGCATGACGCTGGACGCCGCCACCATCGATCTGCGGCGGGCGTTTGTGGAAGGCATGGGATACGTCGCACTCTCTCGCGTACGTAGCCTGGCGACGTTGAGTCTTGCCGGCTTCAACCGCATGGCACTCACCGTCAGTGAGGATGCGCGAGCGGTCGATCTGGAACTCCGGACTTGCTCCATGAATGCCGTTGACCAATTTGCCGTACTGCAAGACACGCCTGAAGCCGTCGCACCGAAAGGAGCATGACTCCGATGCACCGATCCGCCGTCCTCCTTGCCCACGGGTTCACTGGCAGCCAACACGAGCTGCGCAGTTTCGCCGACCACCTGGAACAACAAGGGTTCCTCGTCCGGCTGCCACTCTTACCTGGCCATGGCACGACGCCGGACGATTTGCGCCGCTACGGACCAGATGACTGGCTCGCCACACTCCGAGAGGAATACGAGCTACTTCGGGCAAAAACCGAACAGATTACCCTCATTGGACTCTCTGTTGGCGGCAGTCTTGCACTCAAACTCGCCTCGGAAACGCAGCCTGCCTCGCTCGTCGTGCTCGGTGCGCCAGTCAGATTGCACTACCATACCGCTATTAAGGCGCTACTCCCGGTGCTTCGTCTCGCCATGGGGCCGGACATGGTGAAACCAGTACGGGGATTCCTGGCGAATGAGGTGATTCCTGGCTACGAGCAGCGTTGCTACAACCGGGTGCCAATCGCTGCGTTCCAGGCTATGATGCGGTTCCTTGAGCGCGAGATGACACCCGCCACCTTCCGCCGCATTACAACGCCCACACTCATCATCCAGGGCTCAAATGACCCGATTGTTGCCCCTTACAGCGTGGCCCAGCTGCAGCAGCACCTCGGCACCTCACGCCAGCAGTTCATCAGTTGGTCTGACCCATACCACCTCATTGTCCAAGGCGAACGCAAGACCGCGCTCTACGCGACCATTGCCGACTGGATTCGGAGGACCGAAGGTCTACCCACAAGTCGCTGAGTCGAACGCAGGGTATACTGTACCTACATGGCACTCTCAACACCGTCATACAAATCTGTAGGTGTAATTATTGCTATTGCGCTCGTGGGCGTGATTGTTGTGATTGCGACTGTGAATATACAAAACCGCCAGAGTGGCGAATCAACGCAGACTACCAAGCCGTTCCTGGAGCCTGATTCGGGTGTGGTATTCGACGGACCGATCGACTGGACCGTTGGCAAGACCTCAGCGAGCACACTCGAGGTGCGGACCGCCCGAATCGGCGATGTCCGTGCCCAACGCACCACCTGTATTGTCGCATCGAATGAGCTCACCCGCTCGATGCGCTCATTGCTCTCGACTGGCGCCGCCGGTGCCACCGCAGCCTGGCAACAGCAGTATCCCGGACTCGTCACGAGTCAAATCCTGAAGGGGCCGACGACGCTGTTTAGCATTGTGGGAATCGACACCTGCAACCCCAGCCTAACCGTTCGGTCACTCACCTTCCGGGCACAGGTCTACAAAAATGACGTCGAGGTCGCCATTAGTCGCCAGATTCCCCAAAGCAGCGAGCTGAGCCCGACAGAACTCAAAGGGATCGCCGAGTCCCTGGCCGACGGCACGGCTGCCGACGATCTCCAAGCACAGTTCAATCAGTTTGTTGATGCGCTAGGATCGGTTCGCTGAGCACCGCGTGCTGCTCGTACAAGGCGCTGGCATAGTTGATGCAGTTCGCCACCATCTGCTGACGCAGCGCTGGTTGCGCAAGCCGTCGAAGCGAGTCAATGCCGCCGATCGTACTCACATCGTTGATGTACAGTCGTCCCTCGCTGGTAGGTAGTAGGTCAACCGCAAGTTCGCTCGCGCCATGTCCACGATGGTCGAACAACTCGACCGCTGACCGAGCCACACTTTCAATTTGGTAATGGATAGTATCCGCCTTCTCACCGAAGAGCTCGCCAACCATCGGCGTGAATTGTTCGAAAAGACCCGCGGTTACGTACGGCCCGATCATGCTTCGCTCGGTGCCGATGCGGATCATACAGCAGGTCTCTTCCCAGCGAAGGGTCCGCGACCGCTGCCAGAAGCTGCGGATCTGCACGGGGCAGCCCTCGATCCGAAGCGGTTCCTGGTACGGCTGCATCATGCCTTCCTGAAACTCCTCGACGAGATACTGCAAGACATCCTCAAGGTGCTTCAAACTCATGGTCTGCGCTGTCTGTTGATACACCGTGCGGACCACAAATTCGTCAGGCTTGCGAACGACGAGCCCGTATCGGTGTGGCTGGGAGCGGTACCGGCTCACAATGGTCACCCGCTGGTGCTCCGTGAGGATGGTCCGGAGGTCGGCGCCGGGGCGCAAGAGCGTGGTATCGAGGAAACGCTCATTGAGCGTGGGGTGGCTGAGGCCGATCTGGACGACACGCCACCTATCATGAACGATTTCTTCCACATCAGGATTGGTTAGGAATTGCGTATCGGCCTCATCCTTGAGCCAGCGAATAACACTGGCATCGTCGTGATACCAAGCGAGGCTTCGGACGTAGGTCACATCCGGAATCGGAAAGAAGTCCCGTTGCCAGCTGCCCGCTTTTCTCGTCCACCCCCACACCACCCGCCGCTGCTTCAATACGTCACGCGGCGTAAAAACGTAGCCAACCCAGCCAAGGGAGCAGGCGTGTTCGACGACGTCACGGATCGGGTGCGTCAATGGGCCGCAGAGCTGACTTGGCTCATGGCTACGAATCTCATGGGTCAGAATGCCGAAGACGGGTTGAGCCACTGACGTGCCTCCTGCTACCAGAAGTCATGCGCTATACTACACCGGCATGCAAGGACCCACAACGTTCCAGCTCGAGGCCCCGTACCCGCCGAGCGGCGATCAGCCCCAAGCGATTGAGAGCCTTGTTGCCGGTGCCCGCGCCGGTGCGAAACATCAGACGCTCCTGGGAGTGACCGGCTCGGGCAAAACCTTCACCACGGCCAATGTCATTGCCCAGTTGGGCAAGCCAACACTGGTGATCGCCCACAACAAGACGCTGGCGGCGCAACTCACGCAGGAATTCCGAACGTTCTTTCCCAAAAACGCCGTTGAGTACTTCGTTTCGTACTACGACTACTACCAGCCAGAAGCCTACCTGCCGTCGACCGACACGTACATCGAAAAAGAGGCGGACATCAACGACGAAATCGACCGTCTTCGCCACTCGGCGACAGCTGCGCTCTTAAGCCGAGAGGACGTCATTGTCGTCGCCTCGGTCTCTGCCATCTACGGCCTTGGCTCGCCTGCCGAATACCGCAAGACGATGCTGCCGCTCCATGTCGGGCAGCGACGGACGCGCGAGGAGCTGATCAATCTCCTCGTTGATATGCAGTATCTCCGCAGCACCGGCTACGAGCGGGGTTCGATCTTTGTCCGTGGCGGCATGATCGATATTCTCCAACCCGGACTTGACCACATTGTCCGCGTTGAACTTGATGGCCCGGCGATCAGCCGACTACAGCTCCTCCACCCAGTCAGCCGCGCCATCGAAGAGCAACTCCAGCACATTGCGATCTTCCCCGCAAAACACTTTGTCATTGCGCCCGACATTCTCGACCGGGCACTCGCCTCGATCGAGCAGGAATTGACCGACCAGGTTGCGCAGCTGACCGCACTTGGCAAAATCATGGAGGCCGACCGCCTGAAGCGACGGACACGCCACGACATCGCGCTCTTGCGGGAAGTCGGATACTGCAACGGGATTGAAAACTACTCACGGCATCTCGCTGGCCGACAACCTGGCGAGGCACCCAGCACCCTCCTGGATTATTTCCCGAAGGACTTCCTGACCGTCCTCGACGAATCGCATGTGACCGTTCCTCAGATTGGCGGCATGTTCGCGGGCGACCAAGCTCGCAAGGAAACCTTGATCGATTTTGGATTCCGCCTCCCGTCAGCCCGCGATAACCGGCCACTCACGTTCGAGGAGTTTGATGCCCGTACCACGCAACGCATCTACCTCTCTGCCACGCCCGGCCCATACGAACGAAAGCATTCGCTCCAAATCGTAGAGCAGATCATCCGGCCAACTGGGCTGGTCGATCCGGCGATCGACATCCGGCCAACTGCTGGCCAGGTTGACGATGGCATTGCCGAGATTCAGCGCGAAGTTTCTAAGCAGCAGCGCGTCCTCGTGACCACCCTCACAAAAAAAATGGCCGAGGATCTCGCGGAATTTCTCGCCAAAGAAGGTATTCGGGCGCGGTACGTCCATTCGGACGTCGAAACGCTGGAACGGATCCGTATTCTTGGCGAGCTACGCAAGGGCGACATCGAGGTACTTGTCGGCGTCAATCTTCTCCGTGAAGGTCTCGATTTGCCAGAGGTCTCACTCGTCCTCATCTTCGACGCTGACCGCGAGGGCTTTCTTCGCTCCGACACCTCGCTCATCCAGACCATTGGCCGGGCCGCCCGCAACGTCCAGGGCAGAGTCATTCTGTACGCCGACGTCACTACCGGCTCCATGGCCCGAGCACTGGAAGAAACCGAGCGTCGCCGCTCCCTACAACTCGCCTACAACAAGGCCCACGGCATCACGCCCCAATCAATCCAAAAGGCCGTCATTAGCATTGTCCCAGATGCAGAAAAGGTGGCTGCGCCAGAGCTCGCCGAGACGATTGACCCAGAAAAGCTTCCGGCATTTATCCGCAGCCGGGAAGCCGAGATGAAGCAGGCTGCAAAGCAGCTCCGGTTCGAAGAGGCGGCCCTCATCCGCGACGAGGTGACGCAGCTACGCAAGCTGCAGCGCCAACTTCGCGGCCGCTAACTGTTCGGTTGCGGATGGGCATCCTGTTTGGTTTTTGTTCGGACTATCGGTATACTTAACCTCTATGGCGAGCATTATTTCCGTGCGGGGGGCGCGGGAACACAATCTCAAAAATATCGATGTGGACATTCCCAAGAATGCCCTTGTTGTGATTAGCGGCATTTCTGGCTCAGGAAAGTCTTCGTTAGCATTCGACACCATCTACGCCGAGGGGCAACGGCGGTACATTGAATCACTGTCAAGTTACGCCCGGCAGTTCTTGAGCCAGGGTGGCAAGCCGGACGTCGACTCAATCGAGGGGCTCTCGCCTGCCATTTCCATCGATCAGAAGTCCGCCTCCCATAATCCCCGCTCAACGGTAGGTACTGTCACCGAAATCTACGACTACCTCCGACTGCTCTACGCGAAAATTGGCCAGCAGCACTGCGTCAACTGCGGCCATCGCATCACACAATCCACCATCGACGAGGTGGTTGACCATGTCATGCAGAAGGTGGGAGACGACCAGCCAATCCAGGTCCTGGCGCCAGTAGTCCGAGCCCGGAAAGGCGAACACCACGAACGCATCGCGCAGCTGAAAGCGGAGGGGCACAGCCGCTTCGTCATCGATGACACTGTCTACGGCCCCGATGACGAGCTCCCCACACTGTCCCGCTACAAGCAGCACACCATTGCGGTCGAGATCGACGCCTTCACGCTGACCGCTGATGCGCTCATCCGGCTCCAGGAGGCAATCGAGTCAGCTGCAGCGCACGCAGAGGGTGGCGTTACCATTCGGACTGGTCAGGATCAGTTCTCATTCAACCTCAAACTCATGTGTGCGAACTGCGGCGAGCCTGGAGTGGAACTCGAACCTCGGCTGTTTTCATTCAACAGCCCGATCGGCGCGTGCGATCAGTGCGAGGGACTTGGTGTTGATCGGATGATCGACCCGCAGCTCGTACTGCCCGACGACACCAAAACGATTGCCCAGGGTGCTATCTTGCCATGGGACTTCTCGAGCAAGAATTGGTACGGCTTCCTCCTGCGAGCTGCTTGCGAACACTTTCGGATCGATATGCAGACACCAGTGAAAAACCTGCCGCAAGACCAGCGAGAGCTGCTGTTACACGGCACTGGTAAGGTCATTCGAATCCCAGCAACGTACCACGCCCAAAGCGGCACACATACCATTACGGTCTCGTTCCGTGGCATCGTTCCGATGATTCGGCAGCGGTGGCGTGATACCGAATC
>CAYZPG010000005.1:4011-20288 GCA_964480605.1 uncultured Candidatus Saccharibacteria bacterium | reverse complement strand
ACGCTCGCTGGGGGCGAGGCCCAACGAATCCGCCTGGCAAGTCAAATCGGCAGTCGGCTGACTGGCGTACTGTACGTGCTCGACGAGCCATCGATCGGGCTGCACGCCCGCGACAATACGCGCCTCTTGTCGGTGCTCAAAGAACTTCGCGACATTGGCAATTCGGTCATCGTCGTTGAGCATGACGAGGAGACGATCCGCGCCGCCGACCACCTCATCGACATCGGCCCGGGCGCTGGCAGGCACGGCGGTCGGCTGGTTGCCCAGGGTACTCCTGCCGAGGTGGCAACGGTGCCAGATTCGCTGACCGGACAGCATCTTGCCGGTACGCTTGCCATCGAATTGCCAGCGAAACGACGGACATCGAACGCATTCCTGTCGGTCATTGGCGCGCGGGAGCACAACCTCAAGCGAGTCACTGCCCACATTCCACTTGGCACCCTCACCTGCATTACGGGCGTGTCTGGCTCAGGCAAGTCTACGCTGGCTATCGACGTGCTCTACAACGCACTCGCCCGCATCCTCAACAAATCACTCGTGAAGCCTGGCCAGCATGAGCGGATTGAGGGAGCGGACAGGCTGAAGCGGGTAGTAATGATCACCCAGGCGCCCATCGGCCGAACGCCCCGCTCAAACCCAGCAACCTACACGGGCGTCATGACGCCCATCCGCGAGCTGTTTGCCACCACGCGCGATGCCAAAATCCGCGGCTACACGCCTGGCCGCTTCTCGTTCAACGTTGCTGGCGGCCGCTGCGAAAACTGCCAGGGTGATGGCAGTATGACAATCGAGATGCAGTTCCTGCCTGACGTGTATCTGCCCTGCGATGTCTGTGGCGGCAAACGCTACAATCGCGAAACGCTCAATGTGCGGTATGCCGGTAAAAGCATTGCGGATGTCCTGTCGATGACCGTCGAGGAGGCGAACCAATTTTTCGCCGACATTCCTCGAATTGCGGATACCCTCCAAGTCCTCCAGGATGTTGGCCTAGGCTACATCCAACTTGGCCAGTCAGCTACCACGCTCTCCGGCGGTGAGGCCCAGCGGGTCAAACTTGCCGCCGAACTGGCTCGCCGTGGTCGTGGCGGCACGCTCTACATCCTCGACGAACCAACCACGGGATTGCACATTGCCGATATTCAAAAACTCCTGCACGTACTCAATCGACTTGTCGGCCATGGCCACAGCGTGGTCGTCATTGAACACAACCTGGACGTGGTCAAAACCGCCGACTGGGTCATTGACCTGGGACCGGAAGGGGGTGCCGGCGGCGGCACCCTGCTTGCCGCGGGTACACCCGAGGCACTCACCGACGTTGCCGAATCGCATACCGGACGGTATCTCAAGCCGCTCCTCGCACAGCACAAGGCGTCATGAGCAACGTCTTTACGCCACAGCACGTTACGAAACTTCCGACGACACCGGGTGTCTACTACTTCCGCGACAGCGCGGGGCACATCCTATACGTTGGCAAAGCGACCTCGCTCACACACCGCGTCCGTTCGTACTGGCAGCGGCCGCTCGACGACCGCCTGCAGCTCATGCTGCCGCAAATTGCCACCATTACCGTGCAACCAACGGAGACCGCGCTCGAGGCACTCATCCTGGAGGCAAACGAAATCACGCGCCTCTCGCCACCGTTCAACATCCGCGGCAAGGACGACAAAACGTTCGCCCAAATTGCCATCACAAAAGAAACCTTTCCCCGCGTCCTCATCGTTCGCCCAACCCAGCGCGTACGAGTCCCACTCGCACGAACCTTTGGCCCGTATACGTCGGGGCTGGCTGCACGTCGGGCCGTCAAAGCACTCCGGGGCATCTTTAAGTTCTACTGTACTGGCACGCCGCGCTCCGGCCGCCCCTGCCTCTATCGCTCACTCGGCGAATGTCCTGGCGTCTGCACAGGCGACATCAGTGTTGCGAGCTACCGTGCCATTATCGCGAAAATCATCACCTTTCTAGAGGGCAACAAGCAATCAATTATCACGAAAACGAAACGCGAGATGACGCAAGCGGCCAAGGCGCAGCAGTACGAACGTGCCGCAGTACTCCGCGACGAGCTCTTCGCCCTCACACACATCCGAGACACGGCCTTCATGACCGATGACGTGACTGAATTTATGGCGACGGCATTGCCGGCACGGCTCGAGGCGTACGACATCTCAAACATTGGTGAGGCGGCCGCCGTTGGTAGCATGGTCGTACTGGAGCATGGCCGCGCCAATCCAAACGAGTATCGAAAATTCAAAATACAGACCGTTACCAAACAGAGCGACGTCGGCATGCTCCGGGAGATGCTGACTCGGCGATTCGCGCACACAGATTGGCCGACACCAGACTTCATCCTCATTGATGGCGGACAGGCGCAGCTCGCGGTAGCCCAACGAGCCCTGAAAGCCGCCGGCCTATCAGTTCCAGCCGCTGGAGTCGTCAAGGGACCAACAAGAAAGCTGGCCCGCCTCGTCTTGTCGGACCAGGCAACCAACTGGCTGAATGCCCGCCAGCTGACTACGCACCTCTTCGAGCCGATCGTACGCCTTGCCCGTGACGAAGCCCACCGGTTCGCCATCTCCTACCACCGCTCGCTCCGCGACAAACCCTTCACGACACGGCGCTGATCACTGCGCGCCAGGATGGTTCGACAGATCTTGCCGATGCGTATGCTTCTCCGTCACCCGAAATTCGAGGTACTTCCCAAACAACAACCGCGTTTGGGCATCAATCGCCGGCAGCGACGAAAAGGCGATATTCGAAATTGGCAGCAAAATAGGAGCCGTAATCCATTCAAGGATAAGGCTCAAGCGTGAGCGTTTCAGACGTGTTTTTGGCACGGGCGGCAACAAGAGCACAGAAATCGCAAAGGTGACAAGCAACCCCATCAACGCGAGGGTAAGAATACTGCCGTACAGTGGCGGGAAGGTGTAAGCAATCACCTCGCTTTGAAAGCCTGGGTTAAGATACCGAGGAATCCAGCCAAAGAACGCCAGGATGACCGAGGTAGTCGACCACGAATAGTGGCCCTCGAGCAAGCGGGCGGCTTGCAGCCACTTATCAAACGGGGGCAGTGTCCGGTTCCGATAGACTCGCCAGAGCACGAACGGAATGTCAGAGCAACCCCATGCCCAGCGACGCTTCTGGAGGTACTGTTCGCGAAATGTCGCCCAATAGCCGTTCGGCGAGAGCACAGCATCTTGGTACACCGGCACATTCAAGGGCACGACATCGTGCTTGCCATTGAAGCGGAAGTACGTCCGCCAGAACTGATGGCCGTCCTCGACAGCGGTCTTCACCGACCAGTAGTCAGTCTTCACAAGTGCAGCGAAGCTCTGGGCGTGCGCGGAAAAATTCCGCAAGCGGTACGGGCGGGTCGCCTCCATAATTTGCCAGTACGAGCTGCCAAGTGCCACGGAGCGAATCGGCAGGGGCACATCCCAGATGTTGTTAAAGAACATTGGAATGGGCTGAAAGCTCGCGTACAGCGGCGTCTCGTGGCCAAGGAACGCATAAGCGAGAGCAGCGAAGTACTTCTTGTGCACCCGATTGTCGGCATCCAAGGTCGTACACACAACACGTTCGTATGAAATGCGCTGTGTATCAAGGTACCGCTTCGCCAGCTTCGCCGCCCAGGTGATATTACCGCCCTTGCCCACAACCTCACCGGCAATGTTCGGTGGATGCTTGGCGACAATAATGTGCTTGAACGTACGGCGGTACTGCTGCCGCACCATCGCCTCGACTGCTGCCGCATTGTCCGCTGCCCGCTCCTCGGCGGCAATGACGACAATCATTTGCTTGAGCGGATATTCAGACTGCCGAATCGCCTCGAGCGTTGAGGCAACGATGATTGGGTCTTCCTTGTACACCGCAACAATGACCAGATGATAGAGCGAGTCGATCGTATCGCTCGGATACCGGTCGGACAGCTCCTGCAACCACGGCCGCTTGATATCCCGTCGATAGCGGATGTATCCCACGATCAGCCGGGCTGACATTAAGAGCGATCGAGAAAACCAAAAGAGGGCGTACACCAGCATGAAGCTCGCGACCGCAACCGGGGCAACAAAAGAACCGACCAGCAGCAGCAGGATGCTGCCCCACGTCAATGCGGCAGGCAGATACTCCAACCACCGTGGATGATCGTCGTTCCCTGCCGGACTCATCGATAACCCCCCTCTGCCACGACTAATAGGATACCAAGACACACCTGAATGAAGACGGCTGCGATAGCCAGGATGGTGCTTACCACTGTATCACGTCGCAGCATAAAGATGGCCAGCGCAAAGTTGAGGAGAAGCATGCCTAGACCGAAGAACAGTGGCAGGGGATTGAACGAAATGAGCTCGGCGCGGAACCACCAGATCGCCAAGTGCAGCACAATCGCGGCGAAGAAGAATGCACGAACGTAGCTTGTATACGATGTCAGTTTTGATGATCGTTTGGAGCCGCCTCCGGGATTTGAACCCGGGACCTCCACTTTACGAAAGTGTTGCTCTACCACTGAGCTAAGGCGGCCTAGTAGACTGCGAACTTTTGGCTGTGAGTATACCATATGATGTGTACTATTCTACCGTATCACCAACGTCTACCCCGTGCGTCGCACACCAACCTGCTGGTAGCTCGAACACCTCGTCAACCGGCGATGGGGGCTGGTACTGGATAGCTCCGCCGTCCGCAGGCGCACCCGCCTCGATGCCAACCACACGTCCTTGCGCAACCCACACAATGTCAATCGAAAAACGCATTCCCCTCATCCAAAATGTCGGCGTAGCTGCTGGCGAAAAGGGGAACACCAGTGCCGTATCCGGTGCCAACGCGTCGCGGCCGCTTAAACCCTGCTGCTGCTCGGCTGGTGTCCGGGCATACTCCACCGACACACCGTGACCGCCGACCAATCGGGTTTGCCGAACTGACGTAGGCTGCTTGGTCATCACAAAGCCCAGCGCAGCCATCGCCAGCAACCCACCCGCCACTAGTGCGATCCGGCTAAAATTCGTCTGGTCTCCTTCTTATAAAGCTCGACCGCGGGTTGATCAAACGCGTCCACCTTCAGGAGCTGGGCGAGGTACATCATCGTGAGCATGTGTTGCTGCATCAGCTCGCCCATTGACCGCGCATCGAGTCGTGGCACCGTGATCGTGCAGAACGTCCGACCCGCCTCGCGATAGGCATGCCTCGTCCCATCAAGGATGGCATCAGCAACTACGTGCAGCGGCTGGCCTTCCAAATTTGGCACCAACGAGGCAAGCACGCTGGACGGTGGCAAGGTCGTACCCGGCTGCGCTCGTACGCGCACAAAGGTGGTCAGGGCAGTGTCAGGCCCTGCCAGGTAGAGCTGCGCCACCGAATGCAAGTCCGTCGAGCCGATCGAGACGCTCGGAAAGATACCGGCATCGGATCGCTTCCCCACCGATTCGCCCATCAGTTGCCGGAACCACTTGCCGTACAGCTCCAATGAAGGAGCGAAGCAGA
This sequence comes from uncultured Candidatus Saccharibacteria bacterium, assembly GCA_964480605.1. GTDB lineage: Bacteria > Patescibacteriota > UBA1384 > JACPKC01 > JACPKC01 > JBBUCD01. The sequence continues at coordinate 14,819 of CAYZPG010000005.1, read as the reverse complement.
ATAAGTCGTGGATCGGCTTGCCGGCGCGGTACCCACTAAGGATCGCAATCGCATGCTGCGCGGCTAGGTTATGCTCGTACGTGTCGGATAGTCCGGCATCGAGCGCTGCTCTCGCCCCGACCAGCAACTCCTCGATCGGTACACCGAGCACCGTCAGCGGGAAGAGTCCGACGTCCGAGAACACCGAGTAACGGCCACCAACGAGCCTTGGGCTCCGTACCAACGGAATCTGCTGCTGTTGCGCTAGTTCGTAGAGTGCTGACCCTAGGTCCGAAATGACCACGACAGACTCCCGGATAGAACCGCCCTCGTCCATAAGCGCTTGCAGGAGCACCTCGGCGTTCACCACCGTTTCAGTGGTCGAACCCGACTTGCTGGCCACAATCACCAGCACCCGCTCGTTTGCCCGTACCGCAGCCACTAAGAGCGCAACTGCCTGTGATGCAACGACACCGTCTACGGTATCAACGGGAATGAGCTTCGGGGTTCGTACCAGGTTAGCTTGCGTACCAAAGAGGGCTTGGTGCACTGCCAAGGTACCCAAGTTCGAACCACCAATCCCAACCAGGAATACCCATGCGACATCCTGATACTGCGCAGCAAGGGCGTGGTTTCTCGGCACAGCCTGGTCGACGCCAGGCAAGGTAATACTGAATTCCGGCTCATCGCTCGGTGCCGCCCGCAGCGCCCGCAGTTTCTGTCGGTACGTGGCAAGGTCGGCAAACAGCGCTTCCTGCTCATCCTGGGTGCTGCCAATCCGATCGAGTTCAAGCACGTCGCCCTCCGTGTGTTCAAGAGGTATGTGATGGAGCGGGATACGAGAATCGAACTCGCGTCTCATGCTTGGGAAGCATGCGTACTACCATTGTACTAATCCCGCAGGAACCTAGGGAATTATACCCTATGCCTGATGTCGGTGCTTCCGACGTTCGGCAATGCGAAGTCGAGCCAAAGCTCGTTCCATTGCAGCCAAGGCATCAGCCTCGGCAACGTCCGTCTGCGCCTGCTCCTTCGACAACCGTGCCTGCTCAAGGGCTGCCGCTGCCCGGCGCTCATCAACATCCTCTTCGAGCTCCGCCGCATCGGTGAGCAGCTGGATCTCGTTCGCCTGCACCGTCACTACGCCCCCGTGGACCGCCATGTGCCGGCGTTCGCCCTGACTCACAACCGCTACCTCGCCGTAGCCAAGCAGCGACACGAGTGCTTCGTGATGCGGCAGAATCGTAATGTGGCCGTCCGTGGTTGGGACGGTGAGCTGATCAATCTCACCCGAAAATACCACCTTCTCCGGCGTAACAATCGACAGTGTCACGCTACAACCTCATCGATACCACCCTTCAAGTAGAACGCCTGCTCCGGCTTGTCGTCGTGTCCACCGTCGAGGATTTCCTGAAACCCGCGAATGGTCTCGGCCAATGGAACGTACGCGCCCGGCTTCCCCGTAAACTGTTCAGCGACGAAGAAAGGTTGCGACAAGAACCGTTGGATTTTGCGCGCCCGAGCGACCAGAATTTTGTCGTCTTCTGACAACTCGTCTATGCCAAGAATCGCAATAATATCCTGTAGATCCTTATACCGCTGCAACACGCGCTGGACACCCCGTGCCGTGTCGTAGTGCGCTTGGCCAACCACGTTCGGATCCAAGATGGTCGAGGTGGAATCGAGAGGATCGACCGCTGGATAGATACCCAATTCGGCCAACTGGCGCGAAAGCACGACCGTTGAGTCAAGGTGCGCAAAGGTAGTGGCTGGTGCAGGGTCTGTCAGGTCGTCGGCAGGCACGTACACCGCCTGGACCGAGGTGATTGAGCCGGTGTTGGTTGAGGTAATCCGCTCCTGCAGGGTCCCCATTTCCGTGGCCAGATTCGGCTGGTAGCCAACCGCCGACGGCAACCGGCCCATCAACGCCGACACTTCCGACCCGGCTTGTGTAAAGCGAAAAATATTATCGATGAAGAAGAGGACGTCCTTCCCACCCTGGTCCCGGAATGCCTCGGCCATCGTTAAACCAGCCAGCGCAACTCGCAGACGGGCTCCAGGCGGCTCGTTCATCTGACCGAACACCAGAGCAGTCTTGTCGAGCACGCCAGAATCCTTCATCTCATGGTAGAGGTCGTTGCCCTCACGCGTCCGCTCGCCGACGCCGGCGAACACCGAGTAGCCGCCATGCTCAGCCGCAATGTTCCGGATGAGCTCTTGGATAATGACTGTCTTGCCGACACCGGCGCCGCCAAAGAGCCCAACCTTGCCACCCTTCACGAAGGGCGCGATCAGATCGATGACCTTAATGCCGGTTTCAAACACCTCCGACTGCGTGCTCAGTTCCTCGAAGGACGGTGCCTGGCGGTGAATCGGACGACGCTCCCACGCAGGATCGCTTGGCTGTGTATCAATCGGCGCACCCGTCACGCCAAACATCCGGCCAAGCACCCCTTCGCCGACAGGGACCGTCATCGGCTGGCCGAGCGCACGGACTGCCATGCCGCGCTGCAAGCCATCCGTCGCATCCATAGCGATGGCTCGCACCTCGCCACTCCCAAGGTGCTGCTGGACTTCCAACACGAGCTCGCCCGACGGTCGGTCGACCACCAAGGCATCGAGGATCGCTGGTAGCTGCCCCTCGAATCGAACCGTAACAACCGGTCCCGTAACTTCGCTGATTGTGCCGTGCTGCAATGTTGAGGTCATAGGTGCTCCGTTCATGCGCCGAGCGCAGCTGCGCCGGATGCAATCTCAATAATTTGCCTGGTAATACCTGCCTGCCGCACGCTCTGGTAGGTGAGCGTCAAATCATCCACGATCTCGGTGGCGTTCTCGGTGGCGTTCTTCATCGCAAGCATGCGGGCGGCATGTTCCGACGCCGTCGATTCGATGAGTAGCTGGAAGAGTTGCACTGGTACGGACCGGCGTAGCAAGACGTCGAGCACCTCGCCTGGGCTCGGCTCAAAACGTCGCTCCGTCGGGCCCTCGGTATCCACTGCTTCCGGACGGATGGGGAGCACCGTCTGCCGCAGCACCTGCTGGCGCAACATCGATTCGAATCGCGTATACACCACAACCACCTCGCGGTACGTGCCGCGCACAAAGCCGGTGGTCGCCAGGTGCGCAATGGCCGACGCGTCGGCGAAGACAGGCAGACCGTCGGCAGCCGGGAACTCTGCCATCACCCGGCCCGGATGGAATCGATGTAGGTACGCCTGCCCCTTCCTGCCGACCGCAACAATGTCTGTTGCCTCGGTCAGGCCAGTTACCGCGTTGCGGATCACCTGCGTATTGAACGCACCGGCCAACCCGCGGTTTGAGGTAAGTAGAATCAGTAGCTGCTTGCCGTCCGAACGCTCGGCGAACAGTTCATGCTCGATCGTGCGGCCGTGCGACAACTCACGCAGCAAGGTTTGCACGCGGTCGGTGTAGGCACGGGAGGATACCGCTCGCTCAATTGCCCGGCTCATCTTTGCAGCCGCCACCATTTGCATGGCCTTCGTCAGCTTCGCGGTCGAACGAATCGAGGCGATCTTGCGCCGTAACTCCTGGGTATTAGGCACGCGCGCTCCCGCTCGTAGCTACCCAGGCCGCCTGAAAAGCATCGAGTACGGCCTTGAGCTGGTCCTCGATCTCATCGAGCTTTGGATTCGCTGCAAACTTCTCACGCAATGCTGGATAGTTCGCATCGGCAAATTCATGCAGCTGGCGCTCGTACATCGACACCTGCTCAACCGGTACGTCATCGAGATACCCCGCTGTGGCTGCGTAAAAACTCAGCACTTGGTCCGCAACGGCCAACGGCTCGTACTGCAACTGCTTCAACAGTTCGCTGACCCGCTTACCTCGGTCCAGCTGAGAACGTGTGGCAGCATCGAGATCTGAGCCAAACTGAGCAAACGCTTCGAGTTCACGAAACTGGGCCAGCTCAAGTCGGATCGTACCCGCAACCTTCTTCATGGCTTTCGTCTGCGCGGCACCACCAACTCGCGACACCGACAATCCGACGTTCAGCGCCGGCCGGACACCCTTGTAGAACAGGTCGGATTCAAGGTAGATCTGGCCGTCGGTAATCGAAATCACGTTGGTGGGAATGTAGGCTGAAACATCGCCAGCCTGGGTTTCAATGATCGGCAGTGCGGTGAGCGAACCGCCACCATGGTCGGCGCTCAACCGAGCTGCCCGCTCAAGCAGACGGGAATGAAGGTAGAAGACATCGCCAGGATAGGCCTCACGTCCTGGCGGACGACGCAAGAGGAGCGACATTTCACGGTAGGCCCACGCATGCTTTGAGAGATCGTCATAAATAATCAGGGCGTCACGGCCAGCGTCGCGGAAAAACTCACCCATCGCACAGCCTGCGTATGGAGCAAGGTAGGCGAGTGGCGCTGGATCAGAGGCACCGGCAACCACCACGATGGTGTGTTGCAGGGCACCGTGCTTCTCAAGGGTGGCGACAAACTGCGCGACCTTCGATTCTTTCTGACCGATCGCCACGTAGATACAGACGATGCCCGAATCCTTTTGATTCAGGATCGTGTCGAGCGCAACCGCTGTTTTGCCCGTGCCCCGATCGCCAATGATGAGTTCGCGCTGGCCCTTGCCGATCGGAATCAGTCCGTCGATCGCCTTGATCCCGGTTTGGACCGGCGCATCAACCGATTGGCGGCGCATCACGCCTGGCGCAATCTTCTCGACGACGCTCCGTTCCGTTGTCGCAATCGGCCCCTTGCCATCGATCGGCTCCCCAAGCGCATTCACCACCCGACCAACCAAGGCCTCGCCGACTGGCACGTCGAACAGGCGGCCTGTCGCCCGAACCGCACTACCCTCTGCAATCTCTCGAGTATCGCCGAACAACACCGCACCGACGACGGTCTCTTCTAAATTCAACGCCATGCCGATCATTGGCGTGCCCGACCGTGTCTCGAACGACAGCGCCTCCGCAGCCTGCACCTCGTCTAAGCCAGCCACCCGGGCGATCCCATCGCCTACCTCAAGGACGATACCGCTCTTACCGGTCTCGGTCGTAGGTTGGTAGCCCTCAATTTTCTTGCGAAGATTCTGCACAATTGGCGAAATGTCTGTCATAACAACTCCTTACCCTCGAATAGTCTCGTGCAGCGCACGCAGTTTCGCACGAACCGATGCATCAATGCGTCGTGTTCCAATCGTCAGCTGACCACCACCGACCAAGCTGGAATCATGCTGGACGTCCAACAGGATCGGCCGAGGTACCTGCTGGGCAAGCGCATCGATAAGTTCTCGACAAGCCGATTCCGACAGCATCGTCGCACTCAGAAGGTGCGCCGCCGTCCCCCTGCCTGCCTCACGGGCGATATCAATGGCACGAAGCGCGACTGGCCGCAATGTCCGAAAATCAGGATCCTTGGCTGCCAATGCCACAACCACTGCCGCGACCTCGCCGGGCAGCTCGAGCGAATCGAGCGCCTGCCGGGTACGAGCACCCTCCACGCGCACAAGTCGGGCAAGCGGTTGTCGGACAGTTGGCGATGACAGCACGGAGAGCCACTGGAGGTACTCCTCGGGATCGAGCAGCCGCGTTTCTTCGTGGAGCAGCTGCGCCCAATCAGCAACTCGGATCATGCGTGACGCTCCTCGCGCAGCGCCGTCTCAACCTCGGCTGGCGTCACAGCCAACTGCCGACTACCGACTACTCGTTCGGCGGCGGCCACCACTAACCCGCCAAGCTCCTGTTCGGCGGCGGCAAGCATGGCTTGACGCTCACGGTCAATTTGCTGGCTGGCAGCGGCAAGCTGTCGCGCTGCCGTTTCATGGGCCTCGGCTATAATCGCCGCACCGGCTGCTTCAGCGCGCTCTTTCGCGGTCGCAAGAATCGTCGCTGCCTCGGTTCGAGCCGAGGCAAGCAAGGTCGCTGCGGTCTCTTGCGAGGCGCGTGCCTCTTGCTCGGTCTTCGCTGCCTGCGCGACACTCTCCTCAACCATCGCTCGGCGCTTCGCAAGCATTGCAAGCAGCGGCTTGTAGGCAACGGCCCGCAATACGGCCAATACGATCAAAAAGTTGATGATCTGTGCGGCAAGCAAGGGGCCATTGATGCCAAGTGCGGCAATGCCCGCTGGCTGCGGCTCGGCCACTGCATGCGACGCCGTCGTCACCACTTCTAATTCACTGTGCTCCAGTGGCACAGTTGCTTGAGCCATGGTCTTAGACGAACTTGATGATGAGAGTCACAACCAGGGCATAGATCGCAATTGCCTCAGCAAATGCCAACGCCAAGGTCATTGAGGTCTGGATCGCCGGACCGGCTTCTGGATTACGGCCAATGGCCTCCATGGCCTTGGCGCCGATAAACCCAATGGCAATTGCCGGCGCCAGGCCGCCAACTGCCATCGAAAAAGCCTCTGCCATAATTTTCATTGTTTCTGCATTCATATAAACCCTTTCATTGTTACTAACTCGTTCCTGGCGATACCTGAAGTATGTATCACCACGAACCAGGTGGCAACTAGGTGTGGGCTTCCTTATGATGGCCCGTCGTGGCAATCGTCAAAAAGACGAGCGAGAGCATCGTAAACACGAGTGCCTGGATGAAGCCAACAAACAGCTCCAGCATATAAAATGGGACTGGCAAGAAGTACGGCACTAGAAAAGCAATGACGATCAAAAGCACCTGTCCGGCGAAAATGTTCCCGAACAGACGGAAGCTAAAAGAAAACACCTTCGCTACCTCGCTCACGAGGTGCAGTAAGCCCACAAAGCCATCGATCATACCAGTGAGCGTTGGCTTGAAGGCAAAGAAGTGGCCCAGGTGCGTCCGAATGCCAAGCAGCACTGCGCCGAACACGTGGGCGGCCGTCACCGAAATCAGCGCGAGCGCCAGCGGCGTGTTGATATCCGTCGTTGCACCGCGCAGCAGCGGCGCCTCACCAGCCTCGGTATGGATGTGGATCGTGCCGAAGCCAGGGATCAACTCGAGCCAGTTCATCAGGAGAATAAAGAGGAAGAACGTGGCCAGGAGAGGCAGAAACTGCTCGGCTCGGCGTCGATCCTGTGTGACCTTCTCGATCATTCCTAGGAGATATTCAAGCACACCCTCGGCAGCATTCTGCATGCCGGATGGAAGCAAGGTCGGGGTGCGCAACGCCGCTGCACCAGCAAATAGCACCGCCATGCCCGCCCACGTAGCGAGCAACGTATTGGTGATTGGCAAGGGGCCAATTCGGGTTAGTTCCTGAGATGCGAGTCGGATTTCTTCCATAGATTACTGCTGCCGCTTGATGAGCTGATACACTGCGAGACTCGAGCTGGCAATCGCCAGCGCTAGACCGCTCAAGACGAAGAGCGGGCTCGTGCCAAGCCAACGGTCAAGGTAGGCGCCCCCGAAGCCGAATCCGACCGCTGGGATCGCAATCAAAAAACCAAGCTGCCCCGCAAGGGACAGCATGTTGAATACAAACTGTTGTTTCTTCACCTACTCAGTGTTTCTGGTTTTTATGGATCGGTCAAGGGGTTAGGATTTGACTGGGTTTCGCTTTCGGTCGAAATGAGCGCACTCGCGACCGAAACACGTCGTACAACTGCAATGGCGAGTGTTCAAACTGCATGCAGCATCGTAGCCCACTTTGCGAGGTCAGTGACCAACACAATCGCTCGCCAATGACGAGTAGTCGACCAAATTCGGTCGTCCTTGGATTCACTGGTATTGAAAGTTTCCTGCCTTTGCGAGACCCATCTATCTCAAAAAACTTGAGTTCTGGATACTCGCATGCTGGTGTATAGCGCAACTGCAGCATATACCACTGACGGCCGCAATCCGTTTCAAGTCGAACTCGTAGCTGATATGTGTGCACATGCGTTGTTTTGCCGCGGATCGCATGCTTTCGATAGATAAAGCTACAATCATGCGCCCGGAGTGTATCGTGTAATCGTTTGAGGCCACCATTCAAGCCGTTTGCAACCTGAATATCTAACTCATCATTCAGGTACAACTTGATCTCTGATCTACTGCTTATCGCTGGCGCCCAAGCTGTGGTGGCCTGTTCAAGTTCGATTCTTGTGCCAATGATCTCAATACCGTCATCAGTCATCACCGAAGCCTTCTTCACCTTCCATACCCTCCTCTTGTCGAAGTTCCTGTCGACAGACCGCAGTCCGTCAACGCTTGCCGCGAGTGTCTCATGAAATAGTCCGAATTACTAACCGCTCGATGGGAGTGATCGATACAATCCGACGAGCTGATCGGTGACCGTGTCGATCGAAAATGCCGCCGATGAAGCAAGCGCTTCCTTCGCCATTCGATTCCGCAACTTACGATCGGCCACTACCTGCTCCAATCGCGCCGCAAACGCTCTCTCCGATGCCGGTACCAAAAATCCATTCACACCATCTTGCACGCTATCTTGTGCACCCATAGCGTCCACGGCAACAACTGGGCAGCTGGCCGCCAAGGCCTCGGCAATTACAATACCCTGTGTTTCGGTCACCGAGGGAAACGCAAACACGTCGGCGCTCCCGAAAACCTTCGCGATTGCTTCTCTTGAGAGCGTCCCCGTCATTGTGACCCGCGCATCAAGACGAAGCGTCCGCAGTCTTCGTCCTAGCTGACGCTCCAACGGTCCACCTCCAGCAATCACGAGATGGGCATCGGGTCGCGTCGCAGCCAAACGGGCATACGCATTCACGAGCAAGGGAAGATTTTTCTCGCGCGCGAGCCGACCGGCAAACAGCACAAGACAGGACTGCATTGGAATGCCGTACTCGCGGCGGACCAACTGCCGTTCTCCATCGGACAGGCGGCGAAAGTCGTGGCACTGAATACCACTTGGTAACACCGTGATTGGCTGTACGACGCCGTACTCCAGCAATAGCTCACGGATGGCCGTCGAGGGAGCGATCACATGGTCAGCACTGTTGCAAAACCGCCGAGACAGTCGCCGCAAACCGTAACGCACCGAGTACCGCAGGCCAGGCAAGGGAGGCGCATAGTGCGCATATTCTGTCAGATGTGTGTGGTACGTGTGGACCGTTGGCAGGCCGAGTTCTCTCGCAATCGTGTGTCCGATCGAACCGACCGTGAATGGCAGGTGGCTATGCACAATATCTACGCCGAGCGGACGAACCGTCTCGATCACAAAGGGTGCAAAGGCAACTGCAATCGGTATGTTGGGCGGCGATAACCGTTTCACCGATGGCAGCCGAAACACCCTCGGATCGTCCACGACATGACGCGCATGGGGTGCGATCACGTAGACGGTGTGGCCGCGCGCCTCGAGTGCTTCACGCGTCGCATCAATGGAGCGTGTGACGCCGTTCACCGACGGACGGTACACATCAGTAAACATGCCGATCGTCATACGGGAACGATCATACGCCGCCACGCACCGGGACGCAAAATCCCCCGTGCGAGCCTTGTCGTCACTCTGCCGGCTCTGCAGGCATATGGCAGAGCAATCGTGCGCCAACCACCATCAGTCCGCCCAGCAAATCGGCGGCATAGTCACCCATGGTATCGACAATGGTTAGCTGGCGAAGTGGGAGTGGTAGTTGCTCGTCAAGCACGAACTCGTAAAACTCCCAGAAGGTGCCGGCAAGGGCAACGATACCGAGTGTCACGAGCACACGGTACCACCACGGCTGTTCAAACTTTTTTGGCAGCGCAGCCCGCTCGAACAGCAGCCATGAGAACGCGATGGCCGCACCGCCGAAGGCATGCATCCCCACATCAAACTCTGCGTAGCGTTCGTACAGGTCAAAACGGACCGCAATATCGCTGACAAACAGTACAAGAAGAGGTGGCAATACTATTCGGCCGACATCAACGAGTTTCATAGTCCCCTTTGCACCCGTTCATCTTACAATACTGCCGGCGTTCGGTCTTGCTCACGCACCGAGCGGACAAAGAAGTAGGCAATTACTATCATGGTGACCACGGGTGAGAGCCAGTGTGGCACATGAGCGCCAAAGGCCTCGGCCAGCATGATCGCCCCAAGTACGGCCACCGAATACATCGCGCCGTTTTTCAAGTAAGCGTACTTCTTAATCCGCTCAACATTGCCAATCGTGAGCTGACGCACCACAAGCGCACCGATGCCGTTACCGAGCAGAATCAGTGGCACCGAAAAGGTGAACGCAAACGCCCCGAGCACGCCATCGATCGAGAACGTGGCATCGATCGCTTCCAAGTACAAAATTTTTGAAATGTCAGATAGGCTGCCTCGATCATCAAGGAGCGCCTGCTCACTCTTCGCCGCCTGCGCCTTAAAGCCGTGCGTAATGAAAAAGGCAGTCGAACCAACGGTCGCACCAAACGCTAGGATGGGATCGATCCGAAGCGCATACCACACAACGAACGAGAGGAACACGGAAATCACAGCGTAAAACCAAATACCTGCCTTCATCACCACCCGCTCATGTGGCAAACCGAACCGCTTGTCTTCCAGAAAGAGCCAGTGAAAAAAGAGCGCGACCAAAAACGTGCCGCCACTAGTCAACAACACTGGCGCAGCCTGTTCGATCGCCTCGAGCACCCGTGGATCATTCGTGAACGTAGCGGTCAGTGCTTGCACGGGGCCGATACCGGGTGTGGCCAGCCAAACAATCAGCCATGGCAGCAAGCCGCGCACCAGAAACACGGCAATAAACATACCCCAGACCAGGAACCACCGGCGCGCCCTCGCCTGCATGGTCGCCAACACCTCGGCATTAATAATCGCGTTGTCGATGCTCGACACGGTCTCGAAGAGGCCAAGGCCGATGATGACAAGCACGGAAGACCAGATATCCATGTCGCCACTCTACCGCATGAGAAAGCCGCCATCGAGTGGCGGCCTTGTCTCATTCATTGG
>CAYZPG010000005.1:1942-3911 GCA_964480605.1 uncultured Candidatus Saccharibacteria bacterium | reverse complement strand
GCTCGACCCGACGCAGCAACACAGCGTTGGCTGCGACCACAACGGTTGAGAGCGACATGAAGATAGCGGCCACTGCCGGTGGCAACAGAATGCCTTGACCAGCCAGCACACCTGCCGCGAGCGGAATAGCGACGACATTGTACCCCGTCGCCCAGAAGAGATTTTCAATCATTTTGCGGTACGTCGCTCGCGAGAGCGTAATAATACCGGCCACATCCCGAGGATCATTGCGCACCAGAATAATGCCGGCTGATTCGATGGCAACGTCGGTACCGGCACCAATGGCAATCCCGACATCGGCTTGCGTAAGGGCCGGCGCATCGTTCACCCCATCACCCACCATGGCCACACGGCTGCCGTCCTTCTGCAACTTCTTCACGGCCTCGGCTTTATTGGCCGGCAACACCTGCGCAAAGTACTCGGTAATGCCAAGCTCTCCAGCGACCCACTTCGCCACATCGTCCGAGTCACCGGTAAGCATCGCCGTCCTCACACCCATTGCCCGTAATTGTTCGATCGCCTGGCGCGACTCATCCCGGATGAGATCAGCCAGCGCAACTGCACCGATCAAGCTGCCGCCCCGAACGACGTAGACCACCGTCTTTCCTTGCGTTCCGGCCGTTGCTGTTGCCGCCTCGAGTGCTGCGGGGAGCGAGAGCTTCTGTGCTTGCAGCAGGTTTGGCCCGCCTACCATGATCGTCACCTTGTCGACCGTGCCCTGGACGCCTAATCCCGGTAACGCCTGAAAGTCCTTCACTGGCGCAAGCAACAGGCCGTCCTGCTTCGCTTTGGCCACAAGCCCTCGGGCAATGATGTGTTCTGACTCCGACTCGACCGCGGCAGCCAACTGCAACACGGTCGCTTCTTCACCGTTCTTCACCGCAAACACATCAGTCACACCGTGCTCACCCTTCGTGAGGGTTCCGGTCTTGTCGAACAGTACGACGTCGAGACTTCGCGCCGCCTCAAGCGCCAACCGTTCACGCACCAGCAATCCATGACGAGCGCCGAGCGTGGTTGAGATCGAGGTAACCAACGGCACCGCTAGTCCAAGCGCGTGCGGACAGGCAATCACAAGCACGCCCACCACCCGCTCAAGCGTAAAATCTACGGTTGCGCCCGTTGCCATCCACCAAACAGCTGCTACCACGCTCGTACCGATCGCCACTACTGTCAGAACGAACGCGGCCTTGTCGGCAATAATCTGGGTTTTTGAGCGTGACTGAAGCGCTTGCGCCACTAACCGCATGATACCGGCCAGCGCTGTTTCTCCACCAACGTTCGTCACGACTACCTTGAGTGAGCCCTCGCCGTTAATCGAACCGGCAATCACCGGCCGACCGGCCTCTTTTGCCACCGGCCGCGACTCACCGGTCAACATCGCCTCGTTGACCGACGACGACCCCTCGTCGACCGTACCGTCGGCCGGCACCTTGGCTCCTGGCCGGATGAGCAGCCGGTCACCTACCCGAAGCTCAGCAAGAGCGACGGTCTCTACCCCCGTGTCCGTCATCCGTTCGGCTGTGTCCGGCAGGAGCTTCGCTAATTCCTGCAATGCGCCCTGCGCGCCCGACACCGCCCGCATTTCAAGCCAATGGCCCAATAGCATAATCGTGATGAGTGTTGCTAATTCCCAAAAGAAATCCTCGCCCGAGACGAGCCGGAAGGCGATCGCAAGCGAGTAACCGTATGCCGCCACGATTGCAAGCGAGATGAGCGTCATCATGCCCGGCATCCGAGCCTTCAGCTCTCCGAGAGCACTTTTTAAGAAGACAATGCCACCGGTGAAAAAGATGGCAGTGCCTCCCAGGAGTGGAATAAACGACGAGCCAGGAAAAGCTGGTGCCTGGAATTGCAAGAGCGTTTGAAACGTCTCGGAATAGAGCAGTGTGGGAAGCGTGAGTCCAAGCGCCAGCCAGAACCGATCCCGGAACATATTCACCGAATGCCCGGCGTGCTTGTCGTGCCC
>CAYZPG010000005.1:0-1842 GCA_964480605.1 uncultured Candidatus Saccharibacteria bacterium | reverse complement strand
AGACCGTGGACGCTCCGGATTGACTTCGATACGGCGAGCAGCTGCGTCATCACCTCAACGCAGTAGTGGTCATCGGCCACCATTGCCTCAACCTTCTTGAGGTGTCCTTGAATGATTTTGAGGCGGTGCGTGACCCGCTGCTTGGTTGTGGATTGCATGGCTTGACTATCCCCCACCGGGGGATTAGTGTCAAGCGCATGAATCAACTCATCATTGGCCTAACCTTGAGTGTAGTCCTCATCGTTGGTGGCATGCTGCTTGCGCGCCGCCAGCCGACTGGGAAGCAGCGTCGCGTACTGGCGCTCAGCTTCCTTGGCGCAACAGCCAGCGCCCTCATCGCATTCTCGCCTCTCGTCGCCACGCTCGACCTTGGGCAGTTCCGGACATTCGGTCCGGCCGCTGGTCCAGCCATGCCACTCAAGAATCTTTGGCGAGCGATCGCCCGAGGCGAAGACCTCACCAAAGCTGTCTCGGTGGTCCACGACCCGACCGACCTGCCCGCTCCACTGCCACCTCGTGCACCCGAAACGGTCTCGATCGATCTCACCACCACCGAGGTGATTGCAGAAATTGCGCCCGGTGTCCGCGCCGGGGCCTGGACCTTTAATGGCACTGTCCCTGGGCCGTTCCTCCGTGTCCGGGTAGGCGATACCGTCAATGTCCGCCTTACGAATGATGCGACGAGCCTCAATGACCACAACATCGACCTCCATGCCGCCACTGGACCTGGTGGTGGTGCCGCCTACACGAACGTCAAACCAGGCGAGACAAAAACGCTCACTTTCAAAACCTTGAACCCTGGCCTCTACGTCTACCACTGCGCCCATCCGAACGTGGCCACTCACGACACCCACGGCATGTACGGCCTCATCCTCGTCGAGCCGGAGGGCGGCTTACCGCCCGTCGACCGTGAGTTCTATGTTATGCAAGGCGAATTCTACACCGCCTCACGCCTGGGCCAGCGCGGTCTCCAGTTCTTCGACACCCAGGCTATGCTGGATGGTCAACCCACCTACGTCCTCCTCAATGGCGGCGTCAAAGGTGCCGTCGGCACTATGGAGGCAAAGATTGGTGAGCGAATCCGCATCTACTTTGGTAACGGCGGGGTGAATCTCATTTCCTCGTTCCACGTCATTGGCGAGATCTTCGACACTGTGTACCCTGAAGCCTCGATCGGTGGCGCGCTCTTCAAGAACGTCCAGACCACGCTGGTACCAGCCGGTGGCGCGACCATCGTTGAGTTCCAAACCGAGGTACCAGGCACCTACCCGCTCGTAGACCACGCCCTCGCCCGGATTGAACGTGGCGCGTGGGGTACGCTCACAGTCACGGGCCCCGAGCAGGACGACATCATCCGCGGCGACACGCCAGCTACCACCGGCCACGGCCACTAAGCGATCTGTCGACTAGGAAGTCTCACCCTGAATTAGATTGAGGAGTGCTGCCTCGGCTGCCAGTGGGTCTTGAAACGCGGGATAGCCGTATTTCTTGGCTTCAGCTTCGTAGTAGCGGTTCTTAACCGTAAAGAATGCGTGCGCTTCTACTCGCTGCAATTGCTCTTCATCGCTCCAGCGTGGTTGCCGCTGCAGGCGCTCGAAAATTTGCTGCTCTGATGACGCAAGCAGCACGACTCCCCTCATGGAAATTTGATGCATGAGATGAGGTAGAAGGCTGACGCCCTCGAAGATCGTCGATCCACCCTCATCCGACACCTGCGCAATGCGCTGCTTCACAATCGGCCAAATTGCCTCAGACTGGTCGACGCTATCTTGCCAGAGTTGTTCCGATGATGTTGTTCGGTAGTATTCGGCTTCGTCTTTGTTCCAAAAGTAGTTGTACCAG
>CAYZPG010000004.1:2128-31392 GCA_964480605.1 uncultured Candidatus Saccharibacteria bacterium | reverse complement strand
AGTCATCCAGTCGGATCCGGCGCTGTACGAGTGGTTTGCCAACGAGTGGATTCACCTCGTTGCCTTCGATCCCGACAAGGGCACGCTCCACGAATTTCAGGCGGGAACATTTGTCCCGTACCACCCTCTCACCAACACACTCCCTACGGTACGCGACCTACCGAGCATGCTCGAGGCGGCCCTGAAGATGGAAACCAACCACATTCTCGATGCCACGCTCGAGAACTTGCCCGTCCACGTCATCGAGCAACCGTAGCCGTATGCTGACATACCTCCTTGCCACTTTGATTCTCGCTCCTATCCTGGGCTTTCTTGGCGTGATCCTGACACCCAAGCACCGGGAGCGCGTCATCTTCACCATCGCTATCGCCACGATCCTCGTAGAAGGCGTGGCACTCCTTGCCCTAGGGTACCAGTGGGTGAGTGCCGGTGCTCCACCGGTATCCGCGAACCTCGGCACTCTGTACGAAAGCCACCAATTTACGTTCTCCCTAGCATTCTTTTTCGACTGGCTGTCAGCAGTCTTCTTGGGCATGGCCACCATCATCACTGGCCTTGTCTTTCTTTTCAGCCGGCCGTACATGCACCGCGAGCCTGGCTTCCAACGATTTTATTACACGATCTTGCTGTTCTTCCTTGGATTGTCACTCATCACGCTCGCCGGCAATTTTGAGGTACTCCTCTTGGGCTGGGAGTTCATCGGTATCAGCTCTGTGCTACTCATTGCGTTTTACCGCGATCGGTACTTGCCTGCCAGAAACGCACTCAAGGTCTTTTCGGTCTATCGCATTGCCGACGCCTTCTTGCTGCTTGCCATTTGGTATGCGCACCATCTCTTCGAACACAACGTCCAGTTTGCCCAATTCCCCGCACTCGTCGAGACCCACGGCAGTCAACTAGCTATCCTCGGACTCCTCTTCTTCATCGCGGCCCTCATGAAATCTGCTCAGTTCCCGCTCTCGTACTGGCTGCCCCGAGCCATGGAAGGGCCGACGACCTCGAGCGCGATCTTCTACGGCGCACTGTCCGTACATGTCGGCATTTTCCTCCTCCTACGCACCTATCCGCTGTGGGAAAACAGTCCATGGCTCCGTGTCACGATTGCGGTATCAGGCCTCGTGACGGCGATCGTCGCCTCCTCGATTGCGCGCGTTCAATCGTCGGTCAAGACGCAGATTGCGTATGCGTCCATCACCCAAATCGGCATAATGTGCATCGAAATCGCCGCCGGACTTCCCTGGTTGGCATTGTTGCATTTCGTGAGCAACGCCTCCTTACGGACGTATCAACTACTCATCTCACCATCGATCGTCGGCTACCTTGTGCACGACCAATTCTTCAATTTCTCGCCTCCCACGCAACGCATGAGCGATAGCCTTCTAGGCAGGGTCCGGGCAACGGCCTACGTACTCGGTGTCAAAGAATGGGATATGAATTCAGCAGTCACGCAGAATCTTTGGCTGCCTCTCAAGACCATTGGGCGGGCGTTCGCCGTTCTCGACCGGCACGCTTCGCAACTGGTATCCCTGATACTCTTCGTGGCGATGGCAGCAGTCGCTGCTACTGCGCCACTCTCCCCGAGCGCAAGGCTCATCTTCTCCACGTTTGCCGCAAGTATCAGCGTCATCTTCTACATACGGGCCCATGCAACCAAGCAGGCTGCCTGGGTATGTTGGAACATACTCATGCTTGGCCACCTCTTTGGCATCCTTTTCCTGGCCCTTGCCTCCTCCGGAGACTGGCGCTACCTAGCAATGTACGGCGCAGGCATTCTCGTGGCGTTCATCGTCGGGCATGGCTGCCTGCAGTATCTTGAGGCAAGGGGTAATACAACAGAGCTACGAACGTATCACGGCTACATGCATGCGTTCGAAAAACTCGGCCAGCTCTTCTTCATCACCTGCCTGCTCTTCATGGCCTTTCCTATTAGCCCCTCATTTCTGGCGCAGGATATTCTCGTCAGCTTGATCCCGGCCAGCCAGGTCGTACAAGTCCTCCTCTTCTGCTTCTCGTACGTACTTGTCGGCGTCAGCGTCATGCGCTTGTACACGAAGCTTTTCTTCGGGCCATACAAAAAGAACTTGCACGAAATCGCCTATACGTCCTCATAGTGGCGCAAAACCTGTTAAAAGAGAAAAGGCGCCCGAAGGCGCCCAACATATCTACAAGATTCGATCATGTGAGCACACCCGATCGAACCCACAACTCAAAGACTGGTTTTCCTGGTGCCAACTTCTCCAAAGCCAGCGCCACGTGCCGGTTGGTCATCTCCCAGAGATACTTCCTGAAGTGATGTTGCTCGACCTCGTGGCCGACCAGCGCATGAAAGTGCGCCAGCATGATGTCTGCCACCCAATCAAGCAGCATCTCCTCAATTTGAGGATGCCAGACAAAAAACATCCTCGATCCTTGCTTGGGAGTCACCATGGGGATTACCCCATCGCTCCAAAGCACGATGGCACCTAGCGCCTTGTCACGATCACCCCTGACAATCTCGTAGCCGTCGTACCCCGAACGACAGCCATCCAAGAGTCGCACGAGCGAACCCACGCTCGGATGCAAATTGTACTTTTCTGGGTAGCGTTGCAGCTCCCCTAAGTACCCGCATCCGAACCCATCCTCTGCGCCGTGCGTGCACGGGCGCACCAGGGTCCGGTAGTAGTTGCAAATGTCCCGAAACGCGCTGTGCAAGACCGCGCATGCGTGGGACGCGAGCGTATCGGGCAACAAGTGTACATACGCGCCGATCAATCGAAACAGCACTGCCCACGACCCGCCCAGGACACAGTACCGAGGCGTACCGCCTCGTGGATCGCAGCACCAAATGTGCAGCTGTCGTGCTTGCAGATTCTGGCGGATCTTGTCAGGCAACCAGCAGCACTGCTGGTTGCCTAGATCAGCCTGAAGATGCTTGTGCGCCACACCAACTTCGCCAACAACAACCCTCATTGCTCGATACCTCGCCCAATCTTCACAAGCTCAAGTCCCCCATCCTTCGTGCTATGCACAAAGGCATGGTAGATCGGACGTCCACGCGCAAGTCTTCGCAGTGATAGCTCGGCATGATGCTGGGCGATTGCACCTATCTCCGCGCGAAATGCTTGGCATGACACCGTAGTACCAGTACAACAACCAAGTGTTCGATGCATGATCGGGGCAAGATACTCACAGGCTAGCCGCTCGACTTGTGGGTGGTAGACAAAGAACTTCCCCACACGGGGCTTCCACGGCACAATCATCGGAAGCTGGTCAAATCCGCGCCCCGTATCGGCCTCGACAACAAGTACGCCGTACTCATCATGTTCGCCAATCAGCACTTCGCAGCGCCCAGCTCCATGTCCCAGCTCATCAACGGCAGTGTCGACTAAGCCTGGACACAAAAAACCGTACGCCGCGGCATCAGTTTTCAGTAACGACAAGTACCCGCATCCACAGTCATCATGACCTACTCGAACGTGGTCATCCGTATGGAATCGGAGTGGGAGATGCCGATCAAACGTTGCCACCAAGTACGGCATTCCTTCCCTCATTGCCGCTATGGCATCCTCCCGCCGATGCGGATCAAGACACGCGACGTAGGCGTTGAGCATTCGCAGGAACACGCCCAGTGATGCACCGGGTACACCCCAGCGGCCCGTACGACCCCGACCATCAACACACTGCAATACCAACCTTCGGGCGCCCAGGTCATGCCTCGCCATGGCAAGACTTCGCCATCGAGCACGGCTATGCATATCAATGATGATATGCCTTCGCGCCGTTTCAACGATTGCACTATCCTGCGCACGTGCGACGCCACACAGCGCCATAACTATCAATAATATCCGTACCACGTTTCTTCCGTCTCCAGTTATTAAAATACCTCGCTACCATCGAGCGAGGTACCCAACTATACCATCGCCAATCAGGATCGCAACAAGCGAATGAAGACGTCGGATGGAATATCAACTTTGCCGAGCTTCTTCAGACGCTTTTTACCCTCTGCCTGCTTCCGCAAGAGCTTGTCCTTCCGTGTCCGGTCACCGCCATACAGCTTCGCGGTCACATCCTTGCGCAGCGCCGCAATGCTCTCGCTCGCCAACACCTTCCCGCCGACCGCTGCCTGGATCCGAATCTCGAAGTTCTGCTTGGGAATCAACTCCTTGAGCTTTTCGACCAGCTCACGGCCGCGGCGCGGCGCCTCGCTCCGGTGGACGATCTGCGCCAACTCCTCGACCCGCTCGTTCGCGATGAGGACATCGAGCTTCACCAGCTCCTCGTCCTCTCGGTAGCCAATGAGCTCGTAGTTCATCGAGGCATACCCTGATGAAACGCTCTTCAGTGCGTCGTAGAAGTTCACAATGACCTGCGCGAGCGGCATCTCGTAGTGCAAGATCACCCGCTGACCTTCCCCGTCTCGGTCGATGTAATCAGTCGACAGATAGATGCCGCGCCGACTTTTCACGAGCTCCATAATGGGGCCAAGGAACGATTGCGGCACCACAACCTCAACCGCTACCCAGGGCTCACTATAGATTGCACGGCCGTGCTCATCCCGACTCGTGTACGCAACCGATGGTGTCGTTACGATGAGCTCGAGATCATGCTCCCGTCGCAAGCGCTCCGTCACGATTTCCATGTGGAGTAATCCCAAAAATCCGCAGCGGAATCCTAATCCGAACGCCTTCGATGAGTCTGGTTCAAAACGTAAGGCGGCATCATTCAGCTTCAAGCGCTCCAAGCCATCTCGGACAGCACCGACCTCGCCGTCGGCCGCGTACATGCCAGCGTAGACCATGGGTACCGCTTCTTTGTACCCCTCGAGTGGCTGTGTGGCGGCATTACTCACGGTCGTAATAGTGTCTCCGACCCTTGCCTGCGATACATCCTTCACGCCCGTGACAATGTATCCGATTTCGCCTGCTTCAAGGCGTTGGCTCTTCACCATCGCCGGCTGAAACGTACCCACCTCGAGTGCGGCATCATTCACGTTCGTCGACATGAACTTGACGCCCGTTCGTTCCGGCAAGGAACCGTCAAGTACCCTGACGTAGCTGATCACCCCGCGGTAGCTATCGTAGACCGAGTCGAAGATGAGCGCACGAAGTGGACCCTGTACGTTGCCTTGCGGCGCAGGAACCCGTGCGATCACCGCCTCCAAGATCTCCGCAACGCCGTCACCAGTTTTGCCCGAGGCAAAAATAATTTCATCGTCGCGCACGTGAAGCAATTGCATCAGCTCCTGTGCGACCCGTTCTGGTTCAGCGCTTGGCAAATCTATTTTGTTGACGACCGGAATAATCCTCAGTCCTTGCGCCTGGGCTTGATGGAGCGTGGTCAGGGTCTGCGCCTGTATACCCTGCGCGGCATCAACGAGCAGCAACGAGCCCTCGACAGCGGCCAGGGAACGTGAGACTTCGTAGCTAAAATCGACGTGGCCAGGCGTATCAATCAGATTCAATTGATGCTCACCCCACCGCATGCACACAGGTTGCAACTTAATCGTAATACCTCGTTCACGTTCCAGATCCATCGAATCAAGCAGCTGGTCCTTCATGAGCCGCTTGTCGATCGTTTGCGTCAGCTCGATCATGCGGTCGGCCAAGGTCGACTTGCCGTGGTCGATGTGGGCAATAATGCAAAAGTTTCGGATGTAAGCTTGATTCATAGCGTCCTTGCAGGTAGTCATCCTACCTACCTTCAATCAAAACTTCCAGGTTTTCCACAGAGAAAAGGCTCAAGAGTCCAGATATACTGTCTTGGAATCAGGAGGGATACGGACTTCGTACGAATCTGGTACGCGTGACGCGTCTTTTTGCATATCAACAGGAGGCACCATGGCAGAGCAGTCAGCACGATCACAAACGACAGGGGCGATTTTCTTCATAGTCGCCATCATCCTGGTTGCCGGCATTGGCATCTTGTTTTTCATGCCGGGCAGTCCGTTCCGGCCCGAAGCCTCCGAGCAGACGAGCACCACTACTGGATCACAGGTCTCGACACTCCAAGAATTTCGTGATGGCCAAATCAGCAGCATCCGAGGCGACACCGTCACGGTTGACGAGCCGAATGGTGGCACATTCAGCTTCTCAATCGGTGCCGATATTGTCGTGCGGGGGTTGAATGACGAAGGCGTGTTCGAGGTATCAGAACGTGGCCGACTCACCTCTGGCGATTTCATCTCGGTATTTTATGAGTACTCGGATGCGACCCAGCGCATTAGCCGTATCGATATTGTGAGGGAGTAATGGCTCACTTTCGATCAATCTTGGTAGCACTCGCAGTAGCATTCTACTTACTCCCAACTGCGACGATCGCCGCCCCCCAGACACTGAACTTCGACGACGTTGACCATGCGACGAACATTACTAGTACGCACTACGCCAATCAGGGCGCACTCCTCGAAGGCACTACCTTTCCAAACGGCATCCCGATCATCGGACACTACACCATCTGTCCAAATAACTACCGAGAGCAAAACGATTACGCCTTTCAGCCATACACTGCCTTCTTGGAAATTCCGGCCGACACCGTAGCATATAAGGGTCCAAGTGGCGACATCATTTACCTAAAAAAGCCGCTACCTGGCAGCTTTTTCCTGTTTGCTCAAGTTCCTCCAGGCTACGTAGAGTACACACCGCCACCACCGCTCCCCAAGCCAGCCAACCAAAATATGTGGGCTGTCGACATCGACCGACCAAACGTATTGCGATTTACTGGTGGACAAACCACGGACATTATCAGCTTTCGAGTAATTAATGAGAATGGTGCCGCCACGCTGTACGAGGCGTTCGATCCCTCGGGCAACCTCATTACATCTGGACAGGTAGAGGGAAATCCATGCGAGGGCGCGCCAATCAGCATCAGTAAGGGTTCAAGTGTCGGTATTAATGCAGTGCGATTTACCCGAATCGGCTCGGGGAATCGATATTTTCCCGGTCCGGGATTCATTGGCATCGATGACGTCACATATGATTTAACGCCGGCACCTGCACCAACACCCGTATCTCCGCCAATAGTAGTCGCACCACTGCCAGAACCTGGCGCCTTTTCTGGGACTGCCGTAGCAAGCTGCAATGGCTCGAATTCACTCGTCACTCTCAACTGGACACCTTCGAGTAATGCGGATGCCTACCGCGTCTACGACATAGCAGCCTCGAACCCAGCTGGTGCAGTCCAACTCGCGACACTGCCTGCCTCCGTACACACATACGTCGTCACCGCCTTACAAACAACCCTGAACTACGTGGTCGCGGCAGGTAACAACAGCGGCGTGACCTCAATCACACTCACTACGTCGGTCCCAAACTGTGCACCCCAGGCTAGCATTGCCCTCGACCCAGTACTCTCCATCTGTTCAAACACTGCACCCCAGAACCGACTTCGCTGGACATCATCGGATGGTTCGGCAGACGCGTTGAGCGATTTCCATATTTTCCGAAACGGTACCGAGATTGGAGCGACAACGGAACATTCATACGTCGACACCGCTCCAACCCCAAGCACAAGCTATGCGTACGAGATTCGATCGGGCAACACAACCAGCGACACTGAAAATGTTCTTACGACCAGCTGTCCGCAGCCGCCTGGTCCGCTTACCATTTCTGCCGCCACACCCTGCCAAGGCACCATTCCTATGAACCAACTTACTTGGACCGCCTCGACAAACGCGACGCGGTATGAGATCAACCGAAACGGCCAGCCGTACGCCACAATCAATGCACCCCAGACAACCTATACGGACGCAGCAGTTACAACCGGCGTATCCTATAGCTACATCCTGACAGCATTCAACGCGGTCGGTGTCAGCGTCTCGTCGCCAATTCTTGTTACGGCAGCAAACTGCGCGCCAGCACCCGTCCAGGCTCCGCCGGTCGCCAATGACGATAGTGCCGAAACCGGACCGACGACACCAGTTACCGTCCCAGTTCTAACCAATGATATTGATCCCGATAATAATTTAGATCCTTCCTCGCTTCGCATTACCCAAAACCCCGCCAACGGTGTTGCGATCGTCGCATCAACTCAAGGTATTACATACACACCTAACGCTGGCTTCTCGGGGACTGACACGCTAACGTACGAGGTCTGCGATACAACAAATCTCTGCGACACTGCCCTCGTAACCATTACCGTCACCGCAACACCACCGCCACCGCCAGTCTTACCAGGAGCATTCACGCTTTCCTTCCAAGGCATTTGTGCCGGATCGAGTGCCCAACATGTACTAACTTGGACTGCATCGAGTGATGCCCTACGATACACGCTGCGTCGCAATGGACAGCCACTGACTACGACCACAACGACGAGCTTTACTGACACCTCACCAGTGGCCGGTACGAACTACACATACGTCGTCGATGCCATGAACGACGATGGCACAACAGTAAGTTCGCCAATCCAGGCAACAACTACGAATTGCGCCCCTGTCACGCCGGTGACACCAACGCCCGCCGTCAATCAGCCACCGGTCGCCAGCGATGACACAGCAACGACACGACAGGGCCAAGCTGTCACGATTGATGTGCTGGCCAATGATGTCGATCCAGACGGCCAAGTCAATCCAAGCTGCACTACCGTCCTGACCCAGCCAACGAACGGCACAACCACTGTGAACACTGCCACCGGACAAGTCGTCTACACGCCGGCTGCCAACTTCAGCGGCACCGACACCTTCATTTACGAGATGTGTGACAACCAAGGCCTCACCGACACAGCGGCCGTTACCGTCGTCGTCCAGGCGCCGCCACCCACGCCCACAGCTACGAACGCCCCGCCACAAGCTAACGACGATGCCGGTACGACACCGTTCAACCAGCCAGTCATCATCGACATCCTGGGCAACGACATTGACCCAGACAACAACCTTGATCGGTCCTGCACGAAGGTCACTCGCCAACCCGGCCATGGGACTGTGACGATCAACGCCGAATCAGGCCGAGCAACCTACACGCCAACCACTGGCTATTCGGGAACCGACAGCTTCGAGTACTCGATCTGCGATACGGCCGGACTGACTGACACTGCCACGGTCACCATCGCCGTTGGCCAGGCGCCACCGACCACGCTCGCCAGCACCGGCATTCCCATCTTCGGCTTCCTGATCGATCTCTGGAACCAGCTCCTGACCCTCATCGGTCTGCGCTAATCCACAGGGTCATTCTGGGGGGGGTGATATGATGGATCCACTATTTGGAGGGAAATGAACAAACGACTCATCGTACCGCTTATCGGAGTTAGCCTGCTTGCCAATGTCGTCCTGGCCGGCCTATTACTCTTCGGTCCACGCGGCCTGTTCCGTAGCGAGGCGAGCGAGCCCGGGCAAACAAGCTTGGTGAACACCCGCACTGGTACCGTGGTGGGACGTGACGGGTTAATCCTGAGCCTCCTCGAAATTGACGCAGCCGAAATTGCGGTGATCGTCTTGCCAAACGGTACACCGGTTCGGAAAGCCGATGAGACCGGTGCCTTCGTGCCAGCCGACGAGGCCCGATTGGGCGAGAACGACCTTGTCCAGCTCACCTACCTTCCCGTAGGCGAGGAACAGGTACTGCAATCGGTCGACATTCTCGAGGATAAGTAAGGTATGCGCTACCGCAACCAGGCGCACCTCCTGCTGACGATTTCCGTGCTGGGCATCCTGGCGGTGATTGTTGAACCGCCTCAAACAGCGTCCGCTTCAACAACTCCCTGTAACCCGACCGTTGCCAGCATCAGCGGTTCATCAAACGTGTGGGGTAAAACGAAGACGATCTCTGCCAGCGGACCGGGCACAGAGGTCAGTGGTGCAAATCAAATCATTACCACTGCAAACTGGACGCCGAGTGCCGGCTTGGCCGCATACTCCGCAGCAGCGGTATCGAGCGCCGGCACTAGCAGCTCAACTGCTGGCGGAACACTGCCTGGCTACGATACTTCAACTGCAGGTGGTGTCTTGCCGACGTACAACACGAATGGCCAGCCTCCGGTGTATAACACGAATGCAGTGCGGTCCGATCCCGTGCCTCCACCAACAACTACCGGCGGCGCAAGCCCTACCCCCGCTCCAGAGATAACAGATCCTCCTTTCAGCCTTCCGTCCGATACGTATGTCAGGGAAATTGGCAACGAAACGTCTGCCATCAGGTATGCTGAATATCAAAGACAGACGGGCCATCTCGTTCACTATCGCGACAGTCATGGGGTCATCGTCGTCGTAGATCGAAACACAAACGCCACAGGCCAAGGGGCGGGTACGCAGGGCAATCCGACCAGCTTTCAAAATCCCGGTAACGCTTCCGGCATTGCAGCCAACGTGAGCAGTGCCCTTCTTACATCAGCCAAACCACAGCAGAGCACTCCAACCACAACGACAAAGGATGGTTTCAAACCACTGAAAGAGGTATTGGAGCAGAACATCCTCGAGGCGCAGCGTCGGCAGTCCGAACAGTACGCAGCAGCCCAAGCAACGAGAAACCTAGAGGTACTCAATAGTTTTATTGAAACCAACAGATCCCAATCCCCTCGACAGACAGTTGAACACAATCAACCTTCAACACCTCAGCCAACAGCAGTGCCTCCTTCTTCAAGTGGTTTGTTTAATTCATTTCAAAACTTATTCGCACGCCCGATTCAGAATCTTATTGATGCTCCCACGGACTCTAATGGCAACCCAATTATTCCCCGTCCTGGGAGCGCGCCGAGTGCGCAGCGGGGGGCATTGACCTCGACGAGTCAAGTTTCACCCATACAATCTCTCGATGGACGCGTACTAGGCGTGGGCTCCGCATCTGGCTTCAGCTCGATTGAAACCGTGACTGCACAGCAGGGGTTGGACGTCACTCCCGAAATGACCTATCGCGGCAACGGCCTTTGGCAGGATGAGGCGGGGAATCGGACGCAGTTGCAAATCAACGCTGGCCGCACACCAACCGCATCGCTCAATGGCTGTGCGGGAGATTTGCAGGGTCCGACAGGTGGACTTGCTGGGGGCAATACCGAGACCACGATCGTGGTCAGCGGTGCTTGGCGCATCAGTGGTGGCACAGAGTTTGCCTTGCGTGGCGTTGTACCGATTACCGTCGTACCACGTCCCAGTGCCGGAGCGAGCGATGGTTCAGCAGTGGGCAGTGCTGGCAGCGTGAACGATCTCGTTGTCACCAACCGGTGCTTGGATACCGGCGCATCGGTCTTCGACCTCTCCTGGAAAGAAACGGCTCAAGCCACCGAGTACCAGATCTTCATGAATGGGACGGGCTTCAACCGGGTCTCGAACGCCCAATCGCGTACACCCGACGGCCGTTTCATTGCTACGACCGCACCGGCCAACCCTGGCCAAACCTTCACCTGGCAAGTTTGGGGCATCGTCAACGGGCGAGAGATCTCGAAGAGTAATGTCGCCACGATTACCGCGAAATCGTGTGCGCAACCAGCTCCTGCACCGCAGGTTGCCGCCCAGGCAGCTGCGCAGTACAACTACCCTGGCTTCGTAGAGCGGCCTGGTCAGTTCGGGATCGAGTCCCTCTCGGCCCAGTGCGTCACTGTGGGCGAAGGCGAGGCGTCGTTCTTGGGTGCAGTCGTCACAGCCTCATGGGGAAGTGCCGCGAATGCCGCGTCATACGTGCTGACTGCAACCGAGCCGTCACTGGGCGAGCGGACAGCCGTCGAAAAGGAGCGGTCGGCGACGGTTACCTACATCGCCCAATCCGGCGCCTCGTACACGTTCGAGGTGGGCGTGAGTGCCAATGTCTACGCCGGTCGCGAAACGGCTGAGAAACGCAGCATCCGTCTTGAAAACTGCACCGAAGGCCAAGGAACGCATCTCGCCTTCCCGCCGTTTACCCAGCAAACTGCGGCCGCCACACCCGTAGTAACGCCGATAACACCCACTCCAGACGACGCACGTCAGACAACCACTGCGGCGGCCGTGACGCCATTCGCCTTCAGTGCAACCGCCGTGTGTGTTGACCGGGTGCCGACGGCCACGATCACGTGGGACGAAGCCGCCAATGCCAACTCATTCGCCGTCCTCCAGCTAGCGCCGACGGCCACGACCTACGCCGAACTGCCTGCAGCGACTCGCGCGGACTCGTTCCGGATGCTGGCTCCTACTGGCTTTGAGGAATCCTACAGCGTTGTTGGACTTGGGGACGGTGCAGCAACCCCGGGCAACCGACGCGGTGAGAGCACGGATGTCCAAACGATCAGCGTCGAAACACCCGACTGCAATCCGCAGCCAGGGAGTTTTGAGGGCAACCTTTCACTTACCTGCGTGGATGGCAGAGTAGCGACAAAACTCCTTTGGACGCCAGCCGCTAATGCTGACAGCTACAACATCTACGACACGAGCCTGCCCGACAGCCGCCGCCTCCTCAAGACACTGTCCGCGGCAACACGGACGTTGGACCTTGCTGCTCCGCAGCCAGGAAGACTCGATGCCTCGTTCGCTATTGAAGCCATCAACGGCCGTGGCCGCTCGCTCATCGACGTGCCGGTTGATGCAGAACAACCGGATTGCAACCCCGTACTACCCGTAGCCGTGACCACCACCCCGCCGGTCGCAGCCGACGATACGGCTACCGTGATTGCCAACACCCCGCAGACGCTGGCCGTCACAGCGAACGACACGGACCTGGATGGCAATTTGGATGCGACAACGGTCACCATTGTCGAACAGCCAACCCAGGGGATCGTCACGAACTTGCCAAACAATCAACTCCAGTACACGCCGCGACAGGATGCAACGGGCGCTGACACGCTGACCTACCGGATTTGCGACACGACTGGCCAGTGCGACGAGGCGACACAGGCCATCACGATTGTGCCCGCCCCAACCGGTAGTTCAGCCGCCGAGACCCCAACGACACCGACGACGCCAACTCCTTCAACTACGAGCACCCCGATTACCCTCTCGCTCCAAGCTGTCTGCTCTGGCGCCTTGCCACAAAATATCCTCACTTGGAATGCGCAAAGCGACACGGCCACGATCTACACGATCGAACGGGACGGCCAGGCCAAGGGCACGACCACAGGCACCAACTTTACTGACATCGACCTCACACCCGGCATCACCCACCGGTACGCCATTACGACGAGTGGTGTTCGCAGCAACGAAGTTGTGAGCCAGGCCCAGCAGTGTCAGCCGGGCGCTGCGCCAGCTACACCAACGAGCACCCCAACTGCACCGACCCCAAGTACTACTCCAGTAGTACCAGAGACTGCCGGAACGGGTGGGCAGTCACTTCTGCAAACACTCCTCGGTGGCGTTCGTTCGTTCTTCGGCATTGAGGCGACACCTGCCCCAGCGCCAACTCCTACGGCTCCATCGGTGCCGCAAACACCCGCAACACCCACACCCGCACTGCCAACCCCAGCTGCCACCCCAACAACACCGACTGCTCCGTCCATTACCACGCCGACACCGCCGGCTCAGACACCAACGGCCACCCCAACACCCCCGATCGAGACGCAGAAGCAGCCAACCATCCTCGAACAATTCTGGAATGACCTGCTCTCCTTCTTCGGCTTCCGCTAGCCACCAGCAGCTGTGCTACAATAGGGCGAACTAGCAGGAGGGATCCGCATGCTTCGTCAACGTCTGGTACTGTTTCTCGTTCTGACCGTCGTGCTCCTTGGTGGCGCCCTCCTCATTTACGGTCAACGGACCGGACGCCTCACAATTTTTGGTGCGATTCCCTCCACGCCGGCCAAAATCACCATTACGAGCCCAACCGACCTACAGAAGGGCGTTGCGGCTGGCAATGGCAACACCGAACTCGTCGACAACACTATCCAGCTAAAGAAGGGCACCCAATTCTCAGTGTGGACCCGGGAAGGGGCGACGACGCCCGATTTCCTTGGCGCGCTCCCCGTTGGCACCCACCTCGACTTCCGTACCTATCCGATTGCCACGAGCTTCAGCGAACAACAGAAGAAATACTTCGTCACGAGCGCTGGCCGACTACACAGCTTTGATCCGGCAAGTGGCAGCTGGCAAACCGTCTCGAACAACATCGGCATCTGGGCCACCTGGTCCACGAAACGCAACTCGCTCATTGCGCTGCAAGATACGGGCGCCTTTAACCCTCCAACCAGCCTTGGCCCGCCATCCAATGTCATTACGCTCGACGCGAGCGGCGCCAACCCCCAGGTTGTCACACCGAATGTCCAATTCCGCAAGGAGCAGGAAACTGCGCTCTACCACGACCCCGTGTCGGATACGATCGTGGGCTTCCGACAGCTCGACGGGATCGTTGCTGGCGCCCCAAACAGCGTCAATCGTACACCCGAGGGTTTCTGCTCAACAGGATTCGAGACCACCGGCTGCGTACCAACGTTCCCCCAGTTCGTCGAGTGGTACGACGTTGGTTCCGGCCAAGATAACCAGTTCAGCCCACCACCGGGCAGCGGGGCGCCGTGGCCAGAGCCACGCGTTGGCGCAACCGCAGCCTTTGATCCGGTCACGCAAGAGATTCTCGTCTTCGGCGGCTTCACCGTGACGCCGAACTTCACGACCGCCAAGACGGGTGGCAGCCAGACCTTCAGCCATTACACCTTTACGCCAGCCAGCGTGCTCTGGGCGTTCAACACCAACAGCAAGACGTGGACGCAACGGATCGGCGCCAACCAACCGCCGGGACGCGCCTTCTCGAAGATGACCTACGATCAGAAGAACAAGCGTTTCATTGTGTTTGGTGGGCTGACTGGCCTCACGAAGGCGCCGGCAACCGTTCCAGCCCAGGACTCAGAAACGTACACCCTGAGCAATGATCTCTGGTCGTACGACCCGGCAACGAACGCTTGGCAACTCCTCTCGATACCGAACGGCCCTGGTGCCCGGTTTGGCCACGGCTTGGGATACAACGGCCTCGACCAAGAACTGCTGCTGTTTGGCGGCCAAGGCGGTGGCACAGTCACGCAGCAGTTTGGCCCAGCTATCCCAACAGTACTCACCGATACCTGGACTGCGAGCGCGAGCGGCTATGCCCAACTCGGCACCTGCCAGTTCGACGTGGGCAGCCCTCAAATCCAGCAGCTGTACCGGTACCAGGCAATCAAGCCCGCCGACATGCCGCCTGGCACCTCGATTACTGTGAGCATCGCTCCCTCGACCGACGGCGTGAGCTTCGGCCAGTTTTCGGCGCCCATCACGTACACCAGCAGTGCGGCAACCGCCGACTCCATTGACCTCTCACAGCTCCTTCCGGCCAACACCCGGTTCATCCGCATACTCTGTTCACTCTCCTCAACTGGTACGGCCACACCAAGCTTCGGCGGCTTTACCATTGACTACGAGGCACTCGGCACCAGCACACCCAGCTTCACCATCGATCCGCTGATCGGCCAAGCACCCCTGACTGTCACCGCGACCAGGACCGACAGCGCTGCAGCCAACTGCACACTCGACTTCGGTGACGGAACGGCGAGCACACCGATCAACGCCTCTCAAACCCTCAGCCACGTCTACCAAACATCCGGCACCTTCACGGCAACAATGACGTGCGATGGCCAAACCTCGACCCAGACAGTCACTGTCACGAGCGATCCGAGCGCAAACGTCACGCTCACGCTCTCGAAAGCCAGCTACGCTCCGGGTGAGCTGGTGAGTTTCGTCTTTCAGAATCTTGGGCCAGCCACAATTACCATCGCGGAGACGGTGCCGTTCGTCATCCGCCAGGCCGTCGACAGCGCCGTCGTCTTCGATCCCGTGAGCCAGGTGAGCACGGCAGCGCTCGCCACGAATGACAATCGTAGCTGGACGTGGGATCAGAAGAATCAGGCTGGTAGCCAGGCCCCCTTGGGCACGTATACAGTGACCGTCCCGTACACGATTGGCAGTCAGCAGCTCTCGAAAACGGCCACGTTCACCTTGGCAACCGCGTCGGAGGGGCTCACCTTCAGCGTCACGCCGACCGAGGGTGTTGCACCGCTGGCCGTGACCGCTGTCTACACTGGTACCGAAGCGGGTCTCATTTGGGACTTCGGCGATGGTACTACCGAGACCGTCGCCCAAGGGCCGTCAACCAAGCAGCACACTTACCAGCTGGCCGGTACCTACACCGTGACGCTACGGAGTGGGACGAAACTCGGCTCACAGACCGTCTTGGTCTCATCTGGCACCACCAGCGGCAACACCGGTACGCCAATCCTCGTGAATGGCTCGATCGCTGGTTCGACGACTCCGAGTACCGGCAACGTTCCAGCGCCGCAGACGCTGATTGCCACCGGCGCAAACCCTGCCGCTATCAGTCTCCTCTTTGCTTGGCTCGTAACGAGCAGCCTCCTCTTCACAACGAAGCCGCGTCGCAGCCACCGCGCTTCCTAGTACGCATGGCGAATCTTGATCCAACTTGGACCCAGCCGGCTGCAACCCCGCCTACGCCTACTAGACCCACGGCCTCGCCCCCGCCCACGCCACCGACGCTACCGCCCCCTCCGTCGGCCACCCCGCCGACACCCCCAGAGCGGACACCCCTCATGGGCGTCCTCAAAACCTCAGCGGTCTTTGCCGGATCAGCAATAGCGGTCTACCTCGTCATCGTCGGCCCGTCACTCGCGGAACGGGGCTGGTACATTCTCACGAACTTTCAGTCCCGGAAGCAGCCCACTCAAGTGATTAACACTGCTGCCGAAACAAACTCCCTGTCGGGCGCTGCGATCAGTTCAGCCCTCGCCTCGCTTCCCGTGCCAGCCGCCGTTGCCGATGATCCAACCGCACCCGCGAGTCGCTCGGGCACAGGAGGTTCGGGAACGCGAACCAGTACTGCGCTCGCCAGCAACTCCCTTGGCCTCGAAGAGAACCTGCTCGTCATTCCAAAGCTCCGCAAACGCGTGCCCGTGATCTGGAACTCGTCGAGCGACGAAGCAACCATGCTCGCGAACTTGCAGCGTGGCGTCGCCCACTACGGCTTCACCTCGCTGCCGAACGACAAGAACGGCAATGTCTTCATTAGTGGCCACTCGAGCTTTTACTGGTGGGATAAAGGCAAGTACAAGACCGTGTTCGCCAACATCAACCAGCTCGTGCCGGGTGACCAGCTGTTCATTCAGTACAACAGCACCGTCTATCTTTATGAGGTAACCGGCAATGTGACCGTCAAACCAAGCGATGTCTCAATTACCGAGCCGACCCCGACGCCCGTACTCTCACTCATGACTTGCGTACCCGTCGGCACGGCCTTGAACCGCCTCGTCGTCCAATCCAAACTAGTCCGCACCTATGCCGCCGAGGTGCAGCAAGCAACCGCCGTCGCGCCTCTCCCGACGCTGCCGTCGACTGTCGCTAGCCGCTAACGATCCTCGTCCATCAAGGATCGGACCGTATCCTGGTCAACCGTCAGCGTGATGGTGCCTCGATTCAGCTCGATTGCCCGGACACCGAACTGCTCGCCCGACAGCGTCTCGGGTGGCAGGTAGCCGGTCGCAATCCGAACGATCAGGGTTGCCAGTGGGATCGGCACCCGCACGTACCCTAGCCGGATTTCACTGACGCGCACCTCGGACGTTTTGGCTGGATTCGGTTCGAGCCGAATACGAAGCACGGCGCTCTTCTCGCCATTGGGCATATTGATCAGGCCATAGAGCTCAACGAACGTCGGCTCGATCGTCACTTGCGCCTGCTTGACTGGCACCTGGCCGTTCGCACGCGGTTCCTGGACGAGCTTTGTCAATTCGTCCTCGCCTACAGTCAGACGAACCTGGCCGTTCGCTGTTGCCGGATCAAGCGCTTGGATCTTTTCCATCAACAGGGCTTCAACGGAGGTTTCGCCGGCCGGCTCAACTGGTCGGATCGGCCTTGGCGGCTGCTGGTAGAGCGCACTCGACAGCACCGGTACGCGGACAAGCCCTGTTTCCGCGACGACGCCGAACACGCCCAGGACCATCAGTCCGAGTACCAGCACGAAGGCGCAACCCAGGTTGCGACAGCTGAAGCAGCCCTGTCGTCGGTGGGCATGGTCCAAATCAGCAAACAGGTGGTCGTTCGCCTTCTCTTTCTTTGCATTCTCCGAATCAGCCAGGGCCGAGGCTCGTCGCGTTATTGCCATCAATACCCCCGTCGTAGCCACAGAAGTGCTGCACTTCCTAGGAGTAACAGTGTACCGAAGAGCAGATAGAAACTCCACAGAGTGCACCAAGATCCCTGGCCGTGCGACCGCAGCTCATCGAGCTCGGCAAAGAGCGGCTGGTCATCCGTTGGCACAGGTGGCGGCGTAGCGCGCCGACGAATGTCTGCAAGTCGACGCGTTGGCCGGGTGCCACTCACTCCCTCACCTCGACGTCGGTGGCTAACGGAACGCTTCGAGGCAACCGCAAGCGCTTCGCCAACACGGTGTACAGCTCACGCAGTTCCGGCACTCCGAAGATACGCAGCGCGAGCCAGTACGTACCCGCGCCAAATCCGCACGCGGCCAGGGTTTGTACCAGCACACCCCAGAACCGGTCCATATCCACGAGCTGGGCCACCGCCCCTTTCGCCAGCTGGACACTGATGATCAATGCAACGGACGCCACAGCAATGTGCCCTACGAACCGTGGGAGCTCGCGCTCAGCACGAGCCAGCTGCGGCAGACGCTGCCGGACCGTCCAATACAAGAGCACGGCATTGACAGTACTGCCAATCGAAAACGCCAATGCCAGTCCTGGCACACCCAAGCCAAGTCCGCTCACTGGCGCCAGCAGATAGGCGGCCGCAATGGCAATTGAGTACCCAGCGACGTTGTACAGCGTAGGAATCCGTGTGTCATGAAGGGCGTAGAACGTCCGTGACAGGTGCACGACCAGGCTCTGCGCCACTAACGACAGCGCAAAGAGGCCTAACGTGTTCGCCGTCGCGACGGTGGCATCCCAGTCGAAGTGTCCGGAGCCGAGGATAAGACGAACGACCTGTGCTCGAATGAGGAACAGGCCGATGCCCGACGGCACCATGATGACGACGAGGTATCGAATACCCCGCCAGACCAAACCGGTGACATCGGCGAGGCTGCGGCGGGCGGCGGCCTCCGACATCGTTGGAAAGAGGGCCGTAATGAATGAAAGTGCAAACACTGCGGTCGGCATGGTCTGGATGTTGTCGGCCAGGCTGTACACCGCGACCGACCCTGCGCCTAACGACGAGCCAATCGAGGTAAAGACCAGCAACATCGTCTGCATCGCGCCCAGGGCGATCGAGCGCGGCCACATCATGCTGCCAATCTGCTTCAAGGCGGGGTGGTTGAAGCTCAGGATCGGCACCAACCGGACACCCACGCTCTGGATAGCCAGCCACTGGATCAGCATGTGCAAGAAGGCGCCAACCACCACACCCCAGACCACGGCCCGGACACCATACTGGTCAGCAAACGCCAACGTGGCCGTGATAATCGACAGGGTATACACGAGGGGCGCGAGCGCGTACACGACAAACCGCTTCATGGCATTCAAGACGCCCGAGAGCAGGTACGACAAGCCGAAGAAAATTGGCTGGATGAGCATGATCCGGGCCAACTCAATCGTGAGTGTCTGCTTTTCAGGAGAAAAATCAGGCACCACGAACGGGATCAGGACCGGCATGCCAACTGCCAACAGTAGGCTCAGGCCAACCAGCACCACGACCGCCAGCGAGATTGTCATGGAGGCGACATCCCATGCCTCCCGCTCGCTCTTGTCACGATACTGGACGAAGACTGGAATGAAGGCCGCACTGACCGTGCCTAAGATGAGAAAATTAAACAGGAAGTCAGGAACGCGGAAGGCCGCAAAGTAGGTATCAAGTGCATCGGTCGCGATTTTTTGAGCCAAAAATCGATCGCGCAGTAAGCCGAAAATATTCGACAGCAGCGTCGTCACCACTAGTAGGGCGGTTGCGCCCACCAGGGAATTTTGCCGGGCAGCAAACTGCTGCAGCTGCTTGATCATGCGGGCAGCCGTTCTGCGGCGGCAGAGAGCCTCGTCAAACTCTCCTGCTTGCCCAGCACCCACAGACACTCGGCCGGCGACGGGCTCCGCTCCTGGCCAGTCAGCGCAACGCGGACCGGCCAGAACACATCACCGTTCGACAGCTGATGATGAGCTACAACGCCATCTAAGAGCTCGGCCAGCAGCTGCTCCTCATCCCACACCGTATCGGCGGCGGCCGTCAGCGCCTCGATTGCTGCTTTGAGGCCGCGTGCGGTCGTCTCAGACGTGGATTTTCTAAATACCAACAGCGCCGGATCAAAGGCTGACAGCGTCAGAAAATATGAAACCAGGCCAGGAAACCCTGAGAGCTTGTCGAGCCGTGGCTGCACCACGGCGGCGAGACGCCGCAGCAACGCATCATCCGCAAGCCCTTCTGCGAAGGGTTGCACGGCCGCAACAAGTGCATCAAGATCGAGCGCCTGCACGTAGTGGCGCTGGAACGCATCGAGCTTCACGGCATCAACAATCGCACCGGCCTTATGCACTCGTTCAAGACGAAAGAGCGTAATCAGCTGCTCGAGCGAGAAGAGCTCCTCGTTCCCGCCTGGATTCCAGCCCAAGAGCGCAAGGTAGTTGACGAGTGCCGCCGGCAGGTACCCCTGATCACGATACGTACGGATCCATACCGTCTCGCCATGCAGCCGTTTACTGAGCTTCTTCCGGTCTTCGGCTAACAAGATCGGAAGGTGGGCGAACACTGGTGCCGTCCAGCCTAGCGCCTGGAATAACAAGAGATGTTTAGGCGTGCTCGGCAGCCACTCTTCTGAACGGAAGATATGTGAGATCGCCATATCGTGGTCGTCGACCATGGCAGCCAGATGGTAGGTCGCCATCCCGTCGGATTTCAGGAGGACGGCATCATCAACACTCGCAAGGTCGAAGGTGACCGTCCCTCGGACTGCGTCATCCACAGAGATCGTACCGGACGAAGGCACCTTCAGCCGCACCACGTACGACTCGCCAGCAGCTATCCGCTCCTTGGCCGCGTCAACCGCCTGATCACGGTCGGCGCCCCGGTACGCAGCTCGTCCTGCCCGGTACTCGGCATCGTCACGAGCGCCGCCCGCTGCATCGCCGCCAAACTCATAGTACGCTGCGCCAAGCGCAACCAGTTGATGAGCGATTTCCTGGTGGCGAGCCTGCCGCTCGGACTGAATGTACGGCCCGTACACGCCGCCCTGCGCAGGCCCCTCATCAACCTCGATGCCGAGCCACGCGAGGTCCTCCATGAAGCGGTCCATGCTACCCGCAACATACCGCTTTTGATCGGTGTCCTCGATCCGCAGCACCATGACGCCGCCCTGCTGCCTGGCGAACAGGTAGTTGTAGAGTGCAGTCCGCGCTCCACCAAGATGCAACTCGCCGGTCGGCGATGGCGCAAAACGGACTCGAACAGGCTTCAAGGAAAGATTCATAGCATTCATCGTTACACAAATTGCGACCTGCCGCCACTCTGCGATCCAGCCATGATCAGCTCGCGAATGGGCGTAAAGCAGGTTCGGTGGTGCGACGTAGGCCCAAGCGAAACAAGCGCCTGTCGGTGTACCGGTGCCGGATATCCCTTATTGAGGTCGAAGCGAAAGTGCCGGACGCTGGCATCGTGCCGATGGAGCGTTCGCATCATCCGATCGCGTTCTACCTTGGCGACCACGCTCGCCGCCGCAATGCAACGGACAGTGACATCGCCTTTGACGACTGGCCGCTGTTCAATGTCCAACGTCCGAAACGGATACTTGCCATCGACGAGGCAAAGGGTCGGCAGCATCCCAAGGCCATCGATCGCCCGACGTGCGGCCAAACCGAGCGCTGCCGCCAGGCCGATCTCATTCATTTCACGAACGTCGACTATCCCAATACTCCATGCGCGGGCCGTTCGCTTGATGCGCCGGGACAGTTGCTCGCGGTCCAGTCTGGTGAGCAACTTTGAATCACGCAGGCCAAGTAGGCGGCGATTCTCCGGCAAGACAACAGCGCCAACGACGAGGGGGCCGGCCCAAGCACCGCGCCCTACCTCGTCGATGCCGACAATAACCTCATGACCAGCGCGATGCGCAGCTAGCTCAAGCCTCTCGGTCGGTATTGCCGTCTGCCTTACCATGCCTGCACCGCATTCGGGATATGAAGTACCTCACCCTGACCATTCACATTGACCACATCGATCCGCAGTTGCGCCGTGGGATAGTCTTGGGACAACCGGCTCGCCAGCTGCCGGAGCTTCCGCTGCTTCTGCGGTCCAATACGCAGCATAGCATGCCCGAACAACCCGGTTTTACCGGCCTTCACCT
The DNA here is from genome assembly GCA_964480605.1 of uncultured Candidatus Saccharibacteria bacterium. Taxonomy (GTDB): domain Bacteria; phylum Patescibacteriota; class UBA1384; order JACPKC01; family JACPKC01; genus JBBUCD01. Next base: position 9,214 of record CAYZPG010000004.1, on the reverse strand, counting down.
CGACCAACACGAGTGTTTGGCCGTCTCGTGCCAGAATATCGATCTCACCCACCTTGTAGCGCTTGTTCCGCGCAAGAATGGTATAGCCCAAGCGGGCCAGGTAGACTGCGGCCCGCTCTTCGCCCTCGCTACCAATGTGACGCCCGTCCACTAGTCGTTTAGTCGTTTGGCAGAGAAAAATTGAACTTCACGTTGCCGTTATGGATCCGGCCGGTGTTCTCGTTGCCAGAAATCCGGTTGTCGCCGATGTTTGCCTCGGCATCGAGATCGGTATCAACGTCGTTGTCGTTATTTGTCCGCTGTCTGACCGAACGCTCAACCTCAACATCAGTCGTATTCTTGGAATCTTCCAGCGTATCTTTGTTTTCGACATCAACAGAGACATCGTTGGCGTCGAAATCTTCGGCATCAATCTCTTCGCCGTCAATCGTGACCGAAATCTCCTCATCGACATCGCCCTCGTTCGCAGTTGACGGACGAGCAGCTACCTCACCGTTCGCAGCTAGATCCAGTGTTGTTGACGAGGTCGGCTCATCAGTCGTTGTCGTATCGGCGGCAGCATCGACTACCACGAGCTCACCAGCGTCACTCACCACGTAATCGAGATCGGAAGCGACCACCGTGAAGCCGCTCGTAACATTCCCCTCAACCGCAAAGGCTTGGTCGGCCGGCTGTTGCGTAGCCAGTACCGTACCAGCACCAAGTGCGACGAGCGACAATGCCCCTACCAACACCTTGTCTGTGCGTGAGAACTTGATCGAGTTGACCATGGTGCCTCCTTCATCCCCCTAGGCCATTTGACTGTACACGCTCGCAGAGAAAATGCAAGTGCTTATAAAACAAACAACCCGCGTTCGCGGGTTGTGTCGAGTCTTACTTGTCAGCCTCACTGTCGGGAGCTGGCTCAGCCCCTTCCTCATGCTTGGCCTTCGCAGCCGCCACCTTGGCTTCGTCCTTGGCCTCTTCGGCAGCTTCAGCAGCCTCGCGAGCTTCAGCCTCGGCTTCCTGCTGGGCCTTAATTGCCTCGGCTTCCGCCTCGGCATCAGCCTCTTCCCAGACCGCAAAATCCTTCAACTCGCCCTTTGACTTCCGAGCAATCTGACGAGCGGTTAGGTCGCGCAGGTAGTATGGACGGGCCTGGCGAATGGCCAGATGACGGAGCTTCTCAATTTTCGTAATCGAGGGCAGATGCAGCGGGAACGTACGCTCAATACCGATGCCGCCACTGATCCGTCGGACCGTAAACGAGCCGTCGGTGCCCTTGCCGCCACGAACCCGCAACACGATCCCTTCAAACATCTGGATGCGTTCCTTGTTGCCCTCGCGGACCTTCTGATGCACACGGACAACGTCACCCGAGCGGAGTGCCGGGATATTCTTCTTCATGGATGAGGCTGCTGCTGCAGCCAAGTACGCAACGTTCATGCTGCCGCCTTCGCGGGCACAACGTTCACGAACTGGACAGTGCGCAGCGTATTCGTGAAGCGTCGGTGCTTCTTCTTCTGAAACTGCACCGTACCCGGCACCATGGCAAACAGGGTGTCGTCGGCACCGCGGGCAACGTTCGTCCCAGCATGGAACTTCGTGCCGCGCTGCCGTACGAGCACCTCGCCCTGCGCAACCGTTTGGCCGCCGTACCGCTTGACGCCTAATCGCTTTGACTCTGAATCGCGACCGAGTCGTGTTGACCCTGCCGCCTTCTTATGTGCCATAGAAACAACCTCTACGTCTTACTGTTTCTCAAGTACGACGATGTCTCGCGCGATCCACTGGTCGGATCGGGTAACTGGTATTGAATCGAGAAGATGGTAGCCGAACCCATGCAACCTGTCAACGAAGCGAGCGAACAGCGAGTGGTCGCCAATGAGTGGAAAAACCGCCACGAGTCGTCCGCCTGGTTCCAGGAGTACCTGACTGGCTCGCAAGAGCGCCTCATACTGCGGCGCGAGCGTCGCAAACCGTTCATCCCGCTCGGTCGCTGTCTGGGCACGAAGCGCCGGTGGCCCAAGGAAGGGCTCAGTCGCAACCGCTCGAAGACTGGCCGGTGAGAGCAGCGAGGCTACCTTGTCGATCGGCGCCGCAAAGAGTTGGTCTTGGTCGAACGATGCAAGGTGGTACGTATCGGCTGCCCACGTCAAGTTCTTCACCGAGGCGACAATCGCAGCTGGATCAATGTCTGCACCCAATACGCCGCTCCCCAGAAGCAACGACTCGATGAGGAGCCGCCCGGTCCCACAGAACGGATCCAGTACAACGGTTGTCGGATTGAGCGGCTGGTCTCCCAGGGCGATGTTGGCCATCATGCGCGCCAATTTCGTTGGCAGCATGCCGCGCTTCATATCGAGCACCGGTAACGACCGGTCTCGACGAGTAAACTCATCAATATCCTGATGCGCAGCCACGCGCACGACCAGGCACTCACCCGCCGCCTGCACCAACAGCCACTCGCTCTCGAGCTCCCTCGATTGGACTGGCGACAGCAGCGTGCCCTCGCTTGGCAACAGGTACCGCTTCAGCGAGGCAATCTCTCGCTTCAAGGTCCGGGCGAGCGAAACGATCATCGGGTCACCACCAAGCTGCGAGAGGCCAATCACGGCCTGTGTGCCAATCAAGTCCGTGAGGGTATGGACGATAGCTGTTTCATTAAGGGCAACACGAGCCTCAACGACGCCAAACAGCCGTGCGCCACCCAGGGCGCGGAACCATGCTGTATCAGGCATTGGCGCCGCTTTGACGATGGCAGCGCCACTTGTTACGGTACAATCATCGATCGTCCGGCCTGACCGCTTGAGCGTTGTCTCGATCTCAAGGCGCGACAACTGCTCGGAGCGACCAAGGACCACGACCACCTCGCGAGGGAGTGTTGTATGAGTTTCGTTCATTTGCATACCCATAGCCATTACTCGCTCCTTGACGGCCTCTCAAAAATTGATGGCTTAGTTGCACGGGCCAAGGAATTCAACATGCCGGCAATGGCGCTGACTGACCACGGCGTCATGTACGGAGCGATCGAATTCTACCAGAAGGCGACCGCGGCTGGCATTAAGCCGATCATCGGCGTAGAAGGGTACGTCGCCCGCCGAACGATTCACGACCGTGAGGCACGGTTCGATGCCAAGCCCTACCACCTCACCTTATTGGCGCGCAACCTGACCGGGTACAAAAACCTGGTCAAAATGAACTCGATCGCCCACCTTGAGGGCTTCTACTACCGGCCGCGCGTCGACAAGGACATCCTGAAAGCGCACGCCGAGGGCGTAACCATCCTCACTGGCTGCCTAGGCAGCGAGCTCTCCCGCACCATCCTCGACAATCGGCTCGAGGATGCGAAGGAATTGATCCGTTTCTACCTTGACCACTTCGACCGAGGGCAAGTCTACCTTGAGATTCAGAGCCACCCCGCGCTCCAAGACCAAATTACCGTCAACGCGGCCCTCGCAACGTTCAGCAAGGAATTCAACGTTCCCCTGATTGCAACCGGCGATAGTCATTACTTGAGCCACGACGACCAGGCGGCACACGAAGTCCTCTTGGCAGTGGCAACTGGCAAGGACGTCGACGACGCCGATCGGATGACATTGAAGGATGTCGATTTGTCACTCGCCACGCCGGACGAGATGAAAACCCGGTTCGCCGGCTTTGAGGGCGCGGTTGAGAACACCTTACGGGTAGCCGAGGCAGTTGACCTGGTCTTCGACCTAGGCAAAAACATCTTGCCCAAATTCCCGCTTCCCGAAGGCAAGCAGGATGCCCAGACATACTTCGAGGAATTGGCACACGAGGGCTTCGCCCAGCGCTACGACGCCACCAACACCGAAGCAGCCGAGCGCCTCAAATTCGAGCTCGACGTCATTAAGAACATGGGATTTGCTGACTACTTCCTCATTGTGGCGGATTTCGTCAACTGGTCGAAACAGCAAGGGATCGTCGTCGGTCCGGGCCGTGGTTCGGCAGCCGGCTCGATCGTTGCCTACTGTCTTGGCATCACCGGTCTCGACCCATTGCGCTACGGCCTCCTGTTCGAGCGGTTCTTGAATCCCGACCGCATCTCCATGCCGGATATCGACATCGACTTCGCTGACGACCGACGCGACGAGGTGCTGGCGTACGTCCAACAAAAGTACGGCGAGGACCGGGTCAGCCAAATCATCACCTTCGGTACGATGGCAGCGAAGGGCTCGATCCGCGACGTTGCCCGCTCCCTTGGCATGAGCTTCCAAGACGGTGACCGGATCGCCAAGCTCATTCCCGCCAAACCAGGCACGAAGCTCAAGGAGTCGGTCGAGGGCGTTGCCGAACTGAAAGCCATCTACGACACCGAACCGGAGATGCGGCGACTGATCGATATGGCCCTGAAACTCGAGGGGGTGGCCCGCCACGCCTCAACCCACGCCTGTGGCGTCATCGTCGCCGACCGGCCGCTGACCGACTACGTCCCCCTAACCGTCAACCAGAAGGGGCCGATGAAATCGCTGACGCAGTTCGGCATGGTCGACTGCGAAACGGTCGGCCTCCTGAAGATGGACTTCCTTGGCCTCTCGAACTTAACGGTCATCAAAAACGCCCTCCGGATTATTAAGAAGCGGCACGGCGTCGAGATCGACATCAACGCCCTCGAACTGACCGACCGGCCGACCTACGCGCTCCTCTCCCGCGCCGAGACGACCGGTGTCTTCCAGCTGGAATCAGACGGCATGAAACGCTACCTCAAAGAGCTGAAACCGTCCGAATTCGAAGACATCATCGCGATGTGTGCTCTCTACCGACCAGGTCCAATGGAGTTCATTCCCGACTTCATCGCCCGCAAGCATGGCCGGAAGGAAATCAACTACATCCATGGAAGCGTGGTTGAGGTCTTGAAGCCCACGTACGGCATCATGGTCTACCAAGAGCAAATGATGACCATGTCCCGCATCCTGGCCGGCTTCACCCGCGGCGAGGCGGACACGCTGCGCAAGGGCGTCGCCAAAAAGATTATGAAAGTGTTGGCAAAAATCGAACCGGCGTTTATCGAGGGATGCGAAAAAACAGGCTTCATTACCAAGCAGCAGGCCGAGCAGGTCTGGCAGGAGTGGCTCGCCTGGGCAAAGTACGGGTTCAACAAGAGCCACGCCGCCTGCTACGCCCTCATCGCCTACCAAACCGCGTACCTCAAGGCCCACTACCCCGCCGAATTCATGGCCGCGCTCATGACCTCGGATATTCATAACCTCGACCGTATCTCAATCGAAATTGCCGAGGCCGAAAAGATGGGTCTCAAGGTCCTGCCGCCATCCGTGAACGAGTCGTACGTCGAGTTCGGCGTCTCGGGCGAGGCGGGTAAAGAGATCCGCTTCGGGTTGGCCGCCATCAAGAACATCGGCGAGGCGGTCGCCGAGCATATCGTGACCGAACGCAAGAACGGGAAGTACGCGAGCCTCGAAGAGTTCTGCACACGCCTTGGTGCCAGCGTCATCAATAAGAAAACGCTCGAAAGCCTGGCAATGTGCGGCGCACTCGACGAGCTGGCCGAACGCCAGCAGCTCCTCGACAACGCCGACATGATCCTGAAATTTGTCCAAAGTTACGAGAAAGAGAAGAACAGCCAGCAAGCCAGCCTCTTTGGCGGCATGAGCGAGGCTGCGCCGCAGCACCACCTGCAGCTTGCCGCCACGACGCCGGCGACGAAACAGCAGCGCTTAGCCTGGGAAAAAGAATTGCTCTCCGTCTACGTGAGCGAACACCCGCTCGGCGAGTACAAAGACAAGCTCGCCCACCTCGATCCCATCCGCGCCCTCGACCAGGCCAAGCCGGACGCTAAGGTGGCGATCGGCGGCATCCTGACTGCCGTCAAATCCATTACAACCAAGAAGGGCGACCCAATGGTCTTCGCCACCATTGAAGACTTCACAAGCAGCATCGAGATTGTCGTCTTTCCCAAAACGCTCAAGGAGAACCCCGCCATTTGGACGGCCGATGCCATGCTCATTGTCAAAGGCAAGGTGAACGACCGCGACAACCAGCGAACCATCGTCGTGGATCATGCCGCCCTACTTTCCGAAACGACCGTCCGTAACCGCCCCACCCAGCTCAAGGAAACCCCGCCGCCTGCACCGATCGAGATCGATGGCGTCAAAATGCTCCATCTCCTCATCGATGCCAGCATCGATCGTTCCAAGCTGGCCGACGTCAAAGCCTCGCTGTTACGCGCCGGCGGTGAGACGCCCGTTGCCTGCGTCCTGCAAGGCGACGAACCGAAAACGGTCGACACCAAACTCAGAATCGCCCTCTCAAAGGACTTGATCCTTGATCTCCACCAACACCTCGGCCAAGACCGCGTCTTACTCGTCCGCTAGCTCGAAAATCATCTCGTCGTCCAAGGGCAGGATATTGTCGAGCGGCAAACCGCTCACCGGCCACCAGCGCACATCGCTGACCTTACCGCCTTGCACCTTGCGCTCGCCGCCAAGAACGACTGCGCGGAAGGCGAGGAGGATGGTATGGGTATCTTTCGCTTCTGTCTCCCAAATCATCGCCTTTACCGACGACCGTCGTAGATCAACACGTACCTCGTAACCAGTCTCCTCTAATACCTCGCGGACAGCCGTCTCGTGGGGCAGCTCGCCGAACTCAACCTTCCCCGCCGGCATCTCCCACCGTCCGTGGGCACCGGGTAAATCTGGCTGATGCCTACGGGTCAGCAATACATTTCCCTTGCCATCAAGCACTACGGCACCTGCAACAACAATTTGCTTTTGGACTTTTGACTGGACGGCGTCCTCAAGCGTAGCTTCAACGTGCGTCATACGAAAACGATCTCACATTCGCCCGCAACTGTTGAGACCACTTTTCCACTTGCCCATACAGGCAGCTATGCAAGAGTGAGACAAGAACAGTGGAGGTAGAACAGTTGTTAACAATTCATTTCGTCAGTACGAACAAAGGGAAACATCGGTCTTTACAGGACAAGCTTGCTCCCTACGGCATTCACGTCATCATCAGTGATTTTGAACTCACCGAGCTGCGGGTGGATGACTCCGAAACGATTGCCGCCGACAAAGTGCTGCAGGCGTATGAACGAATCCGCGGCCCGGTCATTGCGCTCGA
>CAYZPG010000004.1:0-2028 GCA_964480605.1 uncultured Candidatus Saccharibacteria bacterium | reverse complement strand
AAAATCTTCATCCCGAGCGGCTGCGACAACGTGCAAGCAGCACTCACCGATGAAGAACGGGCCAGGGCATCCGCACAAAGCGGCGCACTCTACCTGCAGTTTGCCGAGTGGGTGTTGCACCATCACCGCAAGCACGCGGCCGACATGCAAGCCGCCTCGTAACGCAGCCAAAAAACTACATACGCTACCAGCGACCTTCGGGTCGCTTTTTTCTGCTGTGCAATTGCGTCGCCCAGACACATTCGCTAGAGTCGCCCCACTTAACAGAAAGGAACATCGTGACATGCGCCCGATTTCTGTCCGGGCACTTGCCCGCCCACACGAAGGGATCGTCCTCGATGACCTTGTCCTCCTTCCACCGCCGCTGCAACTCAACGCCTACGCATCAGCCTGGCAGCAAGTGCAGCGACAGTGTCCGGAGCTGACTCACGACCTCGATTTCGCAGCCACAGTTACCAACGAACACGACACCGCGCCCGCCTACCGGATTTCCTACGGAATCTTTCGGCAACGTGCCATCAATCAGGAATTGTGGACGCACGCATCGTGGCACCGGTTGCCGCTTTCCGTCCGCTCTGACATCTCATGTTGTCGGTGGACCCAAGAAGCAACACTGATCGTGCAGTATTTTCCCAACAGCGGTATGCGCTACGCGATTCTTGAGGACGGACTGGTCAATGAGGTGATTTGCAACCTCGGCCTATTCCGACTTTCGAAGATCAAACAGCTCGGCTACCTCACCGACCCGGTTGTGCACTACCTAAGTGGCAGTACTGCCCGGGGCGAAACACTGACCCACTCCCGGTATGAGCACAGCCTCGACGTGATGGCGATTGCAACCTGCATTGCCCATAACTGCGAGATACAGGGCACCGAGTTGAACGCCCTCCGCTTTGCCGCCCTGACCCACGACATTCTCACGCCAGCCGGCGGCGATGCGACCAAGCGCGTTAGTCCGGCTGAGCTCGACGAAGATGCGAACTTTCGCAAGGTGTTCCAGCAAAGCGACTTCGCGGCACTCCAACGCCGCTACGCCCTCGATCCGGAACTCATTTTCGCAACGATTCAAAATGAGGGCCTCCTGGGACGAATCCTCGACATTGCCGACAAGCTTGCCTACGTCTCGCGCGACTTGGCCAGCTACCTCGTTCACGTCGAACCATCACAGAGCGATCGGGAACTGCTCCCGAACGAGTACGAGCAGATTACAGCTTACGCGAGGCACATCCCCGATCTTTGCAGCGTCTGGGAGTCATTCACCCGCATCGACAACCAGCTCGTCTGCACGGATCCGGAACGGCTCGCCGACTTCCTCTACGTCCGACTCCTGCTCTTTCGACAATTCTATGCGAACCCGGCAACGCGGTTCCATGAAGCGACCACGATCAAGCTGATACTCGAGCACATGTACCAAACCGGCACGGTGACGATTGATCGGCTGCTCAGCATGGGTGACGGCCAACTCGAAGACGAGATGGCTGGATTACTCGGCCTCCACCCCTACGAACTGTGTGCTGCAGCCGGCGTCGGCACGCCAGCCTTCTGCACGGTTGCCACACAAGCAGCTGCCCATGCCTACTGCCAGCAACTCGCCCGCGATGGCCTGTACCCGGTGCTCTATGAGCACTTGCAGCCGTTCCTCAAACGGTCGAGCAACAAGTTTCTCGTAACCACACCAAACGGAACAATCGGACTCTTGTCCGACATGTATCCCGCCTTGGAAGCACAGCTCCTTGCCGTTGAACAGCTGGACCAACCGTGGGCCGTCTACTGGCTCACCGACTTCAACCCTCGAACGAGCGAGTTATTTCGTTCGCTCGTCGAGCAAAACATCGAACAACGCTTCGGCATCCGCCGCTCGCACTGAGCGGCTTTTCTTTTACCGGTCCAGCCGATACGCTCGGTAGGACTATGAGAGCTCTCACTGCTGGCACGATACGCGCCATTCAGCAAACCGTCCTTGATTGGTATGTACGCCATCAGCGCGATCTGCCATGGCGGCAAACGCACGACCCATACAAGATCCTG
>CAYZPG010000003.1:37414-40564 GCA_964480605.1 uncultured Candidatus Saccharibacteria bacterium | reverse complement strand
CAAAGAGCCCCGGTTTTCACCGAGGCTCTTTTTGCTCAATTCCTAGGGAATTACATTCCCATTCCGCCCATGCCGTCCATGTCGCCGTGTGGCATTGCCGGCTTTTTCTCTTCCGGCTTTTCCGTCACGGCCGATTCGGTCGTAATGATCAATGAGGCAACCGAGACCGCATTCTCAATCGCCGAGCGGGTGACCTTCAGCGGGTCGATAATCCCGGCGCCAATCATGTCGACATACTCGTCGGTCGCTGCATTGTAGCCGATGCCGGCATCGCGCTTCTTCACCTCTTCAATCACCACCGCGCCGTCTTTGCCTGCGTTGTGGGCGATCTGACGCATCGGCTCTTCGAGTGCGCGGCGGAGGATCTTCACCGCTACCTGCTCTTCCGCATCCGTCAGGTTCAGCTTATCGAGCGTGGCAATGGTGTCGACGTAGGCAACGCCGCCGCCCGAGACAATGCCCTCTTCGATAGCAGCCTTGGTGGCATTGACCGCGTCTTCAATGCGGAGCTTCTTCTCATTCAGCTCGACCTCGGTCGCCGCGCCGACTTTAATCACGCCAACGCCGCCAGACAGCTTGGCCAGCCGCTCTTCGAGCTTCTCACGATCGTAATCCGAGGTTGCTTTCTCAATTTCAACCTTGATCTGGCTGACCCGGGCCTTGATGGCGTTGTCATCGCCCTTGCCCTCGATCACGGTCGTCTTTTCCTTATCGGCCACAACCTTGCGGGCCCGACCGAGCTGCTCAAGCGAGGTGTCTTCCAGCTTCGTGCCAGTCTCTTCCGAAATCACCTGGCCACCAGTGAGCACTGCCAAGTCTTGGAGCATCGCTTTGCGGCGGTCGCCGAAGCCTGGGGCTTTCACGGCCAAGGTGTGGAAGGCGCCACGGAGTTTGTTCACCACCAGGGTGGCCAACGCCTCGCCCTCGACATCCTCGGCAATAATCACCAGGTGCTTGCGGCCGCTCTGAGCGATCTTCTCAAGCACCGGCACGATCTCGGCCAACGACGAAATCTTCTTGTCGGTCAGCAGAATGTACGGATCCTCGAAGACGGCTTCCATGCGGGCCGAGTCGGTCATCATGTACATGTTGATGTAGCCGTTGTCGAACTGCATGCCTTCGACCACTTCCTTCTCAAGGCCGAGCGTCCGGCCTTCCTCGACGGTAATCACGCCGTCTTTGCCAACCATGTCCATGGTGTCGGCAATTAGGGCACCAATGGCCGTGTCGCCGGCCGAAATCGAGGCGACCTGGGCAATTTCTTCCTTGCCCGAGACAGCCTTTTTCCGCGCCTTCAGCTCTTCAACCACTGCCTTGGCACCGGTTTCCAAACCACGGCGGATCGCCATTGGATTGGCACCCGCGACCACGTTCTTCAGGCCCTCATTGACCATAATCTGGGCAAGTACGGTGGCAGTCGTTGTACCGTCGCCAGCCACGTCGTTCGTCTTGGTGGCGACTTCTTTCACGAGCTGCGCGCCCATGTTCTCAAACTTGTCTTCGAGCTCGATTTCCTTGGCAATCGTCACGCCATCATTGGTGATGGTTGGCGAGCCGAAACCCTTGTCGAGGACCACGTTGCGACCCTTCGGCCCAAGGGTGACCTTGACGGTGTTTGCCAGCTTGTTGACGCCGGCCTGCAACTTGTTGCGGGCGTCTTCATTGAAGAGGATTTGTTTTGCCATAGCGTCTCCGTTTCTCCCTAGCCGACGATCGCAAGGATGTCGTCAGCCGAGACGATCTTGTACTCTTCCCCCTCGTACTTGAACTCATCGCCGCCGTATTTCGGAATGAGGACGGTATCGCCCTCGTGCACATCGAGCGGGATCCGCTTACCCTCGTCGTCAAACTTCCCCGGACCAACCGCCACCACCTTGGCTTGCTGGGACTGGTCTTTGGCGGTGTCAGGAATAATGATGCCTGACTTGGTTGTTTCCTCGGCCGGCAGGAACTCTAACAGTACCCGGTCGCCGAGCGGACGAATCGTTGCGTGTGCCACGTGCGCACCTCTCTCCCCCAAACTATTGGATACATCACCCTCCAGCGAACATCCTCTTGAGTCACGTATTGTGAGGACTCAAGAGGCGGAACTGCTGAGATAAGGGGGAAATCTCAGTCACTCCCGCCGTAGCGGTACTATATGGAGAAAAAACGGCGTTTGTCAAGCTGGCATATGGGCCGGTTGGCGGGCTGCAATTCCCTCAAGCGCCTGCCACCGTTCATCGAACGCCCGCTGGTACTCTGGCCGCTTATCCGGTTCATGGATGCGAAGCTGGCTGGCACTCGCCACCACCGTTCCTTTCTCGCCGATTTTTGCCCGGTAGCGGCGCATCCGCGTGCTGTACCACACTGCCTGGCCAGCGCTCAACGCCCTCCCTGGTAGCGACCGGTACCAAAATTCCCACGACTCCCGGTGCTGCTCGCGGTGACGATCCGGCTCGATCAACCGCCCCTGCCGCTCCCGCCATCCTGGAAAGGTGTGTGTCAGCCAGCTGTTCGCGCCCAGGAGCTTGGCGTACGTGCCCGCCCGGTCGAGCACCGGCGTAAGGTGCGCTAACCAGTAATCCAGGTACATATCAAGTGGTTCGAGCCGCCACGAGGCGAGTTCCAATCGATCCGTACTCAAGATGATATCTGGGAAGACCTTGCCTTGCTTCGGCAGCCTGCGTGCCCGCCGTCCAAGTAACTCGAGACGCGCCAGCAAGTGGTCGCGGGCCACCGCTAACCAGCCCGGCTCAACAACCACGAGCAAATCGATGTCCGATGTCTCGCGTGCCGTGCCAAGTGACAATGAATTGACGACCGCGATCATCCGCACGAACGGCACGCCGGCCAGGCAGCCGATCACCGCCTGTGCCTCAACCCACAGTGCCCGTTGCACCAGCTGCCGCTCGTACCACGGCGCCACAATCGCCGAGCGTCCCGGCAATGCCAGATAGGCCCCGACTCGCTCCAAGCAACCGCGTACAACCAGCTGCTCGAGCACTGCATCGCGCTGTGCCTCATCCAAGGCAACGCCGTACGAAAGGCCAAGCAGTTCATCCGCGTTGAGCGGGCGGTCGAAGAGGTCGAAGAAGACGACCGGCGTCAGCAATGCCCCCTCGGCAGATGAAAACATGCGAGCCGAGTATAGCAGGGGAATAACAATGG
>CAYZPG010000003.1:0-37314 GCA_964480605.1 uncultured Candidatus Saccharibacteria bacterium | reverse complement strand
GCAAACTGCTTCGCATCGAGCGAGGCAGTACCATGATTCTTTTTCATGGCTTTTCCTCCTTCATACACATGTTCGATTTTTAAGGTCCGAGATCGCTTGTTGGGCGACCGCGATGTATACCATATCCCAGCAGAAGATTCAACCCGAGTAGCCACGCTGAACAAGCTCTGCTAGGCTAGCCCTATGAGAATTCTCTCCGGTATTCAACCCTCGGGCATCCTCCACATTGGCAACTACCTTGGCGCGATCCGCCAGCACATTGCCCTGCAAGACGACAACGAGGCGGTCTACCTGCTCGTCGATCTGCACGCCATCACGGTGCCGCAAGAGCCTGCCAAGCTCCGCGAACATACCTTGAATGCAGCCGCAATGTATCTGGCATTGGGTTTGGACCCGGAGCAGGCGATTCTATACGCCCAAAGTCAGCGGCCCGAGCACGCCGAGTTAGCCTGGATTTTGACCACGCTTGCCACGATGGGCGAGCTTGAGCGCATGACGCAGTTTAAAGAAAGGGGCAGGGGAGAGGACCGGGGCGGATCGGGCGTCGGCTTGTTCAGCTATCCCCTCTTAATGGCTGCCGATATCCTGCTCTACAACGCCCAAAAGGTACCGATTGGCGACGACCAAGTGCAGCACTTGGAGCTGGCGAGGGATTTGGCCAAGCGCTTCAACCAACGCTTCGGTGAGACTTTCGCGATTCCCGAACCCCTGCTCCCCGAATCGGGCGCCCGGATTATGGGACTCGATGATCCAACAGTCAAAATGAGCAAGTCGGCCACCAGCGCCTACAATTACATCGCGCTAACCGACGATGCCGAGACGGTACGCACCAAGATCAAGAAAGCCGTGACGGATTCGGGTAGCGAGATTGTCTACTCGGCTGACAAGCCAGCGCTCAAGAATCTGCTCACGATTTTCGCGGGCGTCACCAGCGACACGCCCGAGACGATCGCTAGTCGCTACGCCGGCAAGGGCTACGCCGATTTTAAAACCGAGCTGGCCGAGGCGCTCATTGCCTTCCTTACACCGATCCAGACCCGCTACGCCGACATCCGCGCTGATGAGACGCAGCTTAGCGAAATTCTCCACGCCGGTGCCGAGCGCGCCCGTCCACTGGCCGCAAAGACCCTGCAAGACGTCAAGCAAAAAGTCGGCTTCCTCTCATAAAGAAAATCCTCCGGAAAACCGGAGGAGCCCAGCGAAGCGATGAACAACCAATGCTTTAGGAATTTGTGTTCGCGACGATGGTGCAGGTGGAAGGTATCAGATAGCGGGTGGTCGCCTCAAGACTTCCCGCCGATGAGGGCCAGGAGCTCGTCACGCTTTTGCTCCATCAATTCCTGATTCTTCGCCTCGACGTTGAGGCGCAACAACGGCTCGGTGTTGCTGGTGCGGATATTGAATCGCCAGTCGCGGTCGTACTCGATGGTGAGGCGGTCGGTTTCATCGATCGTGGTGGCGTCGGCGTACTTGGCTTTCAGTTGCTCGATAATCGCCGCTGAGTCCTCGACGGTCCGGTTGATCTCGCCCGAGACGACGTACTTCGAAAGCAGATCGCCTGCCAGTTCCGTCAGTGTTTTTCCTGTTGTCGAGAGCATTTCAAGGATCAACAGGAACGGCAGCATGCCGGTGTCGCAGAAGAAGTAGTCGCGGAAGTAGTAGTGGCCGCTCGATTCACCGCAGAAGAGCGCGCTATGCTCACGCATCGCCTGCTTGATGAACGAGTTGCCAACGCGGCAGGGGAGCGGGATACCACCGGCTGCCGTGACCGCATCGATAATCGCCCAGGTGTAGCGGACATCGTAGATGATTTTTTCGCCCGGATACTTCTGCAGCAAAGCGGTCGCCAAAATCGCGTTCATGTAGTAGGCCTCGAGGAAGGTGCCGTCACCAGTGGCAAAGAAGGCCCGGTCGGCATCGGCATCCCAGGCGACACCGAAATCCGGCTGCTCCGCCTTGATCTTGGCGACAAACTCATCGCGGTTCTCGGGCACGAACGGATCCGGCCGGCCCTTGGGGAAAGTACCGTCTGGTTCCCCATTCAACTGGCTCAGGGTAATCGGCAAGCCTTCCAGCACGCGGGCGGCGAACTGGCCCTGGTAACCGAAGTTGGCGTTCGTGACGACCGTCATTGGCTTCAGTTTCGTCACGTCAATGAAACTCAGAATAAAATCTTTGTAGGCAGGGAAGACGTCCTGCTCAGACACGGTACCTGGCGTTGCAGCAGCAATCGGGGTCGCCATGAGCGCCTCGACGCGGTCGCGAATCGCTTGCAGCCCAGAGTTCCCTGAAATTGGCTCCCCGCCCCTGCGGACCATTTTGAAGCCATTGTACTCGCCAGGATTGTGCGAGGCGGTCACCGCAATGCCGGCGTCGTAGCCGAAGTGCGCCACCGCGAAGTAGAGCTGCTCGGTCGCGATCCCGCCGATTTTGACGACGTTCGCCCCGGCGGAGGTAAGGCCATCAATGAGAGCCGCATACAGTTCAGGACCACTCGCCCGGACGTCGTGGCCGACCGCGACGGTCGTCGGTTTCACTTCCTGCATGAAGGCCTGGCCGATCGCCCGTGCTACCGAGGCGTCGAGCTGCGTTGGGTAGATACCGCGGACATCGTAGGCTTTGAAAATCGAGGGATCGAATGGCATAGGTACTCCTTTCCGTTCCTTGGAAAGTGTAGCGAAAAACGGGTCTTCTTCGTACCTTGCATGAGCGAAAAAGCTGCGGTAGGCTAGCTAGGGCACTGGATGATTGTTCCCCAGGAGTGCCTTTTTTGTTTGGAGGGACTATGACACCAAAATACGTCTTCGTAGTTGGCGGCGTGATGAGTTCGGTCGGCAAGGGGATCGTGACCGCCTCGCTGGGTAACATCCTGCAAGCCCGCGGCTACGGCGTCACCGCAATGAAGGTCGACCCGTACATCAACGTCGACGCCGGGACCATGAACCCCACCGAGCACGGCGAGGTCTTCGTGACCGACGATGCCGACGAGACCGACCAAGACATTGGCAACTACGAACGGTTCTTAAACCAGGACATCGGCTCGACCAACTACATGACGACCGGCCGAATTTACCAGTCCGTCATTGCTCGGGAACGGAACCTGGAATACGAAGGGAAGTGCGTCCAGGTCGTGCCGCACATCCCGTACGAGATCATCCGGCGTATCAAGGCCGCCTCAGCTGCCAGCAAGGCCGAGATCACCCTCATTGAAATTGGTGGGACGGTAGGGGAGTACGAAAATATCCTTTTCCTGGAAGCAGCCCGGATGATGAAACTTGAGCATCCCAACGATGTCGTCGTCATCCTTGTCAGCTACCTACCGATCCCACGGATGGTCGGCGAGATGAAAACCAAGCCCACGCAACATGCCGCCCGCTCGCTGAATGCCGTCGGCATCCAGGCCGACTTCATTGTGGCCCGGTCCGAACGGGCGCTCGACGAGCCACGCCGTGAACGGCTGGCCGTATTCTGCAACGTCCGACCCGATGCGGCAATCTCGGCACCAGACGTCGAGACGATCTACGACGTCCCCCTCCACTTCGAACAGGAGGGTTTCGGCCGAAAGGTACTGGAGCGCCTTCAACTTGAGGACCGGCCCGCTGACTTGACGGCGTGGAAGCAATTGCTCAACACGATCCACACCACGACGAAGCGCCTCAGGATCGCCGTCGTCGGGAAGTACTTCGGAACAGGGGAGTTCACGCTCGCCGACTCCTACATCTCGGTCATCGAGGCGGCCAAGCATGGCACCTGGGCGAATGGGGCAGTCCCAGCATTAACTTGGCTCGATGCGGAAGCCTACGAGCAGGATCCGAGCAAACTGACCGAGCTCTTAGACTACGACGGCGTCATCGTCCCCGGCGGGTTTGGAAAGCGGGGGATAGAAGGCATTATTGCTGCCATCGAGTTTGTCCGCACAAACCGCATTCCTTACCTGGGATTGTGTTACGGGATGCAGCTGGCGGCCATTGAGTACGCCCGACACGTGGCAAAGCTGACAGCCGCGCACACAACCGAGGTGACGGGAGTGACCGCTCACCCGATCGTCCACATCATGCCCGAGCAGGAAAAGAAGCTCTTGAAACAAGAGTACGGGGGAACGATGCGCCTGGGCTCCTTCCCTGCCCTGCTCAAAGAGGGGAGTCTGGCCGCCAAGGCGTACGGTACGAACACCATCAACGAACGCCATCGCCACCGGTACGAACTCAACAACGCCTACCGTGACCAACTGACCAAGGCCGGCCTCGTCATCTCCGGCACCTCCCCCGACGGCCAGCTGGCAGAAATTCTTGAGCTACCGACGGATGTACACCCATTCTACGTAGCGACCCAGTTCCATCCCGAGTTCAAATCACGGCCCCTCTCCCCTCACCCGCTCTTCACAGCCTTCGCCGCCGCCGGACTGCAACGAGCTGAAGCGAAAACCACAGTCCGCGAGACCGTTACTACTTAAGCCGTTGGCTCTGGCGCTGGGGATTCGGCTGGCGGTGTTTCCGTTGAGAGATCGGGCGCGGGTGCGGCGGCCTCGGGTGCTGGTTCACTTGGCGTAGGCGCCGCGTCCGGCCCCTTCAAATAGCGAGCTGGCAATGCTTTGTAGGCTGAATCGAAGGTCTGCGAGAACAATTCCTTGCCGTCACGGGTGACAATGTACTTCGCCGTCGTCCGCGCACCCTCATGAGGCTTTTCAACTTGCTTGACCTCGCCCGGCGCCATCGTATCAACGGTCGTGTACACGGCAGCTGGCGGCGCGGTTTTCGATAAGGTGTAGGGGCCCTCGATCTTCGAGGTACGGCCATCCTTCGTACCGTAGAGCTCAAAGGTCAGGCGGTTTCCCTTCACCTCGCCCTGGATGAGGATCCAGCCCGGGGTATCGTTCAAGAATTGGAAATCCGGCTTCGGCAGGTAGACCGTGGCATCCAGGCCGGGGCCGATCTCTCGTTCGTAGTAACTCACCCGGTAGGAGTGGTTCCGGCGCTCGGTCACTTTCAAGCCTGCGTTCAAGACGGAACGGAAGAGGGTGGTGGACACCTGGCACAGTCCCCCGCCGTACTCGGGAATCGTCCGGTTTTCCTTGATAACCAATTCGGGCAAGTAACCGGTGCTGGCATCGACGGCGCCAAGTGCCTTGACGGTCGAGAAGGTTTCGCCCGGCTTAATCAGCCAGCCATTCAGGTACTTCGTCCCGGTCGTGATGTTGTGGATGCGGTTGTTCGGCGAACCCGAAAAGTCCGTCTCGCCCGTACCAATGAGTTCCTTGATGCCAAGATCCTCGATTGTCTCGGATGAAACCGTCGGCTTCGCAGCCTTCACCGCGAGTTCGATCCGTTCCGGCTCACTCGTCGCTGACGGCGCTACCGTACCAGTCCGACGCCGTTCAATCACTCCGACGATCGCCTCGATGCTCGCTTGTTCGTCGAGGGCAACGCCCTCCTTACTCTGCTGGAAGACGGTCGCCTTGCCGTCCTGGATCGTTAACTTGGCATCCACTGGCTCCTGGGCAATGTTCTCGGCAATGGTGGCAATGTAGGCTTGCACCTTGTCACGCGACACCTCGAGCTTCACGAGACCGCCGGCCACGCTTGCACCAGGCGTCGTCGGCACGATTTGCAGCCAGTCAGCCAACTGGTCGGTGGCCACGTCTTGGGAGAAATCCTTGTAGGTCAACACGATCGGCTGCCGGAGAATGGTGGTAATCACGGGTTCGAGCAACTTCACCTGCGGCTCGAGTACGGTGGCCGTGGTGGCGTCGAGGGTGACAGCCAGCTGGTCGGGATAGCGCATCGACCGCAACGACCGCATGAGGTGGCCTTCGACAAGCTGCCGGTTGAACCGCTGTCCATTGCGAGGCGCTACCACCTCAAATTGATTGTCCTCATAGGTGAATGAGGCGTTCTGCTCCGGCACATCGTACTTCGTGCTCAAGGTATCGAGGAATGATGCGAGGGCAGCCTCATCGTAGGTCAGCGCGGGCGCAACCGCCTCAGTGGTAGCAACAAGCACCACCTGCTGCCAAGCGTCGTTCCAGTACGCGCCCGTCCGTCCCACCTTGTACGCAGCGGCAATGCTCGCGTCTACATCGTACGCCGCACCTACGTCGGTGGCGCCAAACTGCTCATGACCGGTCGCAATTTGGATCGGCAGGGTATCGGCCACAAACTGCTCAATGTGGGTCGCTAAGACTTGGCGTGCCTCGCCCTGCGTCAGGCCGCCCACCGCCAACTCCCCAACCATCACATTGGGAAAAATCTTGTCGCGGTAGCTCACTGAGTAGAAAGCGTAGAGGCCGACCACGAGCACCAGCAAACCAAGCACCGCGCTCGCAGCACCGACCATCCAGCGGGGGAGTTGCTGCCGGCGCTTCTTCGGCGTCGCCTCGTCTTCTTTGGCCGCATCCTCGTGCTTAGCGGCCATTCAAAATGTCCTCGAGCAACGACCGGGCAACCTCTTCACGGCGCTGCGTCGCCTGCGTATCGGTCATCAAATCAACAATCACTACATCCCCCTCCCGAATGCCGAGTGGCAGGAGCCGCTTTGGCAGCACCAGCTCCTGACCAGCTAACGGACCGAGCATATCACTATCATCGAATAACAGCACGCCCTTGTGTCCCTCGAACCGGTCCAGGACTGCCTTCAGTTGGGGCAGCGGCTCGCTCACTAGACTCCTTAGCTTTCCTTAACCTCAATCACCTTCACGCGTGACAGTTTCGTGCCAAGTACCAAGAGCGCAACGATCACGATGCCAAGGGTCGGCTTCACCCAGACTGGCAGCGTCGGCTGCACGATGAGCGGAATAATCAGGATCGCAACCAGGTTCATCACCTTGATGAGCGGGTTAATAGCCGGGCCCGCCGTGTCCTTGTATGGATCACCGACCGTATCACCGGTAACGGCAGCTTTGTGGGCCTCGGAGCCCTTGCCGCCATGGTGGCCTTCCTCAATGTACTTCTTGGCGTTATCCCAGGCGCCGCCACCGGCCGTCATCGACAGTGCCAGGAAGAGACCGGTCACAATCGTACCCACCAAGGCTGAACCGAGCATCACTGGCCCGTAGGTTGGACCAAAACCAACCGCGATCAAGATTGGAAGGACAATCGGCAGTAAGGCGGGGAGAATCATCTGGCGGAGCGCCCCAACGGTGACGATGTCCACGGCTCGGGAGTAGTTCGGCTTCTCGGTACCTTTCATAATCCCCTTCATCGTCTTGAACTGGTGGCGAACCTCAGCCACCACGGCACCAGCGGCGCGGCCAACAGCCTCCATGGACTGCGCGGCGAACAAGAATGGGATCAAGCCGCCCAGGAAAAGGCCGATCAGGACGTACGGGTTGGAGAGTTCAAACGAGTACTGGGCGCCGAGCTCCGATGCCTGTGCACCAGCATTTGACAGTTCGATAACGTAGCTCACAAACAGGACGAGCGAGGCCAAGCCGGCCGAGGCGATGGCATAGCCTTTCGTCACGGCTTTCGTGGTGTTGCCGACCGCATCGAGCGGATCGGTGATATCACGGACTTCCTTCGGCAAACCAGCCATCTCGGCAATACCACCGGCATTGTCAGTAATCGGACCGTAGGCATCGATGGCAACAATCAAACCGGTCATCGAGAGCATGGCGAAGGCAGCGATCGAGACGCCGATGATGTTGGCCAACATGTACGAGCCCAGCAGACCGGCGCAGATTAGAATGACCGGAAGCGCGGTGCTCTTCATAGCAACAGCCAAGCCCTGGATGACGTTCGTCCCATGGCCAGTGGTTGAGGCTTGGGCAATCGAGCGGACCGGCTGGAAGTTGGTGGCGGTGTAGTACTCCGTAATCCAGACCATGCCTGCCGTCACGCCAAGACCGATCAAGCTCGAGTAGAAGAGTTTCATTGGCGGAATGAAGGCATCCATGGCACCGTTGCCGTTCTTAATGAGGAGCCACTGGGTAATACCGTAGAAGGCAGCAGCGGCCACCAGGGCAGCAACGACAAGGCCTCGGTACATCGCAGCCATAATCTTCGGGTGCTTCGTATTCGGGAGTCGGACGAACCACGTGCCAACAATCGAGGCGAGGACAGCTGCGCCGCCCAAGGCCAATGGATAGAGAATCAAATTCGTTGGCTGGCCAAGGAACTGCTCAAGGAAGTGTGCCAAGAGCATAGCGGCGATGGTGGTCACTGCATACGTCTCGAACAGGTCAGCCGCCATACCGGCACAGTCGCCGACGTTGTCACCGACGTTGTCGGCGATCACGGCTGGGTTCCGAGGATCATCTTCTGGAATACCGGCTTCGACTTTTCCAACCAAGTCAGCTCCGACGTCAGCGGCCTTGGTAAAGATGCCGCCGCCAAGCCGGGCGAAGATCGAAATCAACGAGCCACCGAAGGCCAAGCCGACCAATGAAGGAATATCCTTTGTCATGGCGTAGAACCCAGCCACCGAGAGCAGGCCAAGTCCGGCCACTAGTAAACCAGTGACCGTGCCGCCCTGGAAGGCAACGTTGAAGGCGGGTGCCATCCCCCGCTTCGCCGCCTCGGCGACCCGGACGTTTGCCTTGGTCGAAACGTTCATGCCAATGTAGCCAGCCAAACCAGAAAGGACGGCGCCGATCAGAAAACCAATCGCGGTCGCCCAGCTCGATGAAACTGCCCACTTGCCAAAGAACTGCACCGCCTCACCGGTTGCCGGTAGGCCGAATCCGATCAGCAGGAACAGGATGAGGGCAGCCGGAATAATCGTGATCGTCTGTCGGCGCAGGTAAGCACGCGCGCCCAGGCTGATCGCCTCGGCAATCTCGGTCATTTTGCCCGATCCGGCTGGCTGTCGATTGATCCAGTTCGTTAAGAATAAACCGTACAGCACCGAGACGACGGCGCTTCCGATCGAAAATGCCAGGACCATCGATTCTACGCTCATGTGAACTCCTGCTCTCGTTGGTTGTGTTTGTTGGTGAGTATACGCACGCCCTCCCAAGGGAAGCAATGGGAGAAAAGCGTCGTGGTGACCCCAAGGGGACTCGAACCCCTGTTTTCGCCGTGAGAGGGCGATGTCCTAACCACTAGACGATGGGGCCAGGCAAAACGCGCGTCAGCGCTTCGCCATTCTACACAGAAGACGGCGCCTAGGTAAACCAGGAGCCGTCTCGGAGAGCAGCGTCTTACTATCGGTGGATTACGATCGGTGTGCCAACCTCAATCCACTGGTAGAGGGTCGCCGCGTTCGCCGTGCTCAATCGGACACAGCCGTGTGAGACCGCGCGACCAAGGTGGTTCTCGCCTTCCCGGTAGCCGTTTGGCCATTCGGGCAAGGCATGGAGGCCGTAGGTCGAGCCAATAAACGGCATCCAGTAGGGCAGGTACAGTCCAAACCGGGCCGAGTAGGCGCGCGGTGCCTTATCTTGAATCGTGTAGGTACCAACCGGTGTCGGTGTCGAGGCCTTGCCACTTGAGATGAGATACCTGGCTACCAGCTGCTCGCCCTCGTACTGGTAGAGCTGCTGGCTAGAGAGATCGACCTCCACGTACTTGCCAGGATACAAACCGGCAGTCGTCTCGGCGGCCACGACCTTCGTTGCCGGCTCAGTGGTCGTCATGACAGCCGGCACAACGACTGGTGCGGTAGTGTTACTGGTAAGGGCAGCCTGCAACTGGCGGGCGGTGCTCACCGTATCAACGGTCCGGCCAGCTTGGCCCTCGCTCACAACCGAACCGGACGCTAGCACCTGCCGGTCAACAGGCGCCCGCTCCGCCTTGGCGGTGGCGGCATCAATCCACGCAGCGATCGCAGCCTCGTCAAAGGCTAGCGTCGTCGCCTCGCTCGGAAGAGTGACCCACGACAAGATATCAGCTTGCGAGGCAGTACCCGTCACACCTGCCGCCGTCACCGAAACTGTCCGCGCAAGGTGCGCGGTTACAGTGGGCAAAAGCGCCGTAAGCTCTTCCTTGCCAACACTGGGAATACTGGGTACCAGGGCAATACGGAACGAGGTCGGAATTCCACGGAGGTAGGTAGTTTCAAGCCCCGCCAACGTCGCAGGCAGATCCACCACCATGCCTTGCTTCTCCGGCGTCACTACTACGGCACCATCGACCAGTGTCAACGACGCGTCGGTGCTCGGATAGATCTGGCCCTCCACTAACGCCGCCAGCGACTCGCTTGTGTTCGCACTTGCCTGGAATTCCCAGCGGACTGGTTCCGGAGAAACAAGCAGTGCGGCAGTCGTCCGCAACTGCTCGACTGCCGTGCCTGTGCGACCAGCATCCAAGACAGCCGCGGTCGCTTTCTCGGTATCCAAGGAAATACCCAACGCCTTCAGCGTGGTTGTCGTTTGACTGGTGTGTACATGGAGTGGCAACGATTCGATCTGGGCTGCTTGCGAGGCAATCCGGGTCCGAATCTCCATCGAATCGAGTCCGCCGTATGGCAGACCGCTCACAGTAACACCGTATAGCGCGCGATCGTCAAAAGCCGCCCGGTACCCAAGCAGGCCGAGTATGCCGCCCAAGAACGTTGCCGAGACAACAACTGCGGTACCGATGAGTGCACGAAGATAGCCGCTCTGCGCTTGGTACGCGGTTGCGGCTATCTGGGAGTGCTTGAAAATATTCAATTTCCCTCCGTTCGTGAAATAACTATACCATCTCTTCGCCATTCCGTCAATCTCGTTTCGGTCTTTATAACGTAGTATAATGCTGAAATGGGCCCGTAGCTCAGCGGCAGAGCGATCGGCTTATATCCGATTGGTCGCAGGTTCGATCCCTGCCGGGCCCACCACTACTTACACATATACCGATCGTCGTTACATTGACGAAAACTGGTATTCTTGCTATACTACCAGTACATCTTTCGAGACTCTTGGTGGGGCATCGAAGGCATGGGTTCACGGAGCGCCATGCCTTTTTCTATCACACAACGTCGCATTCTCACCGCCCTACTCGCAGCTCTTGGTGCCGCCTCGATTCTTGCTGCCGGAGTACTCCTTATTCGTCGACCCGCTGTCGCTGCCACCCAGCAAACGTCGGTTGAGGCAGCGCTCGTTTCGGCCACAAACCAGGAGCGCACCGCGCATAACCTGCCAGCACTCGCCTGGAACGACGACCTGTACCGTGCTGCGACCGAGAAAGCCCAGGATATGTTCCGTCAGCAGTACTTTGATCACATTGCCCCTGACGGTACGACGCCATGGACCTTCATCCGTCATGAGTACAACTACCTTGAAGCAGGCGAAAACCTGGCGATTGACTTTACCGATCCGCTCCGAGCAATCCCCGCTTGGATGGCCAGCCCGACCCATCGGCAGAACATGCTCGATGCTGATTTCCGCGATATTGCCATTGTGACGATGCACGGCACGATCAATGGAGCCGAAACAACTGTCATCGTCCAGCTCTTTGGTAACCCCGATATTTTTGAGTAGTATTAGTATTTTTACGGACGCCAATTGTATAGATACTTTATCCCCAGCGTTGGATTTTTCCCCTGAAAGCACCTGCGGTTTGACAGTCCGTTACTCATTTCGCTATCGTCGAATGAGTGTTTGCCTTAGCCTGCCGTAGGTAGGTTAGGGGTGCGCAGCACTTCCTGTTTGGCCGAGTTACTTGCATAGGCAGGGATCTGGAACGCGACTGCGTTCGAGAAGCAGCAACGAAGGTATCCGGCACAGGTGTGCCAACCGAGCGTAACCAGAGGGGATTTTTTGTGATGGATACATGAGGGGCTGCAACAAGTCGCCATCCGGTTCTTCAATCAACGGCGCGGGGTAGTAACCTAGCATTTCTACAACGACACAAGAGAGGTACGCGTATGAGTTTTCCTAGACGGGCGCGCGACATTCGTCGAACCGCGGCCCATGTATTAATTGGCACCCTGACCTTGCCCATTGGCTTCCTGGAGTCTGCTGTCACCGTCCCGCAGGTTTTTGCCGCCGAACAGCAGGTCGTACTGTCCGAAATTCAGCCGGCCGGTAACGGATTTGTCGAGTTGCTGAATACAGGCAGTGACACCGTTCACTTGCATGGCTGGAGCGTGTGGTCGCAATCTCACGGGGAGATCGAGGAGCTGATGGGTGACCTTGCGCCGAATGAGCGCCGGACCATTGAGACGCGCAAACTCGATAACCGGGGTGATCGCGTCTCACTCCGCAGCAGTGCGAGCACGATCGTCCATCAGCTGGAATACGGCGAAACCGCAACGGCAACGATTGTACAGCCCGAGCATGATCAGAGCATTAGCTGGGTGAACGGATTCGGCTTCGTCGCCAACACCACACCAACCCCCGGAAGCGACAACCAGATTCCGGCAACGACTGGGGCTGTTACCGGCCTTGGCATTGCTGCGTCGTCGCGTAATCCAGCCCACGCCATCAACGCCGAGACGGACGCTGCCGCAACCATTGAAGCCACGGTGCCAGCTGGCGCAACCAACCTGACCGTGCTCCTCATTGACCAGCGCGGCCATGCCGAGGCGACATCGATTGACGTAGGTACAGCAGGACACGTCGAGCTCACCATGAACGCCCGTAGCCTTGCCGATGGACCTATCGCGCTCCGCGCGGCAGTCACCACGGCTGGCGGCGCAACAATGCCGTGGACAACCGGCAACCAGGCAATGAAAGATATCGATGCTCCAGAGAAACCCACGGTGATAACGCCGTCAGATGACCTCACCGTTCCTACAAACACAACGACGATTACCGGCACCGCCGAAGCGAATACAACGGTATCGGTCTGGAATGAAACCCAGCAGCTCGCAACCGTGACGAGCAACGGCCAGTTCTCCCTCGTGACGCCACTCACGGCAGGCAAGAATGCGTTGTCGATACGGGCAACGGACTGGGCTGGCAACGCCTCACGAGCCGTGACGCTGCCAACGATTACGAGTACGTCGACTGACGCAAACAGTGTCGCAGCCCCCGAGCAGCTCCGGGCACGAGTCCTCACCGAAAGCCGAGTCCAACTCACTTGGAGCATGCCGGATGATGCCCAGGCGGCTGTGCACCACTTTGCCATCTACGGCGATGACCGCAGCGGCACAGTAAACTTCACGCACCCACTCGGCGAGACGACTGGGACTGAGCGCACCTTTACGACCGCCTCATTGCCAAAGGGAGCCCATCGGTTTGCTGTTCGCGCCGTGAATGCGCAAGGCAACCAGAGCTTGAATACCAACACAGTCACGGCGACCGTTGCCGGTTTCCAGTTTGAACAGTCGCTACGTGGCGGCCAGGAACTGATTGACTTCCGACCCAACCAACCGGTTGTCGTCCACACCAGCCCACACACCACCAACCGCGGCCGCATGAGCGTTGAGTCGCTCGGTAACACCAACCCGTTCCGGGTCACCGTACCAGGCGCAAGTGTTGGCAAGTACTACGAGCTTCTCTCGACAAACAACACGGTCTTTCCCCTCGAAATTCGCATCTACTACACCGCACTTGATGTCGCAGCGGCCGGAGTCACGCATGAGCGCCAGCTGACTGGCATGCGCTACTTCGATACCGACAGCCAAACATGGCAATCGTTCGACCAAACCGGCGTGAATACCACTGACGTCACCGTCGATGGTACCGCGTACGCAGGCTACTTCTACGCAGTCACAACGCACCTGACTACCGTCGTCGGCGTTGCCGACGTCACGGATCCCGGCACACCAAGCCGCCTCACTGGCGAAGC
Source organism: uncultured Candidatus Saccharibacteria bacterium (assembly GCA_964480605.1). Lineage (GTDB taxonomy): Bacteria > Patescibacteriota > UBA1384 > JACPKC01 > JACPKC01 > JBBUCD01. Next base: position 23,665 of record CAYZPG010000003.1, on the reverse strand, counting down.
AGGTGATCGCCGCGTAAAACTTACTTGGGACACCCAGGCCGAGGCAGCCGGCTACTGGATCCGCTACCGCAAGGCAACGAACATCGATACGGTTCCCTACACTACCGCCTTCCTCTCAGGCAAAGAGCAGACGTCGTACCAAGTCAACAACCTTGCGAATGGCACACTGTACGAGTTCGGCGTCGCAGCCGAGGACAGCGCCGGCAATGTCAGTGATTTTGCCGTCATTGAACAAACACCGACCGCCAGCGCACCAACGACCGATTTTGTGACACCGGCGACAGCCCGACTGACGAGCAGTACGGGCAGCACAACGACATCGGTTGCAGCAACCAGTGGCACCGGTGGCACAACGACGACGCAGCAGCCCGGCACGGCGACACCAGCCGATGAACCAAGCGAACCCGCTGATGACGACGGCGATGTCCGTGGCGGGACTGACAGCCAGGACGACACGCAGTCGGCCCGGTCACTCGTCACGCTCCTCATCGTGCTGGTTGCAGCGGCAGCTGGGTTTGGTGGCTACTACGGCTACCAGTGGTGGACGGCTCGCCCCGAAGACTTCGACGAGCCAGAGCCAATTCGGACTGAAGAGCAGCCGCCGAAAAAAACGGAACGGACCGAGAAACCCGAGAAGGGTGATCGGCCAGGAGGACGCTGGTAAACCATCGGCCTCGTCCCTTCGTGCAGCAGGGCCATCCGGCCCTGCTGCTGTTGTGTAGGGCATGCAGTATACTCGCCCTATGCATCCACGCTCTGCCCTCTTGCGTCGCGTCCTTCTACGCACCATTGCTGCGCTTGGCATTGCCTATATCGTCCTCAATCTCGGCCGGGCGATCCAAACGAACTACCACACGAGCCAGCAGATCCGCGAGCTCAAACAACAGATTGCGGCTCTCACGACGCAGACGGTCCATCTAAAAAACACAATCGTGTACTACAAGAGCAGAACGTACCAAGAACTTGAGGCGAAACGACGGCTTGGACTGAAGCGGCCGGGTGAAACCGTCGTCCTGGTGCCCGGCAACATCGACCCGGCGCCAACTACGCCACCCACTCTCCAACCCAGCTCGCCCTCGACCACTCCGTCCACCGATCCGTTCGACCGGGCGACGGCGAACGCAACCAGCTGGATCCGCTGGCTCACCACCCCGCTCACACGCACCGACTGACACCCGATTGCCCTGGCAGGTCTTCTTTGCTACAATCGCCGTCAATTGCGGGGTAGTGTAGGAGTTAACACGGAGGTCTCATAAGCCTCAGTCTCAGGTGCAAATCCTGACCCCGCACCCAAACAACTTCCTACGATGCCTTATGGCTCTGTAGCTCAACGGTTAGAGCAGCGGCATCATAAGCCGAAGGTTGGAGGTTCGAATCCTCCCGGAGCCACCAATAGCCAAAGGTGGTTTTGTTATGAATACAACCCTCAACCGGTCCATCATCATCGTGTTACTGCTGGCGCTCGGCGGCTTCCTTGTCTACGGATTCCTATCCGGCTCGGACAACGCACCAAAGGAATCGAGCATCTCTGAAATTGCGACGCTGGTCGAAGACAACCAAGTCGATGCCATCCGTGTCGACAACGACCAGGTCATTGCCACACTCACGGACGGCCAGGAGCTCAAGGCCTACAAAGAAGCCGGCGTGGGGCTCAATGAGTACGGCATCGTACCGTCGAAGGTCTCGATTGAGGTCAACAATCCCTCAAGCGGCGCCCTGCTCGGCTCGATCGTCTCAATCATCCTGCCGTTCCTGCTTGTTGCCGCACTCCTGTGGTTCGTCCTACGGCAAGCCCAGGCAGGCTCCATGCGGGCGATGAGCTTCGGCAAGAGCCAAGCCCGGCTCTTCAATGGCAAGAAAAAGGTCACCTTCGGCGACGTCGCGGGTTCGACCGAGGCGAAGCAAGAGCTCATCGAGGTAGTCGATTTCTTAAAAAACCCGGGCAAGTACAAAGCCATCGGGGCCGACATTCCAAAAGGTGTCCTCCTGGTTGGTGCCCCTGGCGTCGGCAAGACTTTGCTCGCCAAGGCAGTGGCTGGTGAGGCTGGCGTACCCTTCTTCTCGCTGTCTGCCTCGGAGTTCGTCGAGATGTTCGTCGGCGTGGGTGCTGCCCGCGTCCGTGACCTCTTTGCCAAAGCGAAGCGGAATGCCCCTGCGCTCATCTTCATCGATGAGCTTGATGCGATTGGCCGGCAGCGTGGTACCGGCTTAGGTGGTAGCCATGACGAACGCGAACAGACGTTGAACCAAATCCTCGTTGAGATGGACGGCTTTGAAACCGACTCGCGCGTCATCATTATGGCCGCGACCAACCGGCCCGACGTCCTTGACCCTGCCCTCTTGCGACCAGGACGGTTCGACCGCCGCGTCGTCCTCGATCTGCCTGATAAAGAGGAGCGGATCGCCATTCTCAAACTGCACTGCGCGGAACGCGCCATTGCCAAATCCCTAAACTACGCCCGTATTGCCAGCGCCACGCCGGGTGCTTCTGGCGCCGATCTGCGCAATATCGTCAACGAGGCGACGATCGCCGCAGCGCGCGACAACCGCAGCGAGGCTGTCCAAAGCGATTTCGACCGCGCCATTGAGAAGGTACTGATTGGGCCGGAACGGAAGAGTCGCCTCATGAATGAACAAGAAAAGACCATCGCCGGCTACCACGAGGTGGGACATGCCCTCGTTGGCCACTTCCTCCCCAACAATGACCCGATCCATAAAATTTCTCTCATCTCCCGCGGCTCGGCCCTCGGCTACACCTGGAGCCTGCCCGAGGAAGACCGGCGCCTCATTACCAAGAGCAAGTTCGAGGATGAAATTGCCCAGCTCCTTGGTGGCCGTGAGGCAGAGAAACTGATTTTCAATGAGACCACGACCGGCGCTGAAAACGATCTAAAGAAAGCGACACGGATCGCCCGGGACATGGTCAAGGTCTACGGCATGAGCGAGAAGCTCGGGCCAATCCAGTTCGGCCAACGCGACGAGATGGTCTTCCTAGGACGCGACATCCACGAAGAGCGCAACTACTCGGAAACAGTCGCCGCCCAACTGGACGAGGAAGTGAAGCGGATCATTCTCCAGGCCGAAGAGGTTGCTCGTGCATTACTGAAGAAGCACAAGGGCTTGCTGGAGCAGATCACCCAGGTATTATTGAAGCAAGAAACGATTGAACGCGACGAGTTCGAAAAACTCGCTGGCGCAGCTGCCTAACTACGCAAAGGGAGGGGAATGAATCTACGACGCAGCATCCTAGCGATCAGCCTATTGAGCCTCTTGGTCCTGCCAAGCCATGGTGCGGCCCAAGAGCAGTCCCGCCTCACCAGCCTGCGCACCAGAGTTCGTGAGGATCGCCCCTACCGAAACCGGTTTTTGATCGCGAGCGGCTTGTCGGTTGCGCTCGTACTCTTCGGCCTCTATGCACTGACGCGCCCGCACGAATCTGGACCTCGTCCTCGATCAGGATAGTCGCCACCTATACGTTCTACGGTCGGCGTGGCTGTGGAATACTGTTCGGTGTTTGTTGTGGTACAGTAACCCGAGTATGTATTCATTAGGAGGCGGCATGAATCAGCACGCAAAGGTCATCGGGCGAAGTTTGCTCTCGCTCGCGGCCACACTCGTCATCGGTGGCGGCGTCACGTACGCGTTGTTCACATCGAATCAAGTCACAGTGTCTCAAACACAAATCTCGACCGGTAGCGCCGATCTCAGAATTTGCAATTCATCTGCTTCGAATCCCGCAGGCAGTAATACCTGGAAAGACACAATCTCGCCGGTCATCGATTTCTCCTCGCTAAACCCGGGCAGCACGGGAGTTGATATCACAGCCGGCCACGTTATGTACCTCGGTAATGACGATGGCAGCCTAGGGGATGCGCTAGTCGGCTCTAATCCGACCCATTGTACGAGCTACGAATCGAGCATCACGCCAGGCAACTCGACAGTTGGCCTACGAATGGTTCCCGCCCTCTCGACTCCAGTCTGCACTGTTGATCCATCCCTAGCTAATGTACTGGAGTTACGTTTCGATTTCGGTGGCACGAAAACACAATATCGCACCCTGACGAACTGGGTGGGCAACACTACCAGCTTTACCCCAACATTCCTCGTTGGCGAAGCGAAGCAGTTCAAGATGGAAGCGCGACTTGATGATACGTATACGACACAAGGCGCAACATGCACGTTTGACGTTGCCTTCACTGGTCAGCAGGCATAAGTATTCCGAACGTCGAACGCTCCACGCAGGTGGAGCGTTTTCTCGTGCGGGCCACTGAATGCATATGAAGTACCTTCGAATCGCCCTACAACTTGGCAGCATCGGACTCATTCTGCTTGCTGGACTTGTCGCGCTCTCTGGTCGGACGAACGTGCTCGGCGGGTACCGCCTCTATTCCGTTCTCACGGGCAGCATGGAGCCAACGCTACCTGTTTCGTCACTGCTATTCGTCAAGGACCAGCCAACCTACAGTGTTGGCGACATTGTCACGTTCGAGCAGCCAGGCGAGCGGCGGTTGGTAACGCACCGAATCGTCGAGGTTGAGCCGACCGAACACGAGCCCGTGTACCGGACGAAGGGTGACGCCAACCCAGTTATGGATAGCTGGCTCTTAACGCAGGCGGATATCAAGGGCAAAATGCTTCGACATGTACCGCAGCTCGGTAAGGCTGTTACCTTTTTGAACTCACCGCTTGGTATCGGTTTGCTTGTTGTTTTGCCAATCCTTGTACTTGCCTACCAAGACATTTCCTCAATCCAGCGATCCCTTGGTGCCTGGCTGGATGAACGCAATGCGCGCAAGGGAGCCGGGCGTGTCTAGTCGCGCTACGTTCGCTGGAATCTTGGCGGCCAGCATTGTCTTTGTTGCTGGCAACGCGGCAGCCCTCTTCATCAGCAATACCGCCAGCCTCCGTGGCATGACGATCACGGTCGGATCGATTGTGCCTCCACCCCCACCTACCCCGCCCCAAGTACGGCTATTTGCATTGGCCGACACCGAGCTGAAACAACGCAGTCCGCAGCAAAATTTTGGCGGTCACGACGAGGCCAATGTCACCTCGAAAGTTGGTCGGGATACCCGCCTACTCCTCCGCTTCGACCTCGCAGCCTTGCCGCCTGGCTCAACAATCAGTTCGTGCCAGCTTGGCCTCTACATGAATGAGGCGCCCTCCTTTGAAAGTCGGCAGCATGGAGCCTTCCGCCTGACAGCGAACGAAACAACTTGGGGCGAAGGTACGCAAAGTAGCGGGACGGCCCCCGCGGGTACCAGCAGCTGGCAGTGGTTCTCACGGCCGGGCGCCTGGACGACAGCAGGCGGCGACCTTGCGCTTACGCCAACTGCTACCGTACAAACCGGCCTCACGGACAATGTCTGGCAGCAATGGGAACTCACGCCAGACTGCACCGGTCTCGGATTACGCTCCTGGGGTATCCGCGACCTGGTTGAAGGCAGCGCTCTGGATCGGACCGCGGAGTACGAAACCAGTGAGTCTGACGGCTATCGCCTCCGGCCCTACCTGGGGATCAACTTCACGAGCGGCCCTATCTCGACGAGCCACGTTGTGATCAATGAAATATTCGTCGCCTCGGACACCTACGGTAGCAGCCGAGATAACGAGTGGGTTGAGCTCTACAATCCAACAACCAACCCCGTCAGCCTGACTGGTTGGCAGCTCTGCGAAACCGAGGGCTGCACAACCATCCCGGCTGGTACCACCATCGGAGCCGGCGGCTACCTGGTCCTCACACCTGAAATCTCAACCTGGAGCTACTGGACCGTCCCAGCTGCCAGTCAGGTCATCTTAGGAGAGCGCATCGGTGGCGACAGCCTCGACGACGACGGCGACCGACTATACGTACGCGATGCAGCCGGCGTGGCCGTCGATGCCTTAAGTTACGAGGAAGATGCAACGGTCTTCAATCCGGCCGTGCCTGGAGCCGACAAGGATTGGTCGCTGAGCCGGGTCGTCGCTGGTTACGATACCGACCGGCACCTCGACTTCTGGACGAATCCCGCACCAACGCCCGGAGCCTAACTACCGGGCAGCGTCGAAGAGCGAGAGCGGGATCTGTTCTTGGGACAGCCGACGAGCAATCGTCGTAAAGACTGGCATATGTTCGGACTGGCCGCTTCGTCCGGTCTGCCAGTACGACCAGTCAGTCGCCTCGGCCACCCGGCTCTTATCCTGCGAGAAGAGATTGATACGGATCTTGTACCCGCGGTCACGCAGCTTCAATGCCTCGTCGACAATGCCATTGAGCATGTCAGTGCGCTTGGCTGGCGAAAGATACACTGTCTTCTCGACATCAAGCGTGTACTTTGCCTGGAAGGTACCGGTATTAAACCAAATGTCCTTCGTCTGCAATATGTCCGCCGCCTCGCTTGCCAGTCGGTAGTTCAAGTACTCACCAGCATCGAAGATACCCGGACCAACCTGGCTGGCATCAGGCATCCACGGAAAACCCTGGAGACCAAAACTCGTCACAAGTTGCTTGTCGAGCCCGGCGACGTACTCACGCAAACTGACATACTCGCCATTCTGCCAGGCGAAATCCGTGGTTTCATACGAAGCTGAATTCAAGAGGACGGTACCGCGCGCACCGGGGAAGGTCTGCTTCATGATGCGTAGATAGCGATTCACGACGTTCGCAAAATCCCGAGGCGTCGCGCTTAGGTTATTCCAGTACGGCAGGTTGGCTTCTGGGAACGGCCCCCACGTACCCATATCAGCATCGGTAATGCCCTGGCTCTTCAAGGTCTTGAAGTAGGTGGCGAGCCACTGGTCGTAGAAGCCGGAATCAAATTCCTTAAAATCAATCAGGCCCCAGTCGGTGACTGGCTCGACCATTACCAGCGGCGTGACACCAGCCGCCCGGAATGATTTCAAGGTTTCGGCAAAGGCAGTTGCCCGCGCCCTCGCGTCAGCGTCATCCTTGGGCATGTCGGTAAACACCATGAGTTCTGCTGTCACGAATGAGCCGCACACATCTTGGTACTCGGCGAGCTTGGCAAGATGCGGGTCGGTCGCAGTAGCAAGGTTGAGGGCAGTCGCCGTCGAACACGTGCCTGTCGAGGCAACGACTCGACTGCCTTGGGTACGGTCAGACACAAACTGCTGCACACCCTTCACCGACAGAGAGGTATGGAGCAAGCTGCCCATGACCACGTTGACCGAATAGAGCGATGCCAGCACAAAGAGTGCGCTATAGATACTCATTTCACGGACGTTCATACAGTTGCTCCTGCAATGCCCTTACGGTCCCATTGCTGCCAGACGATATCATCACCCCGAATAATCATGGCGATACTTTTTACGAGCGCCAGCCATTCAATCCAGACCAGGAAGTAGAACAACGGCCACGTGACCAGGAAGAGCGGGAAAAGCCGCAGACTTGCTGATCCCCCGTTGAAAAGCGCGTTCACCAAATACGTTACGAACACAAACAGAATACCGAGCGCGAGCGAGAGAAAGTCAGCCGAAACAATGCTGTATGTCACCAAGAGCGCAATGCCGAGCGGTTCGAACAACAACTGCAACTCAGACAGCAGGGTGTACGGGAGAATAAACCACGAGAGGAAGCGGTTGTGCTTGGGATCGAGCGAGAAGAACATGCGTCGGTACCGGGCAAGCGTGTCAAAACGGCCCTTCTTCCAACGAAGCCGCTGATTCACCAGGCCCCGGATCGAGCTGGCGCCCTCGGTGTAGCAGATTACGTCTTCCATGTAGACACTGGTTAAGCCGTTGTAACGGGTTCGGAGCGACATCTCGATGTCTTCCGTCTTATTGAGCTCATCAAACAGGCCGAGGGTCCCAAAGGTTGCCTCTTTACGGAAGGCAGCACACGCACCGCCGTAGATGTATTCGGCATTCATCACCGAATGCGCCCGCTTGAAGTAAAAGCCGAACAGGTACTCAAGCTGTTGCAACAAGCCGATCAATGTTGGATTGTGGGCAACCTTGACGTTACCGACGGCTGCATCAACAGACGGGTCCTCAAAGTAGCGGACCAAACGCTCAATCGCCCTTGGGTGAAGTGCTGAATCGGCATCAACGGTCAGAATGATGTCGCCGGTTGCCTGCCGAATGCCGAAATTGAGAGCCGTCCCCTTGCCACCGTTCTCCTTGTAGCTATACCGGAGCATCGCAGTCGGATGATCAGGCCGGACGCGCTGCGCTGCCAGGAAGCTGCGAATCACTTGGTCAGAGGTATCGGTTGAGCCGTCGTTGACAATAATGACCTCGATGTTCGGGTACCGGTTCGCAAGAATCGACCGGACCGTGCCAACAATACCCACCGCCTCATTCCAGGCCGGTACGACCACGCTGACGGTTGGCTGATAGGCAGGCTGCCCCGCGGCGCGGCGACGGCGCAGGCGCTCAGCGCGCCAGGCCTCTTTGAGTGCATGGAACGGGGCTATCAGCAAAAAGAGGTAGTACTTCACCAACATGATGGTGGCAAAGAAGATCGTGATATTACGTAGAAAGATGAATTCAGGGGTCATTGCTGGATATTTTGGAGGTTTACAAAATCCGCTACGACGATTCGGATCAACGTATTGTCGTTATTCACGAACGCAAGACAAATATGTGGCTTAACGCTGTCTGGCACGAGATACGGTGTGCCGACTGGCAGCTCAACGACATCACTCACTCGGTACATGTAGCGCCAGTCCTTATTTGTGTCGATAAACACGTTTGTACCGGCACGAATCAGCTCTGGCTGGCCAACACTGCGCCAGCTCGTCCGCACGTACACGAGCGTGTTGCCGAGGTTGCCGTTCTTCGATGGCCCCAGATACGCAAAGTGCCCAACTGAAGCCCGCGCCAGGTATTCGTCCTCGACAGCGACACTCGGAACGAGTGCGAGCTTTGTAGTCTGTGATGCGAGCTTCAAGTACTTCGGTTCGCCAAAGTTGCCAACACTCAGCGCAGGCGCAGCTACAACGGCAGGTGCCTGGTTGAGGGAAATCAGCTGCCCGAGCGAGACAGGTTCAATCGCAAACGCATATGGAATGTTGATGTTCGTTGCGAGCTCGAAACCGTTTGCAAACACAAAGGTTGAAACGGCAATAGAGCCGAGTCCAAGCAAGGCAAACGGCAGACTGCTCCACGTTCGACCCATGAGCTTACGAAGCATGTGCCACCAAGTCATTTGATGCCATGGCTGACTGCTCTCCTTGTGCCCGCTGCCAATCCCAGACGCGCTTAGCCAACGCGACTACAGCCAGCACGAACACATTCAGCACGACAACCGAGCCGATGAAACCGGCGTAGAAAAGAATCAGGATGAAGTAGGGTGTGTTGGCCATAGATGAACGTGGCAAGATACCAACCCCGACGCAGACTGTCAAGACATCATAGAGAAGACCCATTGACACATTTCACGTTCGTTGATATATTCTCGCGTTCAAATCACGAAGGAGCATAGTCAATGAAACGTACCGACGCGATCGCCCCGACAATTCCCGTACTCCCAACGCTGACCATCAGTCAGCCATTGCTGGATACGGCGATCTACTACAGTTCGATTTTCCTGCCAATCATCGGCTACACACTCCTCTTTGGGTACCTGTTCACGAACAACGACGTGAGCGCACTGGCAACGCCGTTTGACCGAGCGCTGTTCTACTCGAAGTTCTTCTGGTTTACGGGCGCCCTCGTGGTCATTGCAAACCTGATTGGCCTCATTGCCTACGGCTCACCCCGCCGAAAGGAACAGACCGACCGGGCACGCTTCCTCGATGCGGGTGGTTGGAATGCCAACAAGCGCCTGATTGTTACCTACGTCTCACGAGGCGACAACTACCGGGCACTCGAACGTTCTATTCATGAGTCATCCCGCGTACTCACGGATCTGGGTGTCGATTACATGATCGATGTGGTGACCGATATGACGGTTGCCGACAAGATGAAGCAAGCGCTCAATACCCACTTCCACGTCGTACCGGCTGGCTACAGCACCATGAGCGATACAAAGTACAAGGCTCGTGCCCTGCACTACCTTGTTGAGGAGCGGCAAAAGCCACACCACCACAGCGCCGGGCACCCAGACACCTGGATCCTTCATCTGGACGAAGAAAGCACCGTCACTGAATCTTCGGTCGTTGGCATCCACGAATTCATCAATACTCCTGCCAATGCCGACCGGATCGGTCAAGGTGAAATTAAGTACAACGCCCACCAGTACAACCACAATATCTTCATTACGGCGGCTGACAGCATTCGGACGGGTGATGACCTTGGCCGTTTCCGCTTTCAGTACAAGGCAACTGGACGGCCGCTGTTCGGCATGCATGGCTCGTATGTCCTTGTACCGTCTGCGATCGAGCACGCAATCGGATTCGACCTCTCGCCGAAACAGTCGATTACCGAAGATGCCTACTTCGCCTTTAAGGCGGCCGACCGACACGTGAAGTTTGCCTGGGTCGATGGTTACGTCCGTGAACAGTCTCCGTTTACGATTCTTGACGTCCTGAAGCAGCGCCGACGCTGGTTCAATGGCCTGATGTACCTCGCGCTCGACGGTGATATTCGCCTTCGCACACGGCTTACGCTCATTCTTAATATGATGCTCTGGACCGTCGCGTGGCTCGGGCCGATTGTCACGATCGTGAATATTATGGCCGGTGGTGGCTACTTCCCAACCAGCCTCGCTATCACAGCCGCTCTCTTGCAAGGTGGGTATGCTGCCATCTATCTGGTTGGCGCGTACCGCAACCTGCTTGATACCAACTATTCAGCGATCAAGAAATTCGGTATCTACGTTGCGACCTTCCTCCTGACACCGTTCGTGAATGTTATCGAAGGACTGGCTGTCCTCTACGCGCTCGTCAGCCCAGTTCGTGGCTTCCACGTGGTACAGAAAAACTAAGTCGAAAGCTTCTTCAGAAAAAACACCCGGGTACGGGTGTTTTTTCATTCATGCCTTAGTTGAGTCGCCAAACAGCAATATTGAGCACTGTGGCAAACGCAACCCAAGCCGCATACGGTACAAGCAACCAGCCGGCCCAATGGTTAATTTCACGGAACTTGACAACAAGATACAGGATGAAGGCCAAGAGCGTGACAATAACAAATGCACCCATTCCTGGACTCTCCAGACCGAAGAATGCTACCGACCAGCCGATGTTTATGAGTAAGTGGGCGAGGAAGAGTCGAAATACTGTGCGCTCAGCCTTTTTCCGAAGCCCTGTACGCCAAACAAGATAGAGAGCAATGCCCATCAGCAGGAAAAGAGTTGTCCAAACCGGACCAAACACCCAGTTTGGCGGATTCCAGGATGGCTTCGCTAGCGTTGCGTACCAGTTAGTAATTTGCGGCGTAGTAAATATGGCGCCAAGCGCTCCTGCCGCTTCGCAAATCAATACGGCCGAAATAAGCTTCCATGAATCCTTCATACCTCTCCTGAAATCATAAGTAACCTCCGCACCGCTTTACAGTTACGATACTTGGCTCCGGGACTTGGATTCGAACCAAGATTATCAGATTCAGAGTCTGACGTCCTGCCATTAGACGATCCCGGATTATAGATCTAGTTAAGCTGATTCTACTTTACGCCTGCCACCCACCTCTCCGGTGGGCCTGCCGATGAGGCAGGTTAGACGATCCCGGATTATAGATCTGATTGTAGGCTATGTTCTAATTTCCTACGAAGTACCTCTCTCCCGGAGCCAGTCTTATAATACCGCTCTTGTTGACTGGCATCCTTCTTAGACAGAAACGCTTCGTAATAAATTAATCGAAAAACACCGATCCTTTGTGTGGTATGAGTTTTTCCTTGTTGATGCTCTGCAATACGCCTGCGTAAGTCAGAAGTCATTCCGACGTATATTCGCCTCTCCCCTTGAAGGGCATATACGTACCACAGATATTCTCCTGTCATCGCCCCTGGTGACCCAGTCGAAAAGACTGGCTGCCACCCACCTCTCCGGTGGGCCCGCCGATGAGGCGGGTTAGACGATCCCGGAACGTGGCTTGGATTGTACTTGGTTTGTCCCGAGAAAACCAGACTGGTCGGGCCGGCTTTGCTACACTGCCAGCATGGACCTGTATCCCATGCACTTCCGACTCGACGGCATGACGCAGTCGTACGTCTGGGGAGGCAGTAAGCTGCAGTCACTCGTGCCCGAGCACGACCCCGCCCGTCCACTGGCCGAAATCTGGGTGGTGAGCGACCGACCGGAAGATGATCGCATCAGCCGGGTGGCGAATGGCGCGCTTGCCGGGACAAGCCTGCACGACCTGATTGAGCGGTACGGAGGAGACCTGCTGGGTGATGCCAAAGCAGTCGATGGTAAATTTCCGCTCCTTGTCAAACTACTCGACGCCAAACAATCACTCTCCTTGCAGGTGCACCCGCCACAAGGGGTGGCGGCCGAGCTTGGCGGCTCGCCGAAAACAGAATGCTGGCTCCTACTAGACGGCACCGATCCAGGGGCCACGGTGACTGCCGGCTTTGCCACGCCCACGACAAAGGACGGCTTGGCGGCAGCTGCTGCCGATGGCAGCATCGAATCGCTGGTCTCCACGCGCCCGGTCAAAGCCGGTGAGGCCTTCTTCATTCCAGCTGGGCGGCTCCACGGCATCGGTGCCGGCTGCCTCATCCTTGAGATTCAAGAAAATTCAAACACCACGTACCGAATGTACGACTGGCAGCGGGTTGATCCCGCAACCAAGCAGCCGCGTGAATTGCACATACAAGAGGCGCTGCGCGCAGTCGACCTCGCCGACGTCGCACCACAACCTGCCGTACCTATCCCGATTGGCGCACACGGCGAGCGCCTGGTCAGTTGCCCGCAGTTTGTACTCGAGCGCTGGCGACTAGCCACAAACGAGGTTGCCCACCAACCGGACCGCTCGTTTGATCTCATTGTCTGCCTGACAGGCTCACTCGTACTCACAACCAAGACGGGGCAGTATCCGCTCGCCCCATTGGCACCCGTACTCGTACCCGCCTGCACCCAGACGTACAGCCTGCATGGCACCGGCACGTACGGTCGCATCTTCGTGCCACCCAGGGTATAATCCGCACATGGCAGCAAAATGGTTCTCATTTGTTGTAGGTCTTGGACTGCTTTCATTCAGCGTGGCAGCGCTCTCTGGCGCAACGTTCCAAGGCACGACTGTTGCAGCAGTTGCGCTGATTTTCGGCCTGCTCGGCATGAAAATCGGTCTGACGGATACGCCCTCGTAGCGCGTACTTGGAGGGAACGTGGACTACCAACCGGGCAATCACGACGAGTTCGACTGGAAACATGATCCCAACTGGCGGATTTTCCGAATCATGGCCGAGTTCGTTGACGGCTTCGACTTCATTGCTCAGTTCGATAAGACGGTGAGCTTTTTCGGCTCGGCTCGAACACCACAACAAGACCGGTACTACAGCGCCGCACGGACACTCGCCGCACGGCTAGGCGCTGAGGGCTTCACGATTATTACCGGTGGCGGGCCAGGCATTATGGAAGCGGCGAACGAGGGTGCAAAGGCAGCTGGTGTTCCATCTATTGGACTCAACATCGAGCTGATGATGGAGCAGCGGGTAAACCCCTACGTCACGAAATCGATCGCGTTCCAGCATTTCTACACTCGGAAAGTTATGCTCTCGTTCGCCTCGCAAGCCTACATCTACTTCCCTGGCGGCTACGGTACCCTCGACGAGATGTTCGAGATGATCACGCTCATCCAAACCAAGAAGATTCAGCAGAATATCCCGATCGTACTGTTCGGTTCAGACTTCTGGGAGCCACTCGCGCGCTGGATGCGCAGCTCTCTCCTTGAGGAGTTTCACACGATCGACGAGACAGACTTGTCGCTGTTCACAATCACGGATGATATTGACGAGGCGGTGACGGTGGTCAAGCAAAGCCAACCGAGGTTCCACCACTAGCGATCATGGCCCAGCTACGCGACAGCTTCGTCGGCCTGGCAGCACCCCCACTGACTGGAGGCGAGTGGCTCCAAGGTGGCCCAATCTCGCTCACTACGCTGCGCGATCAAGGCCAACTCGCCCTCCTACACTTCTTCTCCAGTGCCTGCCCTGCCTCCTTGCGGACAGCGGCCGTACTTCGCAGCTGGTGGCGAGACTACCAGCACGCCGGCTTGGTCATCGTGAGCATCCATGCACCCGAATTTGCTTTTGAGCACGATACTGACCAACTGCGACGCACGCTCGCCCAGCAGGACATGACGTGGCCGACCGTCCACGATAGGAGTCACGAAATCTGGGACGCGTATGATGTACAATCCTGGCCCCGATTGATGCTCATTAACCCGGATGGACTCGTCGTGGCCGATGAGATCACAGAAGGCGCCCTCACACAGATAGAACAAGCCATCCAGCCACTGCTCTTGCGGCGAGGCGCCCAGCACCTGCCACCACTGTCCCAACTCGCCCATCAGCACCGTCTTGGGATGAGCTGTTACCCAGCTAGTCCCGAACTGCAGCTTGGCCACCGACGTGGCACACTGAAGAATCGAGAGGCTCGTCCCGATCATCGCACGGCCTATCGCGACCCTCGGCGTCCGGCTGAAGCCGGAGCTAGCCTTGCCGGCACCTGGCAGTACGAAGCGGAGCGAGTCACCCACTGGGGCGCAGAGACGCCTGGACACCTCTCGATTGTCTTCTCTGGCCTGGGCGTCGCACTCGTCGCTGCATCGCGCGACGATCGCCCAATCGAGCTCGTCACCACCCTGAACGGCCGGCCGGTGCCAGCTGGATATCGGGGCGTCGACACGATCGAGCGACACGGGCAGACAATCCTGCGGGTTGACGAGCCGCGGCTCTACCAAGTCGTTCGTACCACGAAACACCTCTCCCCAGCCGAGCTCCGCCTCATCGATACCAGCGGCCGATTCGCTGCCTATGCTGCCCACTTCTACGGGTGTGCACAGGATTGACGCAGCGCCTAGCCGCTTGTTAGATTGCAGCCAAGCGCTATCAGGAGGGGGAAGAAGGAAGTCTATGCCCGCACTCCTCCTCAGTCTCGTCCTCCTTATGACTCCAGCCAACAGCCTGGCTGCGGCACGTGCGAGCGCCACTGCCAGTGCCGGCAGCAGTACGGCGACAGCAACCGCAGCAACAAGCAGCACACAGGCATCGGCAGTGGCGGGCTCATCAAGCGAAACAACAGCGAGCTCGCAGGTAACTACCAGCCAGGTGACTACCAGTGCGACTGCCAGTACGGGGATGCACCACCACAGCTCCGTCACGCATGAGGTTGCCGCGAAACAGACGGCCGGGCAGCCAACGGCCAGCTCACAGCAGGGAGCCACGAGCACACAACCAGCGAGCCCGGCTGTCGTAGCCCAGGCTACCCCAAACACACAGCCGCCGGCTGTCGTCGCACAAGCGATCGAGAATCAGAGCGCTGCAGCGTTGTCACAGCAGACGGTCAACAAGCTCAGCCGGCTTTTGGTGGCAATCCTCCTGCTCCTGATCTTCAACGTGCTTATCCTCATCTGGGTCCTCTTTGCGACGCTACGCTCACCACGGGTTGTCCAGCGCTTCTAACCACGATTGCACGAACGCATTCGATCGCGTATAGTGCTCTGTTTGGAGCACGATGACCGCATCCAACAGTACCGACTACCTCGATTACGCTGCCGCAGCTCCGCTGTGGCCAGCGGCGATTACCGCGGTCACCGACGCCCTGCGTACACGAGGCAATCCAAGCAGCCTGCACAAGAATGGCCGGGCTAAGCGACAGGATTGGCACCAAGCGCTTGCGCGCATTGCCCGACACCTTGGTTGCACGCCAGACGAACTCATCGTCACCTCCGGTGCCACCGAAAGCAGCACCACGGCGATCACCGGCAGCATCGCCGACCTAATGTCCGCGCACGTCATCAGCTCAGCCGCGGAACATGCAGCGAGTTATGCCTCGATCACCGAGCTTGAACGAAGGGGCTGTGCCGTTACTTGGCTACCCGTCAACAACGCTGGTCAGGTGCGGCCCGCCGACCTCGCTGCGGCACTTCGTCCAACCACCCAACTTGTCAGCCTACTACTCGCTCACAATGAAACCGGCGCGATCCAACGCGTTCATGCCCTCACGACCGTAGTCCGTGCCGCCGAACGCCGCTACGGCCACCGCATCCTTATACACTGGGACGCGGCCCAGTGGGCAGCCTGGCATCCGCTGAATCTTCATCAACTTGGCGCAGATCTCGTCAGCCTCTCGGGTATGAAACTCGGTGGGCCACCGAGCGGCCTCCTCTACGTCCGACGAGGCGTGGCGCTCCGACCACTCATCCATGGCGGCAGCCAGCAGCATGGTCGACGGGCTGGCACCGAAGATGTGGCTGCTGCACTCGGACTAGCCGCGGCCTTCGATGAGACACGGCGTATCCTGCCGATATGTCGCGACGAGGTGCAGACTGCCCGTAACCAGCTTGGCGCAGCACTCCAGGCCGCCTTCCCATCACTCGTTCGTCGCGACCAATCCAACGGCCTCCCCAACATTCTCCACATCACGCTGCCCGGCCTGGATGCGGAGCAAGCGGTCTACGCCTTGAGCGCCGTGGGCATTGAGATCGCTACCGGAGCAGCCTGCACCAGTGACAGCAGCACTGACAGCCATCGCGTCCGAACCGCCTTGCATATCCCGCCTGCCGACCTGCACGCTACGCTCCGCATTAGCCTGGGCTGGACGACGACAACCGGCGATATTGCTCGCCTAACACCCCGCTTCATCGATATACTAGAGCGTACGGTGCGCCAAACCAGCACTACCTCATTGCTGCAGCATGCTGGCAGTAACCTCAACCAAGCCTATGTCCAAGGATCCCATGTCTAGCCACCATCGCCTCGATCGCTTCCGACCAGCCCACCACCATCGACGCATCCGTCGGCAGTACCTCGCGCTCGCAGGCGTCGTTCTCATCGGCCTGCTCGCATTCTTCGGCTACCGCTTCCGCCAGCAGCTAGGTATTTGGTACTACGAGCGAACCAAGCCAGCGACGCTGCCGACCACCACGGCCCCTGAGCCAGACCTCGACCCACTCACGTCAGGCACACCAACAATCACGCTCGCAACCGAGCTCAACCTCGCCGTCCCCTTCACCTCACAGGCTCCAAAGGGTATCTGGGATCCCGCCCATGAGGAGTACTGCGAAGAGGCATCGGCCATTATGGCAGCCTACTACTTTCAGAAGAAAACCTTCGCCAGTCCGGACGAAGCCGATGCCGAGATGATGAAGCTTGAAACCTGGCAGCGTCAGACGTTCGGTTACTTCGAGAGCACGACCGCTGCCGAGACGAAACAGATGATCGAAACGAATTTCGAACTAGCTGTCGAACTCGAGACAACGGTCACGGCAACGACGATCAAGCAGGCACTGAATGAGAACAAGCTCGTGCTGGTGCCAGCCGCTGGCCGGGAGCTCGGCAACCCCTACTTCACAGCCCCGGGACCGATCTACCATATGTACGTCATCAAAGGCTACACGGCCGACGGCCGGTTCATCACGAACGACCCAGGGACACGCCACGGTGCCGACTACGTCTACAGTGAGGCGACAGTTCTTGGGACGACTGGCGACTACAACCATGGCGACCCGGCGAACGGTCAGCCGGTGCTCATCATCGTCTCAGCCCGCTAGGTCTTTCGTCGTTACGGGATTCAAGGGCGCGGTACCACGGAGTACGGCTCGAATGTTGTTGGCGGCGATCTCCGCCATCGCCTCCCGGGCCTCAATCGTGGCCGAGGCAATGTGTGGCGTAAGCACCACATTCGGTAGCGCTGCCAGGCCCGGGTAGAGCTTCGGCTCGGCCTCGAAGACATCCAAACCGGCGCCAAACAGTTTCCCTGCCTTAAGGGCGTGGTAGAGCGCCGCCTCGTCGACCACCGGTCCGCGCGAAGTATTCAGAAGAATCGCCGTTGGCTTCATGAGCCGAAGCTCGTGCGCGCCAATGAGGTGGCGCGTCTTCTCAAGGAGCGGGACGTGAATTGAGACCACGTCGGATTGCTTCAGGAGTACATCGAGGGAGTGGTACGTGGCACTCTCCTTCAACTCAAGCTCGTCGTCGTGGTGGACGTCGGTATAGAGAATCTTCATGTTCAAGCCCCGGTGGGCAGCCTCGGCCATCCAGGTTCCAATGCGGCCAACACCCACAATGCCGAGCGTTTTTCCCCAGAGCGACTGCCCCATGAACCCGAGCGGCATCCAGCCCTTGTACTTACCGGCGCGCGTGAAATCGTCAGCTTCCACAATCCGCCGGGCGACAGCAATCATCATCCCGAGCGCATGTTCGGCCACCGCCTGCGTGAGCACCCCGGGTGTGTTCGTCACAACGATGCCTCGCCGCTCAGCCTCACGGACATCGATATTGTCAAACCCAACTGCGTAGTTGGCCACGACCTTCAACTGTGGCCCGGCTGCCTCGAATACCTCGCTGTCCATCTTGTCTGTGACCATCGAGACGATTGCGTCAGCGTCCTTCACTCGCCGCAGGATCTCATCCCGTGGCATCACAGCCTCGTGCTCCCAGACATCTATCTCACCTGCCTCGCGCAACAGCGCCAAACCGTTCTCAGGAATCCGGTGGGTGAGCAGAATCCTCATGCCGCCTCCCCAAGTTGGTGGGGCGTGAAATCAGGGTACCGAGCCAACTGCTCCTTCAGCTCGATCTTCGTGAGAATGCCCGCCTGCGGCCCGATCTTCTGGATGACTGATTCCGCGTTCAAGGTACCCCAGCGCATTGCCTCTGGGATTGTCTGTCCCTCGAACAAGGCGACAACAAAGGCACTGCTGAAGGCGTCGCCGGCACCCGTTGCTTCGATCCTCGGGATCTCCGGCCGGGTGCCCAGCTGCCAGATCGTCGTGCCATCACTCGCGTACGAACCCTTCGTGGCGTCGGTCACGACCACGATCTTCGGACCAAGGGCGTGCAGGGCTGCAATCAGCGCCGGTACCGTTGCGCCAGTCTGGCCAGTGTAGAGCTCCGCTTCCTGTACGTTCATAAGGATTACTTCCGTTACCTTGAGGACATCCGCAGCAGCCGAACTCCCGAGACGCAACTGGAAGGTACCGGGCTGAAAGGCGAGCTTCGCGCTAGTGCGAGTGACATAGGCAGCCAAATCCAGGAGCAACGTTTCCGACCCTTTGGCCATACTCGTCAAGTACACCCAGTGGGCCGGTGCCAGGGCCGGTGGTAAGACGTATGTCCGGGGCGCGTGGTACACCAGGATAGTCCGCTCACCACTGACGCTAATCACGGTCGACTGGTGGCTTTGCGCGCCCGGCACTTGTTCGACGAACGTGGTATCAATCCCCTCGTCTTTGAAGTGCCTGATCTGACGCTCGCTGATATCGTCGTGCGCGAGGAGCGTCCAAAATCCTGTCTTGCCATCGAGACGCGCCGCCGTCACAGCGGCGTTCGCGGCATTGCCGGCGACCATCTCGTAGCACTGCGACACCGGTACCTTGTCCGCGTAATCTAAACACATAAGACAGTCGTCGGTCTTCAGCTGGCACCGAATCTCCACCTCTTCCGGATTCAAGACCATGACGGTATCGAGCTGCGTATCACCAATCGACAAAAAATCGTACATTCTGTGCTCCTCTCTCGTTCAGACGATCGCGCGCTTCACCCACTGGCTCGCTGCCTTCCCGCTCGAACCGAACAGCTTCACCTTCTGCTCAACCACCAGCTGGACGGCCTCGATCGCCGCTGGCAGGTACTTGTACGGTGCCAGCTCTTTCGGCTCCTTGGTCGCAAGCCGTAAGCCATCCAGGAATGCCTGACGAAGCTCGCTGTTGACGTTGATTTTCACAACCCCGATCGCAATCGCTTCCTTGATATCCTCATTGGGTATACCAGAACCGCCGTGCAACGACAGGAAACAGCCCACGCGCTCGCGGATCGTCCGCAGCAAACCGAGGTCGAGTCGTTTCGGCGTTTCATACAACCCATGGACGTTGCCAACGAACGAGGCGACGGTGTCGATGCCAGTCGCGGCAACGAAGGCAGCTAGTGCCTCTGGATCCGAGTACTGCGCGGCCTGCTGCACCGTTTCACTCGCCACGGCATTGTCGGTCGACACGCCGGTGATGTGGTCTGGTTCACCCTCGATCAGGCACTGGCTACGGTGCGCCTCGAGCGCCAGCTCTTTCAATGTTGCGGTGTTGTCTGGCAGCGGCAGCTTGCTGCCGTCGTAGTGGACGGCGTCATAGCCGCAGGCAATCGCCTGGCGAACCTGTGCAGGATCAGTGGCGTGGTCGAGGTTCAACCAGGCCTGGATACGGTAGCGCTCGCGGTACTCGTCGACGACGGCACGCAAGGACTGTACACCGAAATACTCCGACTCTCCCGGTGACGCCTCGATGAGCACCGGTGCCTCGATCGCCTGGGCGGCTCGGCAGACCGCGTGCACCTCCTCAAGGTTCGAAACATTGAAGGCACCGACTGCCCATCCGTCCCGCCGGGCAAGCTCCAGGGTCGCGCGCAGACTACTCGCCATGGCCGGTGCCACCCTGTGCCCATCGCTTCAGCTCATCGTATGAGACCTCGCCACAGAGCCAGGTGTTGGTGTCGGTGTTGATGAAGAATGGAACGCCGCCACACCGCTTTCCCTCGACGTCGTACTCCTCGGCGAGGAGCCGCGCATTCTCTGGGTTATGCCAGGTTTCCTTGCGCTCAACGGTCACGCCGAGTTCACGTTCTAGCTGCGACACCCGGGGAGCCATCGTACGGCAGTGCTCACACTCCTCGCCGTGAAAAAAAATAATCATCAGGCCTACTTCTTCGCCGTGCGGCGCTGCTTCGGTGCCACTTGCTTCTTTGTACGCGCCTTACGCTTGAACACCTTCCTGGCCGCAGCCACAATCGCGGATGCGTCCAGATGAAAGTGTGCGAGCAGCTCACCCGGCTGGCCGGACTCTCCGAAGCGATCCTGCATGCCGATAAACTCCTGGGGCGTCGGAACGGTCGTCGCGAGCAGCTCGGCAACGGCACTGCCAAGGCCGCCAGCGACCTGGTGCTCCTCAACGCTCACGATCGCGCCGGTCTCATGGGCCGCAGCGACCACCGCTTCCTCATCGAGCGGCTTCACCGTGTGCATGTTGAGGACCCGCGCCCGAATACCGTCCGCCGCCAACAGCTTGGCCGCGCGCAAGGCCTCGTACACCAGTGAGCCGCAGGCAATGAGCGTCAGGTCGGTACCGTCCTCTAAGACAAGTGCTTTTCCGATCGTGAAGGGTGTTCGCTCGGTCGTGATGACCGGTGTTTTTTCCCGCGCCAAGCGGAGGTAGACTGGTCCGTTGTGGGTAGCAGCCGCAATCGTGGCCCGGGCTGCCTCGAAGGCATCACACGGGGCAAGTACGGTCATATTCGGCATCACCCGCATGATGGCAATGTCTTCCAGCGCTTGGTGCGTGGCGCCGTCTGGCCCAACCGATACTCCCGCGTGCGAGCCAACAATCGTTACTGGCTGGTCGTTGTAGCAGATGGTCGTTCGGATCTGCTCCCAGTTCCGGCCAGGCGAGAACATCGCGTAGCTAGTCACAAAGGGGATCTTGCCCGTGGCTGCCATACCGGATGCCACCGTGACGAGATTTTGCTCGGCCACGCCAATCTGGATGAACCGGTCCGGAAATTCCTCGGCAAAGGCCTGGGTGCGCGTCGACTCGGTCAGGTCCGCGCAGAGCGCCACCACGTCCTTGTGCCGTTGCCCGGCCGCAAACAGACCGTCACCGTACCCGTTCCGAATCGGCAACTGCTCGACGTCGGTATCGTACCGATGCGGGTTCAAGTGGAGCTCGTCACGCATGCGCCCTCCGCAACTCCTCGAGTGCCACCTTTGCCTGCTGGGCCTTCGGCGGCGCCCCGTCAATATCAACAACACCTGGTGGATTGCCATGCCAGCGGTAGTCGCCCTCCATGTAGCTTACGCCCTTGCCTGGGATGGTATGGGCCAGAATCATCGTCGGCTTCTCACGGATCGCCCGGGCCTCATTCGTCGCATTGACGATCATCTCGATGTTGTGGCCATCGACGTCGATCACGTGCCAGTTAAAGGCCTCGTACTTCGCACGCAGTGACTCGAGCGGCAAAATTTCCTCGGTTGGCCCATCAATTTGGATGTTGTTCCGATCCATAATCGCCGTCAGGTTTGAGAGCTGGTGCTTGCCAGCCAACAGGACAGCCTCCCAGGTATTACCGGCGTCATGCTCGCCGTCCGATGTCAGACAGTAGACGTGCCACCGCGCTTTATCCATGCGACCCGCCAACGCCATACCAACCGCCTGTGAGAGGCCGGAACCGAGTGGGCCCGAGGTGGTTTCAATGCCAGGCAGTGCCGTTCGGTGCGGATGCCCCTGCAGACGCGTACCGAGCGCCCGCAAGGTCTTCAGCTCTGATCGGGGAAAGTACCCGGCGTGCGCCATCGTGGCGTAAAGCACCGGACAGATGTGTCCGTTCGAGAGGACGAGTCGGTCTCGCTCAGGCCAATCCGGATCCTTGGGTTTGTGATGAAGGACGGCAAAGTAGAGCGCAGTGAACACGTCAGCCATACCGAGCGGTCCGGCGGAGTGGCCGGAACCGGCAGCAACCAGCATCGAGATGATATCCTGGCGAATCTCATTCGCCTTCCGCTCCATTTGCCCAATGGTCACTGCCCCTCCTTGCTAGACGATCGCCCGCTCCAGCTCCTCGTACGCCCGCGCAGGGTCCTCGGCCTTCGTAAGCGCGCTCCCCACTACAATGTAGTCAACGTTGTGCCGACCAACTTCCTGTATTGTAGCACGGCTCACGCCGCCATCGACGATCAGCTGCAGCTCCGGCCGAAGCGTCCGCAGCTCGCGAAGCTTTGCAAGCTGTTCGGGCAAAAAAGGACGCCCTTGCCCACCCGGCTCCACCGTCATCACTTGGACGAAATCAATCCGTTCAAGCCAGGGTTCAACAACGTTCACTGGCGTCTCGGGATTCACCGCCAGTCCAGCCGGCACACCAGCGCTCGCAAGCTGTGCCAACGCGCTGGGCAAGCCGTCCGCCTCAGCGTGGAGAGCGATCATCTTCGTTGGAAAGCGCAGACAAGCCGGTAACATCGCGACAGGGTCGCGAACCATCAGGTGCCAAAACACCGCCGTGCCGTCCGGCGGCAATGGATACTCACCAGGCCACGGCGTGGCCGGCGAAACCAGCACGCCATCAGCAACGTCGTACGACAGCAACGGGCTCAATCCCGCCACCTTCTCAAGTTGCCGTTCAAGCTCTTGAGGTGTCGATGCCAGTAACGCCGGTACGATCACCGCCACACTACCACCCTTCTTGGTCGATGAGCTGGCGAATCCGTCGTCGGTGCCGCTCCTCATCAGAAAATGGCGTTTCGAGCCAAGCGAGCACGATCGCGCCAATCTCCTCGTTCGTCTGGAACCGGGCCGGCACACAGAGTACGTTGGCGTCGTCATCGTGCCGTGTCGAGACCGCCATCTCGGGACTGAAGGCTGACACCGCCCGCACGCCAGCAACCTTATTCGCGGCGATACAGATCCCTTGGCCATTGCCGCAAATGGCAATACCCTTAGTAGTCGGATCCTTTGTCACCGTCTCGCCGAGGGCAAGACCATAGGCGGGATAGTCGTCATCTGCTTGATAACTTGCTGGCCCCAGGTCCTGCAGCTGGTAGCCGTGCTGTGCAAGAAACTGCTTCAGCCACTCCTTGCGCTCAAA
>CAYZPG010000002.1:4870-43314 GCA_964480605.1 uncultured Candidatus Saccharibacteria bacterium | reverse complement strand
GCAACTTTATCTTCCGTCTGCGGGAGCTCGAGCAAGCTGAGCTGGAGTACTTTGTGAAACCAGGCACGGACGAACAGATCTTTGAGGAGTGGAAGGATGCGATGTTCGCGTTCTTCGAGGGGTTGGGTGTCACAAAGGAGAAGCTGCGCGCCTACGAGCACCCCAAAGAGAAGCTGTCGCACTACTCGAAGCGGACCGTTGATTTGGAGTACGAGTTTCCGTTCGGTTGGGGTGAGATCTGGGGCTTGGCCAATCGGACCGATTTCGACTTGAAGCAGCACATGGAGCATTCCGGCAAGGATCTGAGCTGGTTCGATGAAGCGGCGAAGGAGAAGTTCGTCCCGTTTGTGATTGAGCCGGCCTTGGGGTTGGACCGGGCGATGTTGATGCTACTGGTCGACGGCCTTCACATTGCCGATGGCACGGACGGACGCGAGGCGGGGGAAATGATGCTGAAGCTCCATCCACGGATTGCGCCGGTCACGGCTGCGGTGTTCCCGCTCGTGAAGAAAGAGCAGCTGCCAGAGATCGCGAAGGAGATCGTGGGCTCGCTCCGTGAGGCAGGCGTCGGTTTCATCCAGTACGACGAATCCGGTTCGATTGGTCGCCGCTACCGTCGGCAAGACGAAATTGGGACGCCATGGTGCATCACGGTTGATTTTGATTCGCAAACCGACCAGACCGTGACGCTCCGCCATCGGGATACGCTTGAGCAGGAACGGGTGAAGATTGCCGATCTGTCCGCCAAGCTCCTTGCGGCACTGAAAGCCTAACATGGGAGCGGCGGGTGCGGCGGCGGTGAAGGCTGCCCTCGCTCAGATAGCCACGCCCGAGCGGGCGAAGGCTTCGGCTTGGTACTTCAAGACTGGGAAGGGGCAGTACGGCGAGGGTGACCAGTTCATTGGCGTGAGCGTTCCTCAGCAGCGGAAGGTGGCGCGGCAATTCGAGACCGTGCCGTTGGTTGCTATTGAAACGCTCCTTGCGAGTCCTATCCATGAGCATCGCCTGACGGCGGCACTTATCTTGGTGCGGCAGTATGAACGGGCGAAGCATGATCCGGATCGCCAAGCCGAAATCGCGGCGTTCTATGTAGATCATCTCAAAGGCATCAATAACTGGGATATCGTCGACAGTTCTGCGCCGCAGATTCTTGGCGCCCACCTGCTTCCTAAGAAGAACCGGCGTACCGTGCTGCGGAGGTATGCCAAATCGGAGATCCTGTGGGAGCGGCGAGTAGCGATATTGGCAACAGCTTCGTTCATCCGTGCTGGCCAGTTTGCAGACACGCTCGAGCTCGCCGAACAGTTTCTTCATGACAAGGAAGACCTGATACAGAAAGCGACAGGCTGGATGCTCCGAGAGGTTGGAAAGAAGGATGAGCGAGTGCTGCGAGATTTTCTCGACAGCCACGCGCAGCACATGCCCCGGACGATGCTCCGGTATGCGATTGAGAAACTGCCCGTCGCTGAGCGGCAACAGTATCTAGCTACAAGCAAGAACGTAGCACGGCGTACGTAGTCAGCTCTCTTCACGAATGCGCGTTTGCGACGTAAGATACGATGTGCATGAAAAGAGGGGGGCGTATGGACGATATTCATATCGTGAGACTCAAGCCGCAGCCAATCGTGGTTGTGGAGCGGCAGGCGACCGCCAATGATTTGCCGGCCATGCTGGGTGAGGCATTGCAGGTGGTATCTGATGAGCTGGCGCAGGTAGAGGTGCAACCAGTGGGGCCAGCGGTGGTACGGTATACGAAGATCGGCGACAACTCGGTCACGCTTGAGGCCGGATTCCCTGTTGAGGCGCCCGTCCAGACCTTGAAGCGGGCGCTCAACGAGACATTGCCTGGTGGCGAGGCAGCCATGAGCCTGCACGTCGGCCGGTACGACGAGCTTGATGCTGTCCACGAGTCGATCAAGGCCTGGATTGCCAAGCAAGGGAGGCAGCCAGCTGGCGCTTGTTGGGAAGTCTACAGCACGGATCCGAGCGTGCAGCACAACGCTGCCAAATGGCAGACCGAGGTCTACTGGCCTCTCCGATAGCGTCGTCTCCAAACTAACGCAAACTCCCCACCAGGCTCCACTGAGCCTGGTTTTCTTCGTATTGTCCCCGTAGGTTTGGTTGATTTTGGCTTATCCACTTGATGGCGCCATCAGGGATCGATAGAGTGATTCCTGTGCGAAGTGGTGAGATGTGGAAAAAAGTGGGGAAAAACGAGGATAGTTGGGGACAAACAGGAGTACGACCCAATGTTTGTAGGTGAGTATCGGCACAATGTGGACACGAAGGGGCGGCTGGCAATTCCATTCCGGATGCGCAGCGCACTTGAGCGTGGGGCGATTGTGACCCGAGGTGTTGATACTTGCTTGACCGTTTACACCCGTGAAGAGTGGGACGCGTTGGCGACGAAGATCGCTGCCTTGCCAATGTCGGATCCGAAGGCGCGTCGGTTTGCGCGGTTTTTCCTCGCTGGCGCCGCAGAGGTTGAGTTCGATAAGCAGGGACGTATCCTCCTGCCGGCGCACCTGCGTGAGTACGCGGGCATTACGAATGCGACGGTGGTGGCGGGTGTCTACAACC
This sequence comes from uncultured Candidatus Saccharibacteria bacterium, assembly GCA_964480605.1. Lineage (GTDB taxonomy): Bacteria > Patescibacteriota > UBA1384 > JACPKC01 > JACPKC01 > JBBUCD01. Next base: position 40,734 of record CAYZPG010000002.1, on the reverse strand, counting down.
GGATTGAGTTGTGGAGCGAGGCTGAGTGGGACAAGCAGGCAGCGGCGGTCACGCCGTCGGACGACCTCGGAGGGTTAGCGATTTGAGGCTGATCGGCGAGGGAGTCGACGACTCATTCGCCTCGTCTTCCTCAAGACCAGGCCGCCTCATTGGCGGAATCCAGGGACACATTTACAGGAGGGGCACACCAGCAGTTCTGGGTTCGAGGGGATCCCAGAACTGCTGTCTCCGGAGATGTTTCTATGAAGCACATCCCAGTCTTACTCGAAGAGCTCATCACTTGTCTGCAGCTTCGGCCGGGCGGCGTAGCAATTGATGCCACGCTCGGCTTGGGCGGCCACGCGGCAGCAGTCCTGGCGGCGCTTGGACCAACCGGCAAGCTCTTAGGCATTGAGCGCAGCGACGAGGGGCTCGCGGCAGCGACACACAATCTCACTGCCTTTCAACGCCAAGCTGTATTGGTCCACGCTGACTTCCGCGATCTTGCGGCAGTGGCTGTGCACCATGGCTTCCAGGCAGTCACGGCGGTCTACTTCGATCTCGGCTTGGCATCCTGGCAGCTCGACGAGGGCTACCAAGGCTTGAGCCATCAGCTCGATGCGCCGCTCGACATGCGTCTGACCGCGCCAGCTCACGGCACACCCCGTGACGTCACTTGGACCGCGAACCAGGAATTGGTGCGCACCGTTCGGACGTGGCGTTTCCGGCCGGCGGGTGAGTTTATCAACCAAGCCAGCGTCGCAGCCCTCGAGCAGGTGTTGCGTGAACTAGGTGGCGTCCGCCAGTGGCGGACGGTAGCTGCAGCCATCCAGGCTGCGCGGATAGACCGGCCGATCGAACGGACGAGCGAGCTTGTGGCCGTCGTCGGTAGCAGTCCACGGCTGCTCGGTCCAGTCTTCCAGGCGTTACGGATCCTTGTGAACGATGAATACGGCGCCATTGCGAGCGGGCTCACAGGGGCATGGCAGGTACTGGCTCCAGGCGGGACGCTCGCGGTCATCAGTTTCCACAGCGGCGAACACGCGCTCGTGAAGCATCTGATGCGACATCTTTCCGGACAGGCAACGATTCCACGCCAGTTTCCTTCAGAGGAAGAGCAGGTCAGGAATCCGCGCTCGCGCAGTGCCACGCTCCGCTTTATCACAAAACCAACACAGATCGACTCCAAGGAGGGTACCTAGTATGGCAACAGCAATTCCACTGACGATGGAGAAAGGGCAGCTCGACGGCGCACGGCGCCACACGGTGCCTCAGCTCGTCAAGGTCGGGCCGGTGAGTGTTCGCGTGCTGACGATCGCTTCTCTGGCTAGCCTACTCCTGTTTTACCTTGCCCAAACGACGCAGAGCGCAACGACCTCCTACGAAGTCCAATCACTGGGCGAGACGCAGCAGGAGCTGGTTGAGGATGTGGAGCGGATGGAGCTTGAGGCGCAGCGGCTACAAACGCTCGGCGCCATCCAGCAAGGTCTGGGTGAGAGCCTCGCCACTGATTTCGAGCCAGCGAAGGATTTGAAGACGGTCGAGTAGTATGCGTCGAACTTCTCTCCACGATGCCGAGGCGCGGCTTCGCATCGTCGGCTTGCTCGTCGCTGTTGGCAGCGGGCTTATCATATGGCGGTTGTTTCAGAAGAGCGTGATCGAACATCCGCTCTATGCGGCCCGTGCTGAGTCCCAGTACGAGGTATCGAAGGAGTTGCCGAGTCAGCGGGGTACCATCTTTGCCCAAGATGCTGAGCTTGGTCAGCTGGTTCCCCTTGCCGCTTCAGAGGAACGGTTTGATATCTCAGTGGTGCCACGGAACGTGAAAGACAAGGAGGCGGCAGCGACCACGCTCGCGACGCTGTTCGGTGTCGAGAAGGCAGACGTGCTGGCGAAGATCTCGAATGACAAGCTCTACCTGCCACCGCTGGTGCGAGGTGTCACGAAAGACAAGCGGAATGAGCTTGTCGAACAGGGTTTTACGGGCTTGCTCATTGAGAAGCGCAATGAGCGCGTCTATCCCGAAAACCAGATTGCGGCCCAGGTGCTGGGGTTTGTGAATCGCGAGGGGGTGGGCAGCTACGGCATCGAGGGCTACTACGACAAAGATCTGCGTGGGACGGCGGGCTCCGTGGTTGGCGAAAAGGACACGCTCGGCCGGATCATCTCGACCTTGCAGCGGACTGATCCTGAAGACGGGGTCGATATAGAACTCACGATCGACCACAACGTCCAGTTTGCCGCTGAGCGGCGGTTGGCGCAGGGCATTGCCGATGCCGCGGCGACGAGCGGCCAAATCATCATCATGAATCCAGCCAATGGCGAGATCGTCACCATGGCCGCGTTGCCATCGTACGATCCAAACAAGTACAGCGAGGCAGCCAGCGAGCCGGAGCGGTTTCGTAATCCCAGCATCAGCACTGTCTACGAGCCGGGTTCGATCTTCAAGCCCCTTGTGATGGCAGCAGCCATTGATTTGGGCAAGATTGAGCCGGACACGAAGGAAACGTTCGGCAGTTCGGTCACCGTCCAGGGGTACACCATCCATACAGCGCTCGACAAAGCGTACGGGCTGGAGACGATGTCCCAAGTGCTGCAGAACTCGGATAACGTCGGCATGGTCTGGGTGGCTGGCAAGATGTCGAACGAGGAGATGCACGACGCGCTCGCCAAATTGGGAATTGACCGGCCTACCAGTATCGACGTGCAGGGTGAGATTCAGGGGAGTTTCCGGCCAGCTAGAACGTGGCAGGACATTAATCGCGCCACGATCTCTTTCGGACAGGGCGTAACGGTGACACCGCTGCAGATGGTGCGCGCCTGGGCGGCGCTTGCGAACGGTGGTACGTTGGTCACGCCTCACCTGGCCCGGCGGCTTGTTGGACAGCGCGGTGTTGATTTGGTTGCGGAATTTCCAAAAACGGAAGGTGCGATCAAGCCGGAAACGAGTGAGAAGGTTCGCCAAATGCTTGTCTCAGTTGTTGACGACGGGCCGTACGGCCGGACGCGGGTGCCAGGATACGTGATCGCGGGTAAGACCGGTACGGCACAAATCGCGAATGAGGACGGTGGCTACTCGGAGACTGATTTCACCCACTCTCTCATGGGCTTCTTCCCGGCAGATCATCCGCAGTTCGTTATGCTGGTGAAGCTCGACAAGCCTACGAGTGCGCCCTTCGCCGAATCAACGGCCGGTCCGATCTTCCACGATCTTGCGCAATACTTGTTTGCCTACTACAAAATTCCACCGACACGGTAAGGACGACATGAAGCGACTAACAGGAATTGCACGAGCAGTGGTTGAGCGCTTGTTGGCGTGGTCGGCACGGCGCGTGCTTGGCGCGCAGCGACCAACCATTGTTGGTATCACTGGTTCTGCGGGAAAGACAACGACGAAGGCCGCCATTGCCCACCTGCTGCAGCACGCAGTCCGCGATCGTGAGGTGTATGCCGCTTCGGGAAATCTGAATACCGAGTTTGGCCTGCCGCTCGCCATCCTGGGTATTGCGAAGCCAGAGGGCCCAGTGCAGTGGCTTGGCGCAGCAGCAGTCGCCTTTGGTAAGGGATTGGGAGCGAGCTTTCAGCGGCCACCCGCTCGCCCAAGTATCTTCGTGCTTGAGTACGGCGTGGAGCAGCCGGGGGATATGAAGCAGCTGGTTGACTTGGCGCCGCCGTCGATCGCCGTGGTGACGAATGTTGGGTCAGCGCACACGCAGTTTTTGGGTTCGCTGCAGGCAGTGGCGCGGGAAAAAGGGGAGATTGTCCGCGCGCTGCCACCGCACGGTCTGGCGGTGCTCAATGCAAGTGATCCGCTCGTTCGCGCCATGGCGGAGCGGACACGGGCACGGGTGGTATCAGTCGCTACTGCGGCGATTGATGCACCGACAACGTTGGCGTTGGCGGTGGCCGAACACGGCTTTGGCATTGCGCGTACGGACGCAGTTGCTGCCCTTGCGGATTGGGAGCGGCCAAAGGGTCGGTTGCAGCTGCTACGGGGTACCGGGCGGACATGGCTCTTGGACGATAGCTACAATGCGAACCCGCTCTCGATGAAGTTGGCCCTTGAGGAGCTGGGGAGGTTGGCGAAAGCAAAGAAGGCGAAGCGTACGATCGCTGTCTTGGGTGATATGCTCGAACTAGGGCGCGAGGAGCTCCAGGCTCATCGAGACATTGCCCGTTTGGCAGCCAAGAGTGCCGATCTTCTTCTCCTGGTTGGTCCGCGGTTCCGGCGTATCAAATCGCAGCATCATTGGTTTCCGGGTCCGGTACCGGCCGGTCAGTTTCTCTTGGGAGAGCTGCTGAAGGGTGATATGATACTCGTGAAAGGCTCGCAGAGCATGCGGATGGAAAAGGTAAGTGAGATGCTCTTGGAGGATGCAGGCCATGCCCACGACCTACTTGAACGACAGAGTCCGTACTGGAAGCAGAAGCCATACGTAGCGCCATAGCCATGACCTCAATCGTCCTTTCGGTTACCGACCTTTCCTTCGTCTTCTGGCTGACAGCGCTGTCATTTGCGTTGGCGATTGGACTGACGCCACTCCTTACGAACTTCCTGTACTCGCACCGCGTGTGGAAGCAGCCAAAAGATACGGCGATTACGGGTGAAAAGGCGCCGATTTATCAGAAACTCCACAAGGAGAAGCACAAACGCCTTGTACCAACGATGGCCGGTGTGCTTGTTTGGGGTGTCGTCACCTTGGTGACTGTGCTCTTTAACTTGGATCGGGCCGGCACCTGGCTGCCGCTCTTCACGTTGGTTACGGCAGGCGTCCTCGGCCTGGTCGATGATTACATTAACATCCGTACCACGAAGAGCGGCATTAAAGGGTTGAACGCCCAGATCAAATTAGGCCTGCAGCTCGTGATCGGTATTGCCGGCGCCTGGTGGTTTTACACGAAGCTTGGATTCGACATCCTCCATGTACCAGGTTGGGGTGATTTTTCGATTGGCTTCTTCTACGTGCCGCTCTTCATTCTCGTGATCGTCGCAACGGCGAACGCGGTCAACATCAGTGACGGCCTGGATGGCTTAGCTGGTGGCCTCGTCTCGATCGCCTTTGCCGCGTACGCGATCATTGCGCTGACGCAGGGCAAAGTTGAGCTGGCTGCCTTCTGTGGTTCGATTGTTGGTGCGACACTCGCGTACACTTGGTTCAATGTCCACCCGGCCCGATTCTTCATGGGTGATACGGGATCGTTGGCACTGGGGGCCACGCTTGGCGTGGTCGCAATGCTCACCAATCAGGCGTTAGTGCTGATTGTGATCGGCGGCGTCTTTGCGATCGAAACGCTGTCGTCCATTGTCCAGATCGCCTCCAAACGGTGGTTTGGCCGCAAGATCTTCCTTTCGGCGCCGATCCACCACCACTTCGAGGCGATCGGCTGGCCGGAAACCAAGGTGACGATGAGATTTTGGGTCTTGGGTGCGATCTGCGCCGTCGTCGGCCTGGTGATTGCGTTCTTAGGCAAGTAAAAGGCACCTGGAGAACAGGTGCCTTGATCTAGAGCGTAGTATATTTTTTTTCGGTGGCAGCAAGTGCCTCTGTTGCGGTCGCGATGAGTTGTTTCATCTCCCGCAATCGTAGGTTGAGTGGTGGTTGTAGCCGGATGGTTTGGTTGTTGTTCAGTGCGGGAGCGGTGAGGACGCCACGCGTGAGCAATTCGTTGCGAAATTGCATTGCGAGCTGTATCTCATCGTGAGGTATGAACTCGATACCAACCATCAGCCCAGCGCCTCGTACGTCCCGGACGATTGGACTGCGAGCGAACGTTGCGTTGAGTTCGTTCATGATACGTTCCCCAACCACGTTGGCATTCTGGACAAGTCCCGCTGCCTCGATCACGTCCAGCGTTGCGATCAGGGCGGCGCAGGGGCCTGGGCTAAAGCTCGTGGTACTTGCGTGGAACGGACCAAGGAACTCCCGTTCTCGTTCCGTGGCTCGTTGTTTGATTTGTGCCTGCACTTCCTTGGTATAGAGGCATCCTGCGACTGGCAGTACGCCACCGCCAGCCGCTTTTCCGATGGTGACAATGTCGGGCTGTAGGCCCGGATGGTGCTGAAAGGCCCACATTGTGCCAGTGCGCCCGAATCCGGTTTGGATTTCATCGATCACGACTAATGCTCCAACTGCGCGACACCGCTCCTGAATTGCGAGCAAGAATTCGGTTGTCAGTGGCCAGATGCCGGCTTCTCCCTGTACCACCTCAACAAATACAGCGGCGACCCTTGTCGTAATGCGCTCCACGACCGTAAGGTCATTTCGAGGTAGCTCGATGACATCCGGGTGTAGGATTTCTTGAAACGGCGCCCGGCGTTTTTCGGTGCCACACAACATGAGCGCCCCGAGGCTTTGGCCATGGTACGCACCCTGGATGCGCACGAAGGTCGACCGACCGGTCGCGACCGTCGCGAACTTTATAGCGGCATCGACGGCCATTGTACCCTCAGAGTTTATGAAGCAGTACTGCATGCCGGGAACGCTCTGCACAATTCGTTGGGCGCACTCACCCATGAGAGTGTTCGGCAGTATGCGGGCTGACATGGGCAGGGTTTTCAGTTGACGAATGACGCGTCGGACAACCATCCTGTTGAGTCTGCCGAGACTAAAGAGCGCGTACCCACCACAGGCATCAAGCAACTTGGTGCCGCTGGCAGTCTGGATATAGGAGCCCTCGCCGCCTACTTCCAGATGGCCTTGGCTGGTCAGCTCGATGATTCTTGCGAGCCCTGGGTCGGTGTACTGTTTTGCGTTTGCGCACGCAGCTCGGAATGCATCGCGCGCACTCGGTCCATCGTCAGAATTCTTCATCTTGTAAAGCACTCCCTCTCTGTTCCCTGTACGGGTGGACAGCATTACAGCACAAGAAGGTGCGTTGTACCAGGTAGGCCACTGGCTTCAACGCGTTGAACCAGTATACTGAGGGCATGCTACCTGACTACTTGCGCGAGGCGCGGATCGGGATTTTAGGGTTTGGTGTGAATCACCAGTCCTTGGTGCGCTGGCTGCTTGCGCACGGGGCACGTGAGATTGTGATTTATGACGAGTCTGAGACGGCAGCTGAGCAAATTGCGGCGCAGAGCTTAGCTGTTGAGCAGGTGCTAGGGCCAGATGCCTTCAAGCAGCTCGACGTTGAGGTGCTGTTTCGTAGTCCTGGGATCGCGCCAGACCGGCCGGAAGTAGCGGCGGCACGACAGGCGGGTGTCCGGATTACCTCCCAGGTGAATTTGTTCTTCGAACTCTGTCCGGCGACGATCGTGGGTGTTACGGGCAGCAAGGGAAAGGGGACGACCAGCACCCTGATCGCCAGAATGGTGCAGGCAGGGAAGTCGGACGTGCAGACCTACCTGGCAGGAAACATCGAAAAGGATCCCTTCGAGTTCCTTGATGACCTGCGGCCGCAGGATATTGTGGTGTTGGAGCTCTCAAGCTTCCAACTGATCGACCTGGAGCGCAGCCCACACATTGCCGTGGTGCTTGGCATTACGGCCGACCATCTGGAATATCACAAGACCCAGTCCGCCTACGCCGAGGCAAAATCTGCCATCGTCCGGCACCAGTCAGCTCGTGACCATGCCGTACTCTTTGCCGAAAACAGCGATAGCCTGCGCTTTGGTGGGATGACGCAGGCGCAGCTTCACTACGCCTCAATCGAGCTGCCGATTGACGATGGCGTCATGGTTCGCGACGGAGCGTTTGTCCGCTACCAGCCGGGCAGCGCGCCAGAAGTAGTTGCGCCAACCAGCGACGTGCAGCTTCGGGGCCGGCATAATCTGGGGAATGCAGCGGCTGCGATTGCGGCAGCGAAGCTGCTTGGTGTTGACAACGAGGCGATTCGTGAGGCACTGCAGGGTTTCACTGGTTTGCCGCACCGTATTCAGAAGGTCCATGAGGCCGACGGTGTTGCCTGGTATGACGACTCGATCGCGACGAATCCCGGTTCGGCCATTGCGGCGGTCCGAAGCTTTACTGAACCAGTGATCCTGATCGCGGGCGGGTCCGACAAGGGCTTGGACTATGCGGAACTCGGTGCAGTGATTGCGAGTTCGAACGTGAAACAACTACTGGTCATGGGTCAGACTGGGCCGGCGATCGCGCTGGCTGCCGAGGCGCACGAGATGCCGACCGACCGCATTACCGACGCCCGGACGCTCGAGGTGGCCGTACGGGAGGCGGCGCGATTGGCGACACCCGGGGATGTGGTTCTTCTCTCGCCCGCTAGTGCGTCGTTCGACCAATTCCCGAACTACAAGGTGCGGGGCGATCAGTTTGCGGCCCTTGCGAAACAGGTGGCTCTTGGGGGGATGGACCATGTCGCTCAATAGGTTTCGTGCTCGGACAGCCGGTCGAATTGACAGCTGGCTCCTCCTGGCGGTGTTGGCGCTCGCTGCCTTTGGTCTCGTGATGATCTCGTCATCGTCCGTTGTTGTCGCGTCGCAGCAATTCGACAGTAATTACACGTTCGTACTTCGACAGGCAATCAGTCTAGGTATCGGGTTGGTGCTGCTGATTGTCATGACGGCGATCGATTACCGGTTTTGGCAGCGGCTCGCGCCGGTCTTGCTCATTGCCATCGTCGTGCTGCTGGTCGCAACGCTCATACCGGGCATTGGTACCCAGTTATTGGGTGCTCGCCGCTGGATCTCGATCGGCCCGATTTTCTTTCAGACCAGTGAGGTGATCAAGGTGTTGATGATCGTCTACATCAGCGCTTGGCTGGCTGCGAAGGAAGATCGGATCAAGAGCTTCGGCCAAGGGTTCCTGCCCTTCGTCACCATGCTTGGGGTTGTGGCCCTCCTGATCCTGGCCCAACCAGATGCTGGCACGATGATGGTGCTCATGAGTACCTTGGTGACGATGTACTTCGTGGCAGGGGCGCCATACCTGCACCTGCTCTTTGGCGCTATCTTGGGCGGCAGTCTGCTGGGCTTACTGATCCTGTCGGCGCCGTACCGGTTGCAGCGCTTTTTAGTGTTCTTGAATCCCGACGAAGCCACGCTTGGGGCGGCGTACCACATCAACCAAGCGTTGCTGGCCGTAGGCGCAGGTGGGCTCTGGGGGCTTGGCTTTGGCCAGAGCAAGCAGAAGTTTCTGTATCTGCCTGAGCCGCAGACCGACTCGATTTTCGCTATTACCACTGAAGAACTCGGGTTTGTCCGGGCGGTGCTGGTGCTTAGTGTCTTGCTGTTCGTGGTCTTTCGCGGGTACAAGATTGCAAGCGAGGTGTCTGATCCGTTCGGCCGTTACCTGGCTGTTGGGGTGACGAGCTTGATCGCCTTTCAGATGTTCGTCAATATTGGCGCTATGCTCGGTCTGCTGCCACTCACCGGCGTCACCCTGCCGTTTATCAGCTACGGCGGCTCATCGTTGCTCGCCATGATGACGGCCACGGGGCTGCTGCTGAGCGTGTCCCGTGCGGTGCCACGGCTGCGGAGTGCGTCATGAGTACTACCACCGTTGTCGTCGCTGGCGGCGGCACGGCCGGCCACGTCTATCCCACCCTGGCTGTGGTGAAAGAGCTGTGGGCTCTTCGACCGGATTTGACGATCGCCTACATCGGCCAGTCTGGAGGCAAAGAGCGGGCGATCATTGATTCGATCGCGTTGCCACGACCACTCGAGGTCATCGAAATTACGGCCGAGAAGCTTCGTCGCTACTGGAGCTTTCGCACGATTATTCTGCCGATTGCCATCCTCCGCGGGACCTTTGAGGCCTTGGTCGCACTTCGACGCTTGCAGCCCGCTGTAGTGTTTTGCAAAGGCGGCTACGTTTGCATTCCCGTAGCCTTGGCTGCGTGGTGGCTACGCATTCCGATCATTCTCCACGAGACAGATGCCAGCATGGGTCTGGCAAATCGTCTGATTGCGCCATTTGCTTCGAAGATCGCTGTCAGCTTTCCCCGGCCAGTGTTTTTGACGCAGAAGACAGATCACAAAATTGTCTTCACGGGTCAGCCGGTTCGAGATGAGTTTTTTGCAACGCCCGTACCGCGCAAGGCGCATGATCGGGCAACCATCCTTGTGACTGGGAGCATGCAGGGGGCTCGCGCCATCAACATGCTGGTTCAGGCGATTCTGCCCTCGCTACTCGACCGGTACCGGGTCATTCATGTGACAGGTCCGAACGACTACCAATCACTTCGGTCGAGCACACAGAGCCGGTACTACGAGCCAGTCAGTTACACCTCGGAGTTTTACAAACTTGTCGGCCAGGCTGACCTTGTGGTGTCACGGGCGGGCGGCACGATTTTTGAGTTGGCTGCGATGGGGAAACCGAGCATTCTGATTCCACTGCCGACGGCGGCCAACGACCACCAGCGCGAGAACGCAGCCATCTTTGCGGAGCAGGCCGCAGCAGTTGTGCTCGAGCAAACCACGCTGACAGCTGAAACCCTGCTTGCCACGATTACCGATCTCGTACGGGATTCCCGTCGCCGGGCAGCGCTTGGCACCAACGTTCGCCAGTTCGCTCGCCGGGATGCTGCGAGTGTGATTGCCAAGCTCGTGCTCGCAGCAGCAGATAGGAAATAGGGATGCGATATCATTTCGTCGGTATCCGGGGTTCGGGCGTACAGGGACTGTCGGAGTTAGTCAAAGCACAGGGGCACGACGTGGCTGGGTCGGATCTGGCCGAGACTGGGCATGCTGCGTCGCACGTGGTGGGCATGGACCGGGTTGTGTACTCGCCAGCGGTTCGACCGGGTTCGCCTGGGTGGGTAGAGGTTGAGGCGGCGCACGCTGCGGGCATACCCGCGCTCCGCGCTGACGAGTTGTTGCAGGAACTGACGAAGGACGCCTCGACGTTGGTGGCGATCGCCGGAACGCACGGCAAGTCGACGACCACGGCAATGGTCGGGCAGATTTTCGAGGCAGCGGGTAGGAATCCTACGGTCTACATAGGCGCTCCAGTGCTGGCTTGGGATGGTCGTGGGTACCGCGCGGGTGATCCAGAGTGCTGGGTTGTGGAGGCGGATGAGTACGAGCGCAAACTACTCCTGCTCTCACCATCGGTGGCGGTGATTACTAACATCGAGTTTGAGCACCCCGACATCTATCACGACCTAGCAGCCGTTGAGGCGACATTCCGGCAGTTTGTGCAGGGCATGCGGCCAGGTGCGACGCTGGTCGCGTGCGTGGAAGGCGTGTCAGTGCGGCGATTGCTCGACGATCTTGGACGCACTGATCTCACGGTCGTGCCATACGGCTCATCGGCACCACGCTACCAGCTGTCCCAGGTACCTGCGCTGGTCGTGCCGGGCATGCACAATCGGCTGAATGCCCTGGCGGCCTTGGCAGTAGCTGATGCGGTCGGCATTGAGCGGAGTGTGTCCGAGGCGGCACTGCAGCAGTTCCGAGGCGCCGCCCGACGCTTGGAGCTCGTAGGTGAGCGAGGCGGCGTGACGGTGATTGATGACTACGGCCACCATCCAACCGAGCTCCGGGCCTCGATCCAGGCCATTCGGGAACAATATCCCACGCGTCGCCTTGTGGTTGCCTATCAGCCACACCAACACGCTAGGCTGCAGGCGCTCTTCGATGACTTCGCCGCTTCGTTCGACCAGGCAGACCGTATTCTGATTACGGACGTGTATGCTGTGCCCGGCAGGGACGAAGCAGCGCACGTTGATCCCAGGACGTTGGTTGCGGCGATTACGGCTCGGCAGAAGGACTGTAGCTTCGTCGGCAGTCTTGACCAGCTCTCGGCAAGCCTTGATAGGGAGCTGCAGCCGGGTGATGTCTTCCTCACGATTGGCGCGACGGCGATTACGAACGTTGGCCGCCGTTTTGTAGCGGGCTCCGATGTCGCATAGGCGATTTGGCAGGGGGGCAACAACGCTTAAGACGCAGCCCGTGTATGCGCCTGGGAGAATGACGGGTGTCGGCCGTTCTCAGTACCAGAACCCAAAGATCCATCGGCAGACTCCGGCAAACAATGCGCCGTTCCGGGTAGATATTCCTCGGTGGGTTTGGCTTGTGTTGGTGGCGGGCATGGTCGCAGGTGGCGTCGGCTGGCTCATCTTCGGCTCGGCGACGTTTAAGATCCAGCAAATTGAAATTGTCGGCTCGGTGAATGAGGCAGTACAGGCGGAGATTGAGGGGCTGCGAGGAACGAATATTCTCACCTACTCAAGTGGTGGTATGACGAGCCGTCTCAAGGCGGCACAATCATCGATCGAGACGCTGACGATTGCCAAGGGTTTGCCACAGACGCTCCGCATCGGCGTGACGCTTCGTGACCCCGTGATCCGTTGGGAGCGAGGCAGCGAGGCATACTTGCTCGACGAGGACGGCATTGTGTTTCAGTATGCGCCCGGCGCTGGCATGGACGAGGAGGTTGCCACCCTTCCACGGGTGGTGGACCTGCAATCCGAGCCGGTGGTGCCTGGGAAGAAGGTGATGAGCCGCCAGTTCGTTACATTCATTCACGATACGGCCACTGCCTTTGTTGACCAATTCCCGATTGGCCTTGACCACTTCGAGCTTGGTCAGACCAGTTTTGAAATCACCCTCGTTACGAAGAGCGGTTGGAAGGCGGTGCTGGATACCACACGGCCGCCACAGCCACAGCTCGATTCGCTCCAGCAGGTATTTGAGCATTTTCACGACGATATCCATGAGTACGTCGATTTGCGTATCCCTGGTCGTGCGTACTTCAAGTAGGTAGGATACGGCTATGCATCAGCCACCTGGCAGTCTCCGTCCGCAGGAAGAAGTCATCGATGAGTTTGGCGTCTCGGTCAAGTACACGATCCTCCTCGGGATTATTGGCAGCTTGATTATCGGTGCGGGACTCGTGATCCGTGTTGCGTGGAGTGAGCAACTGGAGCTGATTGCGACGCAGCTCGGCGTCTTCGGTCCGCTGGTGGTGACGGTCGCAGTCGGTGCGATCGTGCTGACCGGGGCATACCTGATCGCTCTCGGATTGTTTTTCCGTGTGGCATACCGTTACTACTTCACCACTGAGCGGGTGATCGAGTCGGTCGGCTTCTTGTCGCAGCATACGGTGAGTGCGGAGTACAAGCATCTGACTGACCTGATTGTGCGCCAAGATCCAATCAGCCACCTGGTGTTGAATACTGGGACGTTGGCGATCAATACAGCTGGGGGTCCACAGGAGGAAATAGTCCTGACAAATATCGACAATCCAACGGCTCGTCGTGAGCAGCTGCGTGGGCTTGCTGCCGCCGCCCAGAATGGCAAGCAGGTCACGCGGGCACTCCTGAAGCAATTGAAGCGGCAAACAGGGATGGCTGACACGGCTGCGCCGGACGTCACGCTCACGCCAGCGCCGCTGCCCGAGGAGGCTTTGACCAGTGAGCGTTCTGCGTCATCGATGACGATGTCAGCAACAGCTCGGGGCACTGCATCCGGAGCTGAGACAACTGGTACGATTGAGGACTTGCACGGCGATGGTATCGACAATTCTGACGTACTACGGGACAAGCAACGTCGGCTTGATTCCTAATATTTTTCGTATGATACACTGCGCGAATGGGGAACACCGGCCAGCGTAGCCAGCGATGGGAGTTGCGTCCGCGCACACATGATGACGTGGTGACGCAGCTCCTGTTGTATCGAGAAATCACTGACTCCGAGCGATTTTTCTCTCCGGACTACAACCGGGACAGCCATGATCCGCTCTTGCTGCCACAGATCGTGCCAGCACTGGATCGGATGCAGCAAGCAATCACGGCGAACGAATCGGTCTGCGTCTACGGTGACTACGATGCCGATGGCATTCCGGGTACGGCCGTACTCATGAAAACGTTGCTCGCCAATGGCGCAATGGCCCGCTCCTACATTCCAGACCGCGAGAAGGAGGGGTATGGCCTCAACCAGCCGGCGCTCGAATATCTGAAAGAGCAAGGCGTGACCTTGGTGATTACGGTCGACCTCGGGATTACGGGCCGCGCAGAAGTAGCGGCGGCCAAGCAGTTGGGGATCGATGTGATCGTGACCGACCACCACCACGTCGATCCAGATCGCGTGCCCACCGATGCCGTTGCCGTGGTCCATCCAGCCTTACCTGGATCACAGTACCCGTTCGCTGGATTGGCTGGCGGCGGCGTAGCGTGGAAGCTCTGCCAAGCCTTGGCCGCACGGACCGGGACGCCGACGGCGTCGCAGCTGAAGTGGTGGCTTGAGCTGCCGGCGATCAGTACGGTCTGCGACATGGTGCCCTTGGTTGATGAGAACCGGATGATTGCCCACTACGGCCTCAAGGTACTCATGCAAACGCGCAACAAGGGGTTGCAGGCCATGTACCGTGCCAGCGGCATTGCGATTGATGATGTCACCGAGCGGACGATTGGCTACCAGATCGGACCACGGATTAATGCACCGGGACGCATCGACCATGCCTCGGTGGCGCTTGAGTTGCTCCTCACCGAGGATGAGCAGCGGGCGCAGGATTTGGCCACCCAAGCCGAGGTGCAGAACCGTGAGCGCCAAGAGCAGTTGGATGGCGTGGTGAAGGCAGCACTTGCTCGGGTTGAGGCTGAACAACTGGCCAGTAAACCGGCGATCGTGCTTGCTGGGGAGAGCTGGCCGCTTGGTGTGATTGGGCTTGCTGCTGGTCGGATTGCCGAGCGCTACCACCGCCCGACGGTTCTCCTTGGGATTCACGACGGTATTGCCAAGGGCTCAGGGCGCAGTATTGAGGGCTTTAATCTCTTAGCCGGCATCGATGCCTGTCAGTCCCTGCTCATCACCTACGGCGGCCACGAGGCGGCGGCGGGGTTGCAGCTCAAGGTTGAACAACTGCCGGCTTTTGCCGAACAATTGGTGGCGTACGCCGATGCGAATTTGACGCCCGAGCAGTTGGTCAGGCGAGCAGTCGCTGACTTACTCCTTGATCCTACGCAAGTGACAGACGAGCTCGTTACTACGGTCCTTCGGTTTGCACCCTTTGGGAAAGCCAACCCCAAACCCCGCTTCATTGTGGCGCCGCTCGTTGTCGCCGACTGCCGCCTGGTTGGTGCGAACAAGCAGCACGTCAAGCTGCGCTTTACGAACGGTTTGGAGGCGATCGGCTTCAGCTGTAGCCATCTGGCCGAGCACTGTCCGGTTGGGGCGACGGTGGGCGTGCTGGGCTCGCTTGAATTTAATTCGTGGAACGGCCACCAAGTTGTCCAGCTCATGATGGATGACTTGAAGCCGGTTGCAGAACTTGTAGAAGCGGGGATACTACAGGGAGTAGTCCCAGCGAAAGGAGATACCCATGCATGAGTTGCCACAGCTCCCGTATGCATACGATGCGCTTGAGCCTGTGATTGATGCGCAAACCATGGAACTGCACCATGCGAAGCACCACCAGGCGTACGTCGACAAGTTGAATGCTGCGCTACAGGGCCACGAGGGGCATGCACCAGAGACGATCGAGGAGCTGCTGCGTCGGATCGACGAGGTACCCGAGGAAATTCGGACCGCTGTCCGCAATCACGGCGGCGGCCATGCCAACCACTCCTTCTTCTGGCAGATCATGGCACCGGCAGGCCAAGGCGGGGAACCGTCGGCCGAGCTGACGACGGCCATCGGCGCCTCATTTGGGAGCATGGATGCGTTCAAAGCGCAGTTTTCTGAGATGGCTATCGGTATCTTTGGCAGCGGTTGGGCCTGGCTCGTCAAGGATGAAACCGGGAAGCTCGTCCTGTACGCCAAGCCACTCCAGGACAGCCCGCTCATGGCCGGCCACGCCCCCATCCTCGGGCTCGACGTGTGGGAGCATGCTTACTACCTCAAGTACCAGAACCGCCGTAAAGAGTACATCGACGCCTGGTGGCAGCTGGTCAACTGGACGAAGGTGAGTGAGTTATTCGGCTAGTCGGACGAAGATTGTAGTACCACAATGACCTGTGTTTCGCCTGGGTTGGCGATCACGGAAAAACTGAAGAGTGAGGCGACGCCATCGTCAGCGGTGCCTGAGAGTGGTGTCGCAGGGTCGATCAGGCGGTAGGGGCGCGTACCAATCTTCTCCTTGAGCGTTGCAAGTTGCTCACTGGTGATTGGCTGGTCTGTGGTGTAGCTTAGGATCGAGATGTGCTCGTTCCGGCCGGTGTAGATACTCAACTCTTCCTCGGTAAGCATCTGCGTGCCATACCCTAAGCAGCCTTGTTCGCTCGCACCGCAGTGGTTCGTTTGTGCGACGCCGGTGAGTGTAATCGCGCCGAATGAGGGCTCTACTATATCCTTCAACAGCATCTCGTGTTCATCAGTAAGTTCGTTCTGCGCCAGCTGCTCTGTGAGTGTCAGCGGCCGGTTGTGACGCAGTGCGTTGCTGGTCGCTTGATACGTGACACCGCTCGCGACAAGAGCGGTCAGCGCAATGATGCCAAGGTTTCGTGACATTGATCCTCCTCTGCACAGTCTATCGTATCGGGCGGCTATGCTAGGATACGACTATGGCGAAAGCAGCGACCGTCTACGTCTGTACTGAGTGTGGTAATGAGACTGCCCAATGGGAAGGGAAGTGTTCGGTCTGTGGAACGTGGAATTCCATCAAGGAGTTTCGAGGTGATGCCAAGGCTGGATCTTCAACGGCGAGGAAGCTGCCGTTGGCGGCGGCGCCAAGCCTGGTAACGCTTGACCAAGCGAACGATGCCGGTGCGCTCGAACGAATCCCATCGATGCCAGAGGTAGACCGGGTGCTGGGCGCAGGGGTTGTGCCGGGGAGCGTTATTCTGTTGGCTGGCGAGCCGGGGATTGGGAAATCAACCCTGCTGTTGGGTATCGGCCAGGCGGTTGCGACGCACGTACCGGTCCGGTACCTGTCAGGCGAAGAATCGGTCCAGCAAGTGACGGACCGGGCCCGGCGTTTGGGTGTGACGAGCGAGCAGTTTTCGGTCGCCTCGTTGACCAACCTCGACCACATCCTCGAAGTGCTGGCGATGGAGCCGAAGCCGAAGCTCGTCATTATCGACTCGATCCAAACCATCTACGACCCCGCCTTGCCGTCGACCCCGGGGAGTCTGGTCCAAGTCCGCGAAACCGCTCTCAAGCTGGTGGAGTTTGCCAAGCGCGAGCAGGTAGCGCTCATTATCTCGAGTCACGTGACGAAAGAGGGGACGCTGGCTGGCCCACGGACCCTTGAGCACCTTGTGGACGTCGTGCTGTACCTTGAGGGAGACCGCTACCACGTACTGCGGATGCTCCGCGGGGTCAAGAACCGGTTCGGGCCAACGGATGAGATTGGCGTCTTCCAGATGAAGGAGTCGGGCCTTGAGACGGTGGCCAACCCCTCGGCCCGGTTCCTGTCGGAGCGAACGACCAACTTGCCCGGCTCGGTGCTCACCTGTGTGCTTGAGGGAATGCGGCCATTCTTGATTGAGGTCCAGGCGCTTACCACGGCCACGAAGTTTGGCTACGCGAAGCGACGAGCGATTGGGATTGATACGAACCGGCTCGAGTTAGTACTCGCGGTATTGGAGCGACGCGTGGGCCTTAAACTCGCCGAGCACGATGTCTTCGTGAATGTTGTCGGTGGCCTCAAGGCGGTTGAGCCGGCTATCGACTTGGCGATGGCTGTTGCCATCGCATCCTCACTCAAAAACAAGGCGATTGATCCAAAGCAGGTCTTCATTGGTGAGATCGGGCTAACGGGCGAGTTGCGGCGAGTGCGTTTCGCGGAGCGCCGGAAAAAAGAGGCCGAGCGGTTCGGCTTTGAACTCATGACGGGCACGGACGTAGGCGCAGTGCTGCAGCAGGTCGTCGGTTCCGCGAAGTAGGGCTACGGCAGCGTTGTCACCGAGGTTTGGTCGGTGGTCGGATTCTGGTTGCCGAAGGAATCGGTAGGGCGAAGGGTGAAGTAGTACTTCACGTTGCCCGCCAGTCCGGTAACGGTGAACGTGGAGCTCGTGTCGGGATTGACAATGATATCTGTCGGGTAGAGGGTGCCAAGGGCATCCTTGACGGTCGAGACGTAGAGCTTGATCCGCTCGAGGTCGCTGTCGTCGGGGTTCCGCCACGTCAGGAACGCGCTCTGGCTCTGCGGAAGCACCGTGATATTCGTCGCCTCGTCAGGCGGCGTGGTGTCGCCCTCGACGCGGATGCGAATGGTGTGGCTCGTCGTTGCGCCGTTCACGTCGTGAACGGTTGCCACCATAGAGTGGTCGCCAATGCCTAATGACGAGGTCTGAACGGAGAAGGTGTACGGCGCACTGGTGTCGGAACCGTGGCCGATCCCGTCGATCTCCAGGGAGACTGACTGGACACCATAGTGGGCAGCGGCTGTGGCATTGACCGTGAAGGTACCGGAGACCGTCTCACCGTCGTCTGGGTCCGTAATTTGGACAGTTGGGATGGTGGCATCGGTGTACATGTCATCCGAGTCGGTGGGTGGTGTCCCAACCTCAATGCCGTTGCTTCGGGCCCAATCGAGCACCGGGTTTTCCCACGCCGGCACGTCCGGACGCTCCGAGTGGACCACGGTATACGTTCGTTCCTCGACGAGGCTCTGTGGGGTCAGTTCAGTGGCGAGCTTGCCATTCTGCTTGTTGACTCTGACTTTTACGTGCACGTCGTCGGTGGTTTTTGGAATCTGCCAGGGTGCGAACAGGTCGGTGACCTTCTCGGGGGAGGAGTCGGTCGGTAGCTTGTTCGAAAGTTTGTCGACCGTGACGGTTTTGACGCTGTCTGGTCGGACGAACTCATGGTTTTCCATCGAATCCAAGGCACTGGTCATGAATGTATTGAAGATCGGTGCCGCGACCACCGAGCCGTCGGCGTTCTTCATAGCCGTGTTGTCGTTGTTGCCAACCCAGACGGCGGTGGCAATATCCGGTGTGTAGCCCACGGTCCAGGCGTCGTGGAACTCTTGGGTTGTGCCAGTCTTGGCAGCAACACGATACTTGGGGAAGTAGAGTGATGAGCGAGGACCGAAGACGGCCGAGCGGGCGGTATTGTCCGAGAGAATGTCGGTGATTTGGTACGCAATGGCCGGATCGAGCGCATCTTTCTCGCCCGTGCCCGGCTTGTGTTCTTTCAGCATGTTGCCGCTCGATGTCTCTACCTTGAGTACGCTCACCGGCGGGCGATAGGTGCCGCCATTAGCAAAAACCGAGAAGGCGGTGGCCATATCAAGCGGCTTGACCTCGCCGCCACCGAGGACTAAGGCCAGGCCGTATCGCTCTGGTTGATTGAGCGTCGTGATGCCCATTGCATGAGCGGTTTCGAGCGCCTTGTCGAGCCCGGCAAGGCTAAGGAGTTTGACGGCCGGAATGTTTAAGGAGTTGGCGAGTGCAAATCGGGCCGAAACTGGGCCCCGGAACGTGCCACTGTAGTTGTTTGGGCGGTACTTGCCAAAGTCAGTCGAAACATCCCAGATCGTTGAGGCGGGATTGTACTTGTCTTTAAATGCGGCGGCGTAGACGATGGGTTTGAAGCTGGAGCCAGGCTGGCGATCTGAGAGGGTGACATTGACGTTGCCATCATGCTCGGCATCGAAGTAGTTGGCCGAACCCACCATGGCCATAATTTCCCCGTTCGTGGGTGAGACAGCGACCAGGGCGGCATTGCTGCCACCACGGGCCCGAACTTTGTCCATGCCAGCGGCAATCGCTGCTTCGGCCTGCTCCTGGCGTTTCAAATCGAGCGTCGTTGTGACACGCAGTCCGCCTTCTTCTACCATTTGTTCGCCAAATTCCTCGACGAGTTGTTCGCGGACGTAGAACACAAAATGTGGCGCCTTGATCGTGCTCTTTTGCGGTACGACGGCGATTTCCTTTGCAATGGCAGCATCGGCATCGGCTTGTGGAATGGAGCCAAGTTCAGCCATCGTACGTAGGATGTAGTCTCGCCGGGCCTTGAGATCGTCGGTGTGCGTGCCGTACGGGGAGAAGTAGGTGGGGCGCTGCGGAATGGCGGCTAGCAGCGCAGCCTCTTCGAGCGTAATATCCTTCGCGTCCTTGCCAAAGAAGGATTGGGCGGCGGCCTGAATGCCATAGATGCTTGAGCCGTAGGGAATCTCATTGAGGTAGAGGGCGAGAATCTCATCTTTCGAGAAGATCGTTTCAATTTCTAGGGCGAGGATGAGCTCCTTCGCCTTGCGGTCAAAGGATTTTGTATTGGTAAGGAGCGCATTCTTTACGTACTGCTGCGTAATGGTCGAGCCGCCAACGCGCTGCCCCGTAAACACATCGAGAAAAACCGCTCGTGCCAGACCACGGAAATCAACGCCAAAGTGCTCGTAGAACTGACGGTCCTCGGCAGCAATCGTGGCTTGCTTCGCGAAGAGGGGGATATCTTGGTCGGCCAAGACAGTCCGGTTCTCATCCC
This sequence comes from uncultured Candidatus Saccharibacteria bacterium, assembly GCA_964480605.1. Classification (GTDB taxonomy): domain Bacteria; phylum Patescibacteriota; class UBA1384; order JACPKC01; family JACPKC01; genus JBBUCD01. The sequence continues at coordinate 20,483 of CAYZPG010000002.1, read as the reverse complement.
CGTGGACTTCGTAGAGTAACTCGCCGTTGCGGTCGAAGATCTTGGTCGACTCGATCGCTTGGCGTTCTCGGATCTTGCCTGGTGTTGGCAGATCCTTCGAGTACCAGGCAAAGAGTCCGGCAACGGCAAGGATGCCGACGACGATCAAAAGGCGGATCGAGCGCCAGAATTTTTTCTTGTCAACCGACTTCCAGCGGTTGCGTAGCTGCGTTGGCAGCTGCCGAACGGATTTGACAAGCTGACTGCCTGATGGGAATGAAAAAGGTTTGATTGCCATGATTTGGTAGGTTGAAAATCGCCCCGCAATGGTACCACAAAGCTTGGTGCAGGACGAGTGTTTGAACCTGTTTGCTGCGGCGTCGTCTGGCGCCGAGGCCGCGGGCTGCTATACTCGCATGAGGAGTTTTCCTATGGCACGATCATACTGGGATCTGGCAGTGGAGCGCGTGTATCCAACGGAGGCAGCATTTGCTGCCGCCGCGAAACAGCCGCTTCGGGTATACCTCGGCGTGGATCCGACGAGTCCCGCGATCCACCTTGGTACGGCGGTGCCGTTGCGGATTCTGCGACTGTTGCAGGACCAGGGCCATGCCGTGATCTTGCTTGTGGGTGGTTTTACGGCGCAGATTGGTGATCCAACGGGGCGTGATCGAACGCGACCCCAGTTGTCTCGTGCTGAGATTGCTGAGCACATGCGTCACTATGCGGAGCAAGCCTTCAAGATCCTCGATCCCAAACGGACGCTCGTCCGAGAGAATGACGAGTGGTGGCAGCCTTCGGGTACTGCCGGTTCGCTCGCATCATTCCTAGAACTCGGCCGACAATTTACCGTCGCCCAGCTGTTGGAACGAGATATGTTCCAGGAACGCGCCAAAGCGGGTCAGTCTGTGACGCTGACCGAATTGCTCTACCCAGTCATCCAGGCGTATGACTCAGTGATGCTCGATGTTGATGTGGAACTTGGCGGTACTGACCAGACATTTAACATGCTGGCTGGTCGGACGTTGATGCGACAGTTGAGGCAGAAGGAGAAATACGTCATCACCACCCGTCTGCTTACGGGCAGCGACGGTCGAAAGATGAGCAAGTCGTATGGCAATGCAATCTGGATTACCGACAGTCCGGCCCAAATGTTTGGCAAGCTGATGGCGACGAGCGACGCCGTGCTGCCTGACTACTGCGCCTTGGCAGCCGGTATTGATCCTCATGAGCCGGTCATGGCGTCACTCATCACAGAGGATCCTCGTGCGGCGAAGGCGAAGATGGCGTATGAGGTTGTTGCGTTCTACCATGGTGCCGAGGCGGCAGAACTGGCAAGTCGTGGTTTTGATGCCCAGTTTCGAGATGGCCAGCAGCCAACCGAGCTGCCAACAGGCTGGCCTTCCGTCGCGGGTCAGGAGCGGTTGACCTTCTTACTGGTAGACCTTGGACTCGCTGCCTCAAAGGCTGAGGCAGCACGGCTGATCGCACAGGGGGCCGTTCACGTCGACGGTGCACTCATGACGGATCAATTTGCTGCACTGACGCCGAGCGAGGGCATGGTTATTCAGGTAGGAAAGCGACAGTTTATCCGCCTTGTGCCGCCAGTTGCATGACGCCATTTCTTCCTGCACTGCGTAGCTCGATCGCGGCACTGCTTGGTCCCGAGTATCCGATTAGCTTTGATGTGCCGCCGCGCTCAACCGCCTGGTTAGCCGTGCCGGTGTTTGCTGCAGCGAAACAACGCGGTTTGAATCCAGCCGATCACGCGCTCGACGTTGCTGCCAAACTGAAGGCGCTGTCGAATATCGTCGTCCGTGCCGAAGGCGGATTCGTGAATATCGAGCCGACCTCGGCAGTACTGGCAGGCATCGTCGAAGAGGCTGCTGCGCCACGGTACGGTTCAAGCCGGATTGGCGAGGGGCAAACCATCGTTGTCGAGTTTTCTGGTCCGAATATCGCCAAGCCCATGGGTGTTGGTCATTTGCGAAGCACCATTATTGGCGACACGCTTCGGCGGCTGTACGCGGAACTCGGGTACACGGTGGTGGCGGTGAACCATCTCGGTGATTGGGGGACGCAGTTTGGTAATTTGGCCGTGGCGTACCAGCAGGCATACGGCGATCTTGCGATCCGTGACGACGTAACGGTTGAGCGGCTGCTTGAACTCTACGTCGGATTCCACGCGGCGTTACCAGGGAATCCGACACTGAAAGCCGAGGGCCAGGCTATGTTTCACCGGCTTGAGAAAGGTGACGAGGCTGTCAGGGCGCTGTGGCAGCACTTCGTGCAGGTGTCACGCGGGCAGTTCGAGCAGTTGTATGAGCGTTTGGGCGTCGCTTTTGATGATCCGGGTGCGGGTGAGAGCCGATACCAGCCATTGGTGCCGGCGCTCATAGAGCGGGCGGTGCAGCAGGGCGTGGCGGTGGAGAGCGAGGGCGCTCTCGTGATCCCAATTGCCGATGAGTCGGTTCCCCTGATACTCCAGAAGAGTGACGGCTCGACTATCTATGCAGCCAGGGACTTGGCGGCCATTGAGTATCGTGTCGAACACTACCATCCGCAGGAAATCATCTACGTGGTTGCGAATGAGCAGGCGCTCCATTTTCGACAGGTGTTCGCCGCCGCTCGACTCCTTGGGCTTGTTGCCCCTTCGATTGCCCTTACGCATGTCAAATTCGGCTTGGTTCGAACCGAGACGGGTAAAATGAGTACGCGGCAGGGGACAACTGTTGGGCTCGAAGAGCTACTGACTGAGGCAGCCAGGCGGTCCGGAGCTATTGTTCGAGAGACGGATGCACTGACTGATGAGGAGCGAACACGAACAGTCGAAGCGTTGGCAATTGGCGCACTGAAGTATTTTGATCTCTCGCACGACCGTAATCACGATATTGTTTTTGACTGGGAGCGGATGTTGTCGTTGAAAGGAGACAGTGCGCCGTACCTTCAATATTCATACGTTCGTGCAATGAATATTGTCCGCAAGGTAGGGGCAGTGGCCGACGCGGCTGTTGGCGACTGTACGCCGTACGTTGCGCTGCTGCGCTCATTCGCGCTATTTCCGGGAGTTGTCGAGCAGGCAACTCTTCGACAGTCGCCCCATTTGCTCGCGCAGTATCTTGCCCAGCTCGCGAGTCACTTCCACCTCTTTTATGAACAATATCCGGTCATGAACGCTGTCGCTGCTGACCGGACGACTCGGTTAGCTATCGTTCGCTCGTTTACGAACGTGATGAAGCGCGGTCTCTCCCTTTTAGGCATCCAGACCGTCGACGCGATGTAGGCTAGAACTGGCTCGTGTATACACCCTCGTCCGTGAGAAGCGTAAAGACCTTCTTGCCTTCGTCGAGCGAGATAGCCCGAATGTTCCGGAGGTCCTTGAAGGCGTATTGAGCTTGGAACGCGCCTGATTTGTCGAAGCTGACAATACGATCGCCATCGAGGATGTACAGACGACTGCTATCGCGTGTGGTCAGGAGTTGTTTAGGATTGGTGAGCGTGGCAGTCGGCTTCGGTGGCGCGCCAAGGGCGAAGGAATCTGCCTTGCCGCGATTCAACCGCTTCACCGAGCCGTCTTTGAACAGGATGTAGAGTTGCCCGTCTACCGCGAGGTCGATAGCCCCTGAGAGGCTTGTATCGTTGGTCAAGAAGCCTTCGGGTTTGCCATACGTGCCTTGGGTGAGGAGGTATTTCCAGACTTGGTTGTCATCGGCGGCGAGCACGTAGAGGTTGCCAAAGAAGGAGGCGATCCTGGGACCTGCCTTCCAGTCCCCGGCACTCGTGAGCGGGGTGAGACCATCTTGTCCTGGTGAGAGCGAGTGTGCTGACGGCTCATCTGTCAGCACCACGATACCCGCTTGATTGTCGTACGCGGTCATCCCAAGGACGGTATGGCCACCGGGTACGGCGATCGTGTCGTTCTGGCCGGAGCTCGCATCGATACGGTTGATGCCGCCAGTTGCATTGATGACGCTAATCAGCGTGCCAGATTGGACTAGATAGGTTGCTCCTTGGACGTCCGCGATTTTCGTGGCATTGGCGAGTCGGGTAGTGCTGGTTGCCTCATCGAGCTCTCCCTGCGCCTTGTCTGCAAGGAGGCGGGCACCATCGCTAACTGGAGAGTCGAGGAGGGCGGGTAGTCCGGCGAGGACCGTAGCGAGTGCGTCAGCAGCCTTGTCTGGTTGGTTGAAAATGCGCGCCAGCCGAGCCTCTTCCAGGGTGTCTTGCAGCTCATTAAGCTGCGTAAGCAGCTCCTGCTTCGACTCCTCAGTTTGGCGCTTGGTGGTGATGACGGTGATATTGGCGGCGAGAATGATGAGCAGGATGAGTGCGATCAGCCCGAAGAGGATTGAACGCCACTCGATTCGTTTTGCCAAGGCGCGTAGGTCGGGTACGCGGAGGCGTGCTGCCAGTGAGGTTGGCCGCTGCTGCGTAATTGTGTCGTCCTGGTAGTTTGTGACATTGGTGGGTAGTACCACCTGTTCCTGTGCTTGCGCCGCGACCGAGGCGTAGTCGCGGATTGCGTAGACTGGGCGCCCGATCAGGCTGTGTGTCGCAGGAGACGTTGCGTCCGGTGTCTGTGCTGCTGGTGCTGCAGCATCCGCGCCAGCCTTGTTCGCACGGGACGCTTTCAATGATGACACCGATGACAATAGGGTGCTCCAGAGGTTGCTTGCCTGCTTGCGAACTGCCGGCAGGGTGGTTGTGTGGAGGTGGTCCAGCCGGGCTGCAGACCAGTCGGCCAGCTGCTTCGCTTGAGGGACGGTAGGTGCGAGGGAGGCAGCTGTTGAGGCCGGTGCTGCCTCGGGTTGGTGCGGCTTGGTGACAAACCACGCGCCAAGCGGCTTGATGAGTCGTTGCGTACGTGCAATGAGCTGGGCCGTGGCAGTTTGCCACTGTGCCATGCCAGTCCGATCGACGGCAATCGTCGTGGCATGTTCTGCACTTGGCTGTGTGGGCGCGTCGATGAGTAGGGCATTCACCCAAGCGCCACGCTTGCTGTGGAGGAGCGTGCCCAGGCGCTGTGCCAATGCTTCTGGGGATTCAAAGAGCGTTTCAAGTTCACGCGATGTAATCAGCTTCTCAAAGCCAGAGCTGCCGAGGATGAGTTGGTCGCCCCGCTCAATGGTGCCAGACAGGAGTGCGCCAAAGGCCTTGCCCGGTGCTTGCGTGCCTTCGGGCGTTGCCTCGTGCATTGGCGTACCGACACCGTCACGAAACAGCATCGCATAGACATGGCCGGTGGCAGCAATATGGATATCGGTGCCGACGACAAGGATGAGCGCTGCATGCAGGTGGCCAATCCAGTCGGTCGCGCCAGTCTGGGTCGCCTGCTTGAGGGTCTCATTCACTTTCTTCAGGGCATCTTCGAAGTTGGCAACTGGGTGGGCGTGTGTGCCTCGGAAATAGTGACGGGCGGCGGTGTTGATGATCGTTTGGCCAAGTTGCGCGTTGGCCTGCCATGAGCCCTCAATTTCGACAAGAGCACCGACCACTCCGGCTGTGGCCGTTACGCCTGGTTCAGGCGCCTCTTTGATCTGCACGGTGAGGTAGCGATCGGACAGCCGGGTTGTGGAGGCGAGCTTCGTGACCCGCAGTGACTCATCTGCCATACATCATACCTTTGTCGATTCTACACGAACCACGATGCCACCTTACCGGCCAAGCAGCGTACTCTCGACGAGCGCGGTAAGAGAACGGACGGACTGTGGCCCTACGAGGCTGCGGATGAGTCGGTGCTCGCTGTCGAGGAAGAAGAAGTGGGGCAGGCTGCCAATAAAGTACTGGTCGAAGAAGCTGTCGGTCGGTTTAAAGAGCTCGAGATTGTACTGGCCGCGCGCTAGGTACGATGCGTCGTCAGCATCCGGGTCCATCGTTGAGAGGGGTAGGAAGGTGACGCTGGTACCGATTGCCTCTGCGGTGGCAGCGAAGACCTGGAGCTGCTCCTGGGCGAGCGTGTTCCAGTTGCTATAGACCATGAGTACGGTCGGCGTCGTGATCGAACCGAGTAGGTCGCTGTCGGGCGTCGTGGCTGTATGGGCGGTAATAGCAGGCACCGGCTCGTTCAAGGGTACTTGCTCGACGGTAGGTAGCGTGGTAACGGTGATCGCAAAGTTGTCGGCTTGACTGCTGCGGGAGAAGCGGTTGAGTAGGCGGGCGAAGATGTTGGCCGGTTGGTCAAGGGCGACTTGAGCCGTCACGAAGCTTTGACTGTCCAGCGAGACGATTCTTGAGGTAACGCTGTTGTAGCCAGGGCTTTCGACGCGGAGGTAGAACTCACCCTCTGGCAGGACAAGCGAGAAGGTGCCAGGGACGAAGAACGGATTCGGTTGGGCATAACTCGAGCCATTCCAGGTGTGGAAGTTGCCGGTGGCGATGTCCTGCTCGAATACGGTGACCGTTGCCTCGACTTGGTTGCCGTTCACTGTCACCGTCGACGGGTCGGTGACGACCACTTGGTTGATCTCGCGAGCGTAGCTTTGGCTACCGTTGCTGATTTGGCCTTGGAGCTGATACGTGCCTGCGTCGGGGAAGGAAACGGTGGCGGTCCAGAGCTTGATGTCCGCGTCGAAGGTGAGTGGGTAGATCGTCTGTGTGGTGAGGTTGATGAGGTTGGCAGCAGTGGCGCCTTTCGCTTCGAGGTAGAAGGTCTGGGGCTCATTGGCTGTGATCTGTAAGACACCATGAGATGAGAGCGGTTGGCTTTGGGCGGCTAAGACAAACTGGTTAGCGCCAAAGATTAAGTTGCCAAGTGCGGGTGGTGTTGGAATCGCGGTTGTGGCGAGCGGGACAGACGTTGGTACGACAAGCGGTGGGGGAGGTGGCGTCGGCAATGTCGGAGGCGTTCCGGGTGGCGTGACCGTGATCGTTACCACGGCTGTATCGCACAAGCCATCATTATCGCAGATCTGGTAGGTGAACTGATCGGTACCGCTAAACCCTGTGTTTGGCGTGTACGTAGCTGTACCACTACTATCAAGTGCGACGCTGCCACTGGTTGGCTGAGAGACAACGCTAGCGGTGCTTGGAACCAGGGTGCCATCAATGTCGAAGTCGTTCGCGAGGAGTGAGATCGTGACCGGAGTGTTCGTCGATGTTGTTGCGGTGTCGTTATTCGCAACGGGCGGGACGGGCACATCGTTCACGCCGACCGTCACGACCGCCGTATCGCACAGGCCATCGTCGTCGCAGACCTGGTAGGTGAAGGTGTCGAGGCCGGTAAAGCCGGTGTTCGGGGTGTAGGTAATGGCACCGTTGCCCGTGTTGATCGCAGCAATCGTTCCATTCGATGGCGGTACGAGAATGCTCACTGTTGCTGGTACAAGAATGCCATCGGTATCCGAGTCGTTCACAAGGATATCAATCGTGACAGGCGTATTTTCGGGTGTTACGGCGGCATCGTCGTTCGCGACTGGCGGAATTGGTGCTGGCTCAGTGACCGTGATTGTCACCACCGCCGTATCGCACAAGCCGTCGTTGTCACAGATAAGGTAGGTGAGTGTATCGGTGCCGCTAAACCCTACGTTCGGCGTGTAGGTAATATCGCCAGTGACCAGGCTCATGCTGGCACTGCCATTTGTTGGCAAGCTGATGATGAGGCCGGTGTTCGGCAGTAACACGCCATCGGCATCGGTGTCGTTCGCAAGGGCGGTAACGGTAACCAGGGTGGCGGGAGGAGTCGTCGCTGCGTCGTCGTTGGCGACAGGTGGCAGCAGAATAAGGACAGGCTCAATGACGACCGTTACGACGGCTGTATCGCAGAGGCTGTCATCGTCACAGACCTCGTACGTAAAGACATCGATGCCGGTGAAGCCGGTGTTCGGCGTATAGGTGATCTCACCCGTGGTCGGGTTGATACTGGTGATCGTTCCGTTGGTTGGATTGACAGTGACAGTCACCGTGCTTGGCACGAGTACGCCATCTGGATCGGTGTCATTGCTGAGAACATCGATCGTCACTGGAGCGTCCTCGTTCGTGGTCGCCGCATCATCAACGGCGACGGGGGGTTCGGGTTCAATCTCGGCGACGTTGAACCCTACGCAGTAGTAGGTGCTGCCGAGCGTGATGTTGTCAATGTAATCCCAGTTGTCGTAGTTCAACACATCGGTGTGACAGTAGAATTCCGCACTGACGTTATTGCTATTGCCTGACGTGCCGTACGTGAAGGGAATGAAGCCAGGCTGCCAGACCTCGCGGAGCCAGACTCGACTCGTGACAGCGCTCGCAGGCAGGGTGACTTGGGCGACGCCAAGGCCATTGGTCGGGCCGAAGGTGGTGTATCCGGTGCTAGGTGCGGCCTCTCCGGTGTTATCGCCCGGATTCCCAACCGAGGTCGGTCCCCATTGGAAGTTCCAGTCGCTCGTAAGAGCACAGTTTGGGTGAGTAGCCATGAAGGAGGTGGCGGTTGCGGCGGTGATGTTTGGCCCACCAGTACCCCAGTTTGGTAGGTCAGCCTCATCCTCACAGACAATTTTGTGGGCAAAGATGGTAATGCCGGGCCGGATCGTCACTGTCACGGTGGCGGTATCGCACAGGCCATCATCGTCACAGACCTCGTACGTAAACACATCGGTGCCTGAGTAGCCAGCAGTTGGTGTGTACGTGATCTCCCCGGTCAGGGTATTGATGCTCGTCGTTCCATGGAGTGCTGGTGTAACGACATGGACCGTGCCTGGCACCAGAACCCCGTCGCTGTCGGTGTCATTGGTCAGTACAGCAATCACAACGGCGGTGTCTTGGTCGGTCGTGGCCGAGTCATTCGTTGCGACTGGCGGCACGAGTGCAGGCGGGTTGACGGCAACGGAGACGAGGGCCGTATCGCACAGACCGTCGTTGTCGCAGACCTGGTAGGTGAAGGTGTCGAGGCCGGTGAAGCCGGTGTTCGGTGTATAGGTAATCTCACCCGTGGTCGGATTGATGCTGGTTGTGCCATTGAGTGGTGCGATGGTGATCGTCGTTGTGCTTGGTACCAGTACGCCGTCGGCATCAGTGTCGTTTCCGAGCACGGGGATAAGCACGGGTACGTTTTGCTGGGTGCTCGCCGTGTCGTTATTCGCGACGGGTGGCACGAGAGGTGGTGCGGTGACGTGGATGGTCACCACGGCGGTATCGCACAAGCCGTCGTTGTCGCAGACCTGGTAGGTGAACTGATCCGTGCCCGTAAAGCCGGTCGTTGGTGTGTACGTGATCGCACCCGTGAGCGTGTTTACAAACGTGACGGTGCCATGGAGCGGGGCGAGCGTAACGGTTACGGTACTGGGCACCAGTGTACCGTCTGAATCAGTGTCGTTCGAGAGAACAGGAATGACAACAGAGGTGTTGCGTAGCGTGGATGTGCTGTCGTCAACGGCGACTGGAGGGTGTAAGACGCGCTGGTTGACCGAGACGGCTACGGTCGCCGTATCACATAAGCCATCGTTGTCGCAGACCTGGTAGGTGAAGAGGTCGGTGCCACTGAAGCCGTTGTTGGGCGTATAGCTGATTTCGCCCGTCGTCGGATTCACACCGGTGATCGTTCCATTCGTGGGGGAAGCCGTGACTGTGACCGTGCTGGGCACCAAGGTGCCATCCGGATCGGTGTCATTGGTGAGAACCGGGATGGTGACCGGAGTTTGGTAGGGCGTAGTGACGGCGTCGTCGGCGGCCACGGGCGGGGCCTTCACAGTAATCGTCACCACGGCGGTATCGCACAGTCCGCCATTGTCACACACCTGGTACTCAAACGTATCAATGCCGAAGAAACCCGGGTTTGGCAGATACGTGACGGCACCGGTCAGGCCATCGATCGTTGGCAGGGTACCGTTGTCGGGTGCATTCAGGATGCTGACCGAGCTTGGTACGAGCGAGCCGTCCGGATCCGAATCGTTGGCAAGAATCGTCGTCACGACCGGCGTGTTGACGAGGGTGTTGTTCGTATCGTCAACGGCCACTGGCGGCTGGTTCGGCGTGCCGCAGTGCTGGATGGTCGCCTGGGGTGATCCCGGATGACCTGGTAGTTGGTCGGCCTCGAGGCGGACGACATCCCCGTTTCCTGGAACGGTCACCACTAGGGTTTGGCCGGCATTCAGCTGGAAGGACTGCGTCGTTTCCAGTGTATTGTTCCGGTACACCCGGTACTGGCTCGGACTGGTCATTGGACCGGTGCCAGTATTGGCAATGGTGAAGACGGCGTATGGCTCTTGGCAGACGGCAGTCACCTGGACATTCGAGTGGTCGCTCGTGTCGGGCGCCGCCACGTTGAATGCAACACAGTGGTATGTCGTGTTTGCCTGCGGGTTAATGATGAAGTCGTAGTTGTCGTAGTTGAGTACGTCTTTCGAGCAGTAGATCTCGGCACTGACACTGTTGTTTCCTTGGGCGTAGCCGAATCCGATGTAGCCTGGCTGCAGGGCTTCGCGGATCCAAATCCGATCACCGACGCCTGCGAGCGGTACGGTTGTGGTGCTTTGGCCATTGCTGTTTGTGGGGCCGAACGTTGTCCATGGCGAACCAACGACGCCAAGATTATCACCAGGGTTGGTGGCCGGTGCGGGTGCCCACTGGAACTGCCAGCCAGACTCGCGGCGGCAGTGCGGGTGCGAGGAGAGGAAGGCGGTCGCGGTGGTGCTGGTCACGTCAGGACCGCCGCCACCCCAGTTCGGCAAATCCGTTTCGACATCACAGACAATTTTTGTCGCCGAGATAGTGGCACCTACGGGTAGTGTGCCGCAATCCTCAACAACTGCGTTCGGGTGGCTATTGCCAGGGTGGCCAGGCCGTTGATCGGCTTCCAAGCGGAGGTCGTCCCCGTTGCCTGCAATAGAGACAGTCAGTGAGTCGCCGCCAGCGAGCTGGAATGATTCGGTTCGCTCGAGGACGCCGTTCCGATACACGCGGTACTGGCTTGGCCCGTCCATGTCGCCGTTCCCAGCCTCGCCCGTATTCCGGATGGTGAAGACGGCAGTGCCGGACTGGCATTGGCCGCTGACCTCGATGCTCGATTTATCCCAAGTTGGCGGCGTTTGCGCCGGCACGTTGAAGCCGATGCAGTAGTAGGTTTGATTCGCCTGTAGATTATGGACAACGTCATAGTTGTTGTAGTTCATCACGTCGGTATTGCAGTAGAACTCGGCACTGTTCGTGCTGCCGGTGCTCTGGCCAAAACCAATGTAGCCAGGCTTAACCTGCTCGCGAACAAAGATATCGTCGTCGACGTCGTCAAGCGGGATGCTGACCTGGGCGACACCCGAGGCATTGGTTGGGCCAAAGGTGGTCCATGGGTTGCCGACAAGCTCAACCGTGTCGCCGGGATTGCTCGCACTTTCGTCTGTCCATTGGAACTGCCAGCCGGATTGGGCATGGCAACCACTGTGGCTTGCGAGGAAGTTTGTTGCCGTCGTGGCGGTGATATTGGGACCGCCGCCGCCCCAGTTCGGAAGGTCGGCTTCGTTCTCGCAGACAATCTTTGTGGCAACGAGCGTCGTGGTTGGCTGGGGAGCAGTGCAGTCGTCGTCGTCGATGTGTCCGTCATCATTCCGGTCAGTAATTGGAATGATGTCGCCGTCGTGATGCGTGTGATCATTCTCACCCTCACCGTCGACTGAGCTCTGGTTGACCTCTAAGAAGGTGTAGGGATTCGAGGACGAGCTGGTGCGGTGGCAGATTTTTACCTTATTGGTTGCAAACGCGATGTCGAGCGTACTTGCCAGGTCGGCAGGCGCCTGCTCGTCGCTGACGCCGCTGGTCTGGACAGTCACGCTGTTGAGGATCGGTGATTGTTCGGCGGTGGCTGTGAGGAACGTACGGATGTGGAGCGCGCCAGATGGAATGGAGAGCGTTGCGAGGTGCGCGTCGATATCGTCGGCCGTGTTGGCGCATCGAGTGGTGCAGTCACGGGCCAGTGTCCAGGCCGTGCCGTCAAAGTACGACCACGATCGACCATCACCCGACAATTGATAGGCAATCGAGCCGCCGCTGCCGATTGCAGCCTGATGCTCAAACCCTTCAAGCGTTGCGCCGGCTGGGACGGGAACGGGGTTTAAGAGGATAATGTCGGCTGTTGAAGAGGGTGACGTGAGTTCGACGCCGCTGTCAGCCCGAATGGTGAGTCGCGAAACGTCGAAGCTGAACTGCGTCGGGTCGGTGAATTGAACAGAAGTGGACTGGACTGGTTGTTGTGATGTTGACGGTTGTTGTTGCGGATTGATGAGTAGCCACAGTAAGCCAGCTGCGCCAACGAGAACCAGCAGCCAGATAAGTCGACGGAAAAGGTGGGCGAATGATGTCATACGCTACTTCCTTGAGGTGCCGAAGCTACGGATGGCTAGGTATCCAACGAGGGCAACAAGGAGCGAGATGAGCATAACAATCAAGAAGGTAGTGATGAGTTGCTGCCGGGTCTCTTCAAAGAGTGTGTGTGTTGGCGTGCCTACCGAGGTCATACCAATGATATCGCCGTTCACATTCTTGATCGGCTGGAAGGCGCTGTAGTACGGACGCCCGAGCCGGTCGAGTGCGAGGCTGACGAGTTTGCCATCGTTGAGCACCGGCTCAATGACGGCCCGCTCAGTCTCTTCGCTGCCGGTCCAGCGAGAGACCTCGTCGAGGGTCAGAATGGTCGTCGCTGCTCGTTTCTTGCCGGCGTAGATCGTAACATCGAGACCCGTTTTTCCTTTTGAGAAGTCGACGAACGCATTGTCGAAGACGTAGCCAACCTCGACCGCTCCAATCACGGATTGATCGGTGCTGAGGATGGGGTAGAGGCCACGGGCCACGATTTCCGATGACAGGATGCCTGGGCGGGTATCGAAGGTTTTGAGCTGCTTGCGCTCTGCGAGCACGAAGTTCAGGTACCGGTCGTCACTGATGACGCGTCCCTCATCTCGCTCGTCGGTAGGGCTGATGATGATTTTTCCACCCTGGTCGTACAGGCGAATGGTGTCGGCGCTTGAGTTGTTGAGGTACTCGCTGATGAGCTCGCGGAGTTGGTCGGAATTACTGGTGAACGCACGAAGTACATCGTCATCGTTGCCGATGGTGCGGCTGACGAGAAGCGCCGTGTCGGCTCGGTTCTGCAGGACTAATTCTTCTGCCTTGGCCCCCTGTGTCATGAGGGAGAGGTTGTTACGCTCGACAATGCGGAAAATGAGGGTGGTGAAGATGAGCGATCCGAGGCTTGCGACAAGAATGGCGATCGTGAGGAAGACGACATAGGTACGGAGAAACGGCCGAACCCGGATAAAGGTCCAGGCCCACATCGCGAGCATCAGCAAACCAAGGAAGATGAGGAGCTGGCCGAACTGCCAGGCGCTGCTGTATTCGAGGGTCAGCGTGCGGACGGCAACAAGGTCGAGCGCGGGAAGCCGGAAGAAGATGAGTGCGCTCATGCCAAGGAGCAGCGCAATGTATCCAAGGAGCGGGTAGAGGTTAAGGCGCCGAGCCTTCAGATCCTGCTGCTCACGTTGGTAGCGACGCAGCTGCATAGGAATGGTGAGCGCAATAAAGAGCGTAGCCAGGCCCGTGAGGAACGCGGGAAGAAATTCTGCCCAGAATGCGCCGATAAGAACGAGCGCGGCCAGCGTGAAGAAGAAGATCGTCGCTGGTGAGGCTGAGCGCTTGCCAACAGTGTTTTTGAAGGTTCGATAGGTGTCGTGCTGCGTCGCCGTTGGTTGCTTGCCGATTTGGAGCAGCTGTGACAGCCTTGGTTCGGCAAAGACGCCGATGTAGATACTGATGAAGGCGAACGCCTGGGTGACGAGGGCGGGGAGTTCAAGAATCGGGAACTTGCGTTCGAAGATGAAGAGAAGGAACGCTACTGAGAGCGCGGTGAAGCCGATAGCACGCCAGAGCGTCTGCAGCTGTCGCTCGTATCGGATGACTAAGAAGAAGAGTGCGGCGGCCGAGACTGCAACGAGGATGCCGAAGATCGCAATCAAGAAGTGAGCGATTTCATACCAAAATAGGGTCATCTTGGCCCTCCTGCCACGATGCGATCCGCTTCTTGCAGCCTACCATATAGATTCGCTAACTGGCAGCGGCAACGGTGCACGCGGATTGTGGATTAGTTGGTCGGGGTGGGCGGATTTGAACCGCCGGTCTCCAGACCCCCAGCCTGGCGCATTGGGCCAACTATGCTACACCCCGAGAATCCATGCATTGAACCGTGTTGCTGCCAGTGAAAGCATGACGCCCAGCTGCGTGGTTTGCAAGAGAAGGAAGAGCGCAATGATCAAAGGTAGTGACAACGCCTCGAGCGACCGAAAGGCCTCTTCGCCGAGGATTGGTCGCAAGATCTTGGAGCCGTCGAGCGGAGGAACAGGGAGGAGATTGAAGAGCATGAGCAACACGTTGAGTTCTACGGCGACAATCAGCAGGCTCGCGAGGAATGGCTGCGTGTCAGCCACGAGCCGGGCAAGTCCGCCAGCGATGAAGGCTTGGATAATGTTGCTCGCTGGACCAGCCAGGGCGACCAGCAGCTCATCGAGCGCGGGTGTCGTGAAATTGCGAGGTTGGATCGGAACCGGTTTGCCCCAGCCGAAGCCTGCGACCAGGAGCATGAGGCTGCCCATAAGATCAAGGTGGGCGAGGGGGTTGAGGGTGACCCGGCCTGCATGCCGAGGCGTTGGATCGCCCAATCGGTCGGCAACGAAGGCATGGGCGAATTCATGGATCGTCACAGCGCTCACCAGTGCAAGCACGAATACCACGAAGGCGATCGGATCTTGTAAGCCCTGGAGCAGTAACATAGACACCTTGCACAGCGGATAAATTCTCTGTAGAGTATCCCAACGAAGCGAGTAAATACAAGGACGCTGTATGCATGTAACCCATTTGAAGCAACCAGTTGGCTGGCAGTGTGCGCTTTGCGGTAAAGGGCCGGTCTCTGGCACGCACAAGCCTCACTCGCAGAAACGCTCAAAGCGTACGGTGTGGCCGAACCTACAACCGTACAGAAACGGGTTGCGAGCTTGCACCCGCTGTATGAAAAAAGCGCCCCGGTAATCGGAGCGCTTTTTTCTGAGCAGTCGAGGTTACTCGGCTGCGTTGCTGTCGTCGGCTTGGTCCGCGGTGTCAGTGGCTGGCTGTGAGCCGCCATTGCGCTGCGAGACAAAGCAGTCTCGGCACAGCACGTCGGAGCGGGTTGGCTGGAAGGGGACTTCCGCTTGCTTACCGCAGCTGGCGCAGGTGATCGGGTACATTTCCCGTGGCCCACTAAAGCTATCGGTGCGAGCTCGGTCAGCCTTCTTCTTTGCCCGGCAATCCTTGCAGCGTGTTGGAGCGCTTAGGCCCTTTTGGGCATAGAAGCTCTGTTCACCTGCAGTCCAGACAAAACTCTGCCCGCAATCGCGACAGGTCAGTTGCTGATCTTGCATTCTACCTCTTTATACATGGTTGTTTACTTGCTCTCAGCCACGACCTTCATGCTGTGAGTTCGGGCAGGATTTTACAGGAATAGGGAGGAGTTGTCAACCAAGAAGCCGGCTGCTACCATCAGCCAATGAACGATCAGTCCATGGAAGCAATGCTCGTCTCCAGCATTGAGCGCCAGCCGGTATTCGTACTTGGCGGCGCTGGTGAGTGGCCACGATGCACGGATCTCATCCAGCAGCGCTTGTCGATTCATCCAGCCGACACCGTTGTAGTTCCGGGTACTGCA
>CAYZPG010000002.1:0-4770 GCA_964480605.1 uncultured Candidatus Saccharibacteria bacterium | reverse complement strand
CATGGATTGCTGGTGCGTCGTCGCCGCAGGTGGCCCGGCGGCTGTTGCAGCTCCGCACGACAGTCGGCACGGCTCCTGTGAATCGCAAACTGGTACTCGAGGCGGCGGTGCTCGCGCAGCGACTCGAGGCAGGGCTATGATTGCCGAAATCGTTCTCTTCGTCGCCATTCTTGGCATCTTTGTGATCGTGGCGCGCCGACTCCCTGACGCGATGCGTGAACACCGCGATGACCAACCTCATCAACCTGCGCAGCCAGCTGCTCCACGCCGCTGGTTTTGGCAGCGGGCAGAACCCGCCGCGTCAGCCGTACCGCAGGCTGCTGTTCGGGCCGAGCCGACGAATGAAGCTCAGCGACAAACGGTATTGTCGGATGACGCGTTGCTCAAAGAAGGGGATGAGTACTTGAAGACGGGGAAGCTACGAGAGGCGGAGCGCGCATACTTGCGCGGCGTGGCAAAAAATCCTAAGAATCCTCGGCTCTATAACCGATTGGGTGCGATCTACTTGAAGCAGCGGAACTATCGGGACGCGCTGGAAGCATTTGAGGCGGCGAGGGATTTCGATGGCAGTAAGGCCTCGCGTCACTACAATGTTGCCCTGGCAGCGTGGCAGCTGGGCAATCTCTCGAAGGCGCGTGAGGCAATCGGCCAGGCAATGCAGCTCGATCCAAAATCTGCGAAGTATACCGCGCTGAAGCAGCAGATGGAGAATCCGGCATGACCATGAAGTGGATTGCCGCATTGGTTGCGGCGCTTACCATCCTCTTGCCAACTGACTTGGTACCCGACGTGGTCCCAGTGCTTGGCTGGCTGGACGATATCCTTGCGGTACTGTTGCTGGTGTATCAAATTACCGATGCGATTCGGGAGCGGCGCGCAAAGCGGTTACAGGGCGGCCAGCAGCTCCCGCAGCGTCGTTGAGAGATTCGACATGGTTCGGAGCTCTTCTTTGGCAAGGTAGGCGACGCGATCGCATTCTGCTTGTTGGCGGGGTGCTGGGGTGCCCTCAAGAATCACTGCCGCGTACCAAGTAAACTCATAGGTTTTGCCGCTGCGCTCAAATGACGTTGTGCCAAGCGCGTGTTGGATTTCAACGTCAATCCCAAGCTCCTCGAATACCTCTCGGGCAGCCGTAATTTCAAGCGGCTCGTCGCCATCGGCACGGCCACCAGGTAACTCCCACTCGTCCTGGTCGGGCCGATGCATGAGTAGCATCCGTCCAGCCTCGTCACGGATGACGCAGCCGGCATGACGTTGGGTGGGTATGCGAACGTCGCTCATAACCTTCCTTTCATGCCCCACTATAGCAAAGCACCTCGGACCAGAAGAGCCCGGGAAGCTATACAGGCAGTAGGGGGCTTTGCTATACTCTCTCGGAGACTGCCGCCTTAGCTCAGCGGTAGAGCAGCTGTTTTGTAAACAGCAGGTCGTCGGTTCAAATCCGACAGGCGGCTCCAAAAGAGAATTTAGCTGGGGTACCCAAGTGGTCAACGGGGGCAGACTGTAAATCTGCTGGTCTTTGTACCTTCGAAGGTTCGAATCCTTCCCCCAGCACCAGCGGTTTATGCCCGAGTAGCTCAGGGGTAGAGCAACTCCATGGTAAGGAGTAGGTCAGGGGTTCAAGTCCCCTCTCGGGCTCCAGACGATAGATATGAAAGGACTGTATGGCCAAAAAAGGTAAGGTGCAGAAGTTCTTGCTCAGTTGTGGCACGCCGGATTGCAAGCGGCGCAACTACGTTACGCCCAAGAACGTCGTCAACACGAATGAAAAGCTCGTGATCAGCAAGTACTGTGCGTGGTGCCGGAAACATACCGACCACACCGAAACAAAGTTGCCAAACCCAAAGCCGCGCTAACCACGCGTTCTTTTGCTATGCTTGCCGAGGGGGAGCTTAGTTAAATGGTATAACGACGGTCTCCAAAACCGTAGTCGGGGGTTCGATTCCCTCAGCTCCTGCCACAGTTGTTACCAGGAGGCGGAATGCAACGCGCTGATATTTGGCTAACGCCTGAACAAGCTGCCTCGATCTCTGGACGCTCCATGATCGCTATCCGGGCGTTGGTGCAGGCAACGACGGAAGACGATGGGACGCGACATCTGCTGCAACTACGCACCGGTGCTGACGGTGAGCCGGCGTATTTGCTGCATCGTTCGCTCGTCTCATCCGAGGGACTTGGTACAGTGACACCAGATGACGTGGTTGAGATACTTTCTCGACGTATCGAGGAACTCGAGGCAGAGAATGGCGTACTTCGTTTACGGTCGTCGTCAATGCGTCACGATACGCCTCCAGCTCTTGAAGCACCGCAGGCCGTTGTGCCTCGGGCTGCTGCATCTATGGGGGCGGTGGGCCGGGAGGGGCAGGCCGACAGTACGCCCAGTGCCGCGTTCTGGTTGATTCTAGGGGGTATTATAGTAATCACGCTCGTGATAATAGTGTACATACTGGTTAAGCAGGGTGTGTTAGGCGGATTGTCAAATTGACATAATTCATCCGTTCGTGTATAGTGTATCTACACAACGGAGGGGATATGGCACGACAGAAGCAAGAACGGCACCTGCAAGCAGTACTCGATCAAATCGAGATCGACGTTGCCCAGGCAGTCGACCATACCGCACTGGATGCGGCGCTTTCTCGATTCACTTCGCCAGCTTCGTCTGCAGTCGAGCTCTATCGGCTCGCGGGCCCGGCAAAACTACTCTTACTCGTACTGGCTGGATTCGAGTTGCCGGATGCGCCTGCCCGTGCAGTGTCTTCGGAGCACTTACTTGCACTGTTAAAGACACTACCAACGCTGCCCGAACCACTTCGCGAGCAGGTGCTCCTAATCCTTGAGCAGCAGCAAGATGTGTTACTGGCTATGGTAGAGCAGGACTTAGAGGCCATCCATGCCTCGAGCGAGGGGATTGATCTTCGTGCGCAAGAAGACGTGTTGGCGACGCTGCATCATGAACTTCGGCTAGCTACGAAAGATGTGTCGCCCGCACCACTTGCTTGGGCGGTGGGAGCGTAGTATGGCTCACGCGCACCACACACAGGCTCACGAGTACGAGCACTGGCTCCGACGATTCGTCCTCACGTATCTCTTTCACTTCATCGTATTACTCCCTAGTTAGCGTACGATGAGCAACGAAACACAGCACCCCTATATCCGGGGTGCTGTGTTGTAATGACGCGAGGCTGGCTATGAGTGGAACGGGCGTCGGATGATGAAGTAGGAGAGCAGGGCGGATACCAAGAAGGCGATGAGTAGGGTAACGCTCAAGCTTGGGCCAGTCCGGACAAGTCGTGTGGTTGGTGCTGTGGATGCTGGCACCGTACTGGCTGCTTGGGAAACAGTGATCTGCTGAGAACCAACTTGAGTGCCAATGCGAACAGTGGCGGTGTACGTGCCCGGAGTGGTGTAGGTGTGGCTGGCGGTTCGACCAGTCGCCGTCGCGCCGTCGCCGAAGTCCCAAAGAGGGGAGAGCGTCTCGCTGCCAGCCCCCGTAACAGCCGCTTGGACGGTGAGGGGTGCAGAGCCGGCTGTTGGCGTGAACGTGTAGGTGAACGTGGGTGAGGTAGTGGCTGCGGCGGCAATCGTGAAGGTGGCCGCTTTTGTGTGTTGGCCGGCTGCGTCACTATAGGTCACGGTAACCGTATACGTGCCGCTCGCTGCCTGGCCGCCGGCCGTGAGCTGCTGGTTCCATTGCCAGCGCTGATTGGCACCGGCTGCCAACGTGCTCGTGACCTGTGCTGCAAGAGGCGAGACAACAACTGATCCGGCTTGGTTGCTGATCGAGTAGGGGGCACTGTTTGCCAGTGTGACCGGTCCGGGGCCTTGATTGGTGAGCGTAAATAAGACCTCTTCGTCTGGTGCGTACACGCTCTTCGAGGTCGTAAATGAGAGGGTAGGGAGAAGGGGAGTGGCGGTGGTGACTGTGACCGTTTTTGTTGCCGTGAGCGAGTCGGAGGTCAGGGTAATCGTGTACGTGCCTGCCGCTTGGTAGGTGTGTTGAACGGTTGCGGCCGCATTGTCTAACCGTTGGCCGTCGCCGAAGTCCCAGTTGAGGGAGGTAGGACTTCCCTGTCCTGTGTACGTTGCGGTGACTGCGAGTGGCGCTGGTCCGGTCGCTGGCGTGGCCGAGAAGCTAAAGTTTGTAATTGGGTCGTGGAGGGCTGCGTAACGGAAGTCGTCGATTCCCCAGAATCCCGTCGATTCCGGGGTTCCGGCAATCCGGACTTGGGCAATACCCGAGCTCGAGCCCGGAGTGAGGCTGACTGGTGAGTTTAGGCAGCTATTCGCTTGTGGCTGGACAGTTTTCGTATCAACCACTGCCCCGCTTGTGTCGAGCGCTTGGATGGTGATCGTGCCAGCCGTGGAAAAGTGCGCGACGGTGAGCGAGACCTGGTCGCTCACCCGCCCGCCTGTAAATGCGAGGACGAGTGGCGAGTTGCCACCCGGATGCGCGTTGTAGAGCGCGTACGGTGGCGACGGATGGCTGTATCCCGGGCAGTTCGGGTTGTTAGCGCCGTACTGAAACGCCGTTGGATCACCCGAACTCGTAATGCGTAGATCTGGGTACGCGTCACCGGCAATTTGCCCGGTGCCAGCATCGAAGTTGATGGTGGTGGTGCTCGCTACATCTGCTTCCGATTGCTGGCTCGCGAAAATCCCCCAGTAGCTCAGCGATACGGCGAACACGGCGATCGAGACGCCAAGGGCAATCCGAATCCGTTCACCGAGGTTGTCTGTCTGCGCCATATCCCTCCTACTCCCCCGCTTCTT
>CAYZPG010000001.1:79845-82632 GCA_964480605.1 uncultured Candidatus Saccharibacteria bacterium | reverse complement strand
GCCGGCGCTGAAGAATGCCATGATGAGCACCAGAATGAAGGCCACGAAGGCAGCTGAGGGCTTGGCGCCCGCTGGATCGAGTGCCGAGCCAGCCACGCTTACGCCAGGCGAGACCGTTACGCCGATCATCGTGCCAACACGGCCCACCACTTGAATAGAGGCATCAGCCGAGCTGGCAGCCTGCTCGCCAATGAAGAGCGCGCCCTTGTACTGGCCCGGCTTGGCCGTGATGTCCGGCCGGATCCGCACTAAAAGCTCCTGCGTTTCGCCATCCTCAAGCTCGAAGGTGATCGGCGTTACATCCAACATCCCGTGGATACTGTCGGCGGTGATGCCGGCGTCAAAGAACTGGATACTCTTCTCGCCCTCGCCCGTGAACTCATAGTCTGCCCGCTGCGTCACGAAGGTCCGTGTCGAACCGGAGTGGTTCGTAAAGTACACCGTCTGCAGCGTTATTTCGCCGGCTGGTACGCTCAATGACACCGTCGCCGGCTTCAGGCTGATCGTCTGACCGACTGGCTGCTCCTGGGCCGCTGCGATGATCGGGAGCGCGATAAGGGCGGCTACGATCGTCCGGGTAAGCCGTTTCATGGATTCACCACGATCGTGTAGGTCTGTTTCGAGACGTAGTCACCCGAAATCATATTTGGTGCCGTGTTGACCAGGTAGGAAATGATGTACTTGGTGTTATTGCTAATACCCGTCGTGGTTGCCAGCTCGTCACCAGCGGTCGCAAAGGCGAACTGGTTTGGCGTATTGTAGGGCGCCAGAGCCACGCCAAGACCGCCGGTTGGATTCGCACCAACCGAGGGGCTCGTATTCGCAACCAGGTTGAAACCGAACTGCTGCGTACCGGGCACGCTCGCCTGGCCGGTACTGCTCATTGGCGCGACGGCCGACTCCGCACCCAACTGCGAGTGCTGCAAAGTAGTGGCGGATCCGTACGAGATCGTGTAGCCAGTGGCGTGGTTGGTAGAGGCGTTCATCTCGAGCGTGCAGGTGGCCGCACTCGTTGGCACGAGAACGCCAGCCGAGCAGCTTGGCGTAATCGAGAAGGTGAGCGCATCCACGACCACCGAGGTAATCAAGACGCCGCTCGTAAAGACGAACAATGCCACGCCGTCGTCGTCGACGGTCGTGGTACACGCGACATCACTGTAGGTGGTAAGCTCGGCGTAGTAGCTGGTGTTACCCGTCGAGCCATTCTCCATGCCGGTCAGTACCAGCGTCCGGCCAGCACCGCCAGCAGGCACCTCACCGGCAGCATTCGTGATGGTAACAATGCCGGTAGCATTCACGCCGGCTGCCGTCCACGAACCTGGTGTCGGCACGATCGTGCTAGTACCCGAAAGGGCGGCGCCGGAGATATCCATACCGGCGGGGAGGGAATTGACGCCAAGCGTGTCGGTGAGTCGCAACCGAATGCAACGAATGGTCGAGGCCGACTGGTTACTCACGGTCATGGTGTAGGTGACACCCGTCTGGTTGAGTGCGGGCGTCGATAGCTGCATGCTCTCAAGATTCAACTGCGCCGCATCGGCCAATGGGGGAACGAGCGCAACCCAAAGCAGTGCCACGATAGCAGCACCGCCAAGCGGCCGAAGCCAGTTCTTCATGCGTATCCCTCCGTACATGAATCCAGTATACCGAATCACAGTTCCACATACCGACACTTACCCCCAACAACAAACCACCCCCGGCGTAACACCGGGGGTGGAAACGATCGGTCCGTTTGTCTGTTTACTTCAAGCCCTTCTTGACGCTCGTGTCAGTCGTGGACGACTTCATGCCGCTCTTCAGGATCATCCAGAGGACAACCAAGATGAGGAGTGCGATCAAGACCGTGGTCCATGGAATGACCCAGAAGCTGACGGTGGCTGCCAAGGGGATCGAGTCGCCGTTTGGCGCCTGCGCCGTGACATCCAGGGTACCGGTGTAGCGGCCGAAGCCGAAGTTGCCATCAAGCACCGTGACGTAGTCGCGCACGCTGTTTGGCAAGACATTACCACCGGTCTCATTGAAGCTGATCGACTGTACCGTGGAACCATTCTTGATGTCGATGGTGCCCTTTGGCTTGAAGTGGATGTTACCCGAGTTCTTCAAGCTTGCGGTGAAGTTGATCGGACCAGCCTGGTAGACTGACTTGTCGGTCTTAAAGTTGACGACTTCTGCCGAGGTGCGGATATCGCCCGATACCGTAACCAAGAGCAATGAACCGACCCGTGCCGCGATCGAGACGCCGGACCCACCCGTGACATCTGGCGCCTGCGTTGAGGCGAAGATGGCTGCGTAGTGGCCGCCTGGCTCTGCTGCCTCTGGCACCTTGACGGTGTAGTCAATGGTCGCCGAACCCTTCGAGGCAATCTCTACCGAGGCCTTGCTGAAGGTGGTCCAGGATGAAACGCTCTGCGCTGGCGTACCGGCGCTCTCCAGGAACTTTGGTGAACCGGTTGATGCATCCTCGCTCGAGGTAAAGTCGCGGGCCGCCGCAAAGAAGGTTTGCTTCTCGTTCGACTCGTTCTTAATTTCTACCGAGCCTGTAAAGGTGTCGCCCGGCTTGGCGGTAACTTCCCGCAGTAATGGCGTAATGGTGACGTTGACTGCGTCGGAGCTGGTTTGCGCTGCCGCAATGAGCGGACCCGCAACCATGCTCGCCAATGCCGCTACGCCCGTGGCAAAGGCCAGTCCTTTGTATCTGTTGTTCATATATGCTGCCCCTCTCCTTGGTTAGTAGGTTGCCGTGATGTTGTAGGTCTGCGTCTTGGTATACAAACCAGCTTCCGTTGC
>CAYZPG010000001.1:65570-79745 GCA_964480605.1 uncultured Candidatus Saccharibacteria bacterium | reverse complement strand
GATGTTGATACATCGGATAGTCGTCGCCGTCACATTGCCAAGTGTTAGCGTAAATACGTTACCAGTCTGACTGACCGTTGGATCCGACTGCGAGGTACTTTCAGTATCGAAATCCGCGGCCGAGGCACCCGACGGGGCGACCATGAAGGACAACATTGCCAGCAAGGCAATCAGTCCCAGGCTCGTTGCTTTCTCTACGGCAACTTTCGTCGTCCGTAGGATGTCTCTGTACATGAACCCTCCTTACAGGTTGATGTGTACTTACTACTACGCTTGTACTCACGAATATTGCGCCCTCGCGCACACTGACAGCATACCGGCTCGGGCCCCGCCCTGCCACCCTTCACCTTGTGGAAAGGTCGGTAAGGAGCGAGGTACCGGTCATATCACTTGGCTTGGCAATGCCAAGTAGTTCCAGCACGGTCGGGGCAACATCGGCGAGCGTGTGCGAGGAGCGGACCATGCGGGCCACTACGTCCTGCTGCTCGATGGCCTCCAGCGCCGGGTCGTACTTGCGCGTTTGGTCTACCAGAATAAAGGGCAGTGGGGCAACCGTATGGCGGGCGGCAGTCGTTGCCTGCATCCGCATCTGTTCAGCGTTGCCGTGGTCGGCCGTGACCAGAAGAACACCGCCAGCCTCGGCTGTGGCGTTGGCAATCCGCCGGATGGCCTCGTCTACTATATGTACGGCCGTAGCCGTGGCCGTAATGTCGCCGGTTTTGGCGACCGCATCCACGTTCGCAAGGTTGACCAGTATGAAGTCGTGGCCGCGTGCCGCAATAGCTTTCTCGACCGTTTGGGTAATCCCGAGCGCCGCCATCTCGGGCGCCTGGGCAAACGAACGGACCTTGCGGGTGGGCACAATGATGCGCGACTCATGCTCGAATAACTCAGACCGTCCACCGTTAAAGAAGTAGGTAACGTGAGCGTACTTCAGGGCCTCGGCGACCCGCAGCTGCGCCATGCCGTGCGCAGCAATCAGCTCCGGCAGGGTATTGGTGAGCTGGGCAGCGGGGTAGGCGGCAACAAGCGAGGGCAAGGACAGCCGATAGTCGGTGAGCGTGACGAACTGGGCGACTTTCGACAGCGGCGCCCACCGCGACACAAAGAAGCGGCGCAGGGCAGTAGGATCAAGAAAGGTGCGCACCAGTTGGGCCATGCCGTCATGACGGAAGTTCCAGGTAATCACCACATCGCCGGTTTGAATGCGGCCCCGTAGAAATCCTTGTGAGGCAGGCTGGTCGGTAATAATAGTGGGCGGCAAGGTCGCGTCGCCGAAGTCGTTCGCGTAGGCCGACTGGAGCGCCGCTTCGGCCGTCGGTGCCCGCCGTCCCTCGCCGTAGAGCAATGCTCGGTAGGCAGTGAGCGTCTGCTGCCAGTTCTCGTCTTGGTTCATGGCGTAGCTGCGGCCCATCAACGTCCCGATTTTGCCAACGCCCTCAATCGCCAGAAACTGCTCGAGCTCGGTCAGGTAGCTGCCGGCCGTGCGGGCTGGTACGTCAAGGCCGTCAGTAATTGGGTGCAGCCACACGTCCGTGACGCCGCGCTGCTTCGCAAACTTCACCAACGCCTTGGCGTGCGCCAGCGAACCCTGGATACCGCCTTCGGACATCAAGCCCATAAGATGGACGGCTTTGCCATTCTGTTTTGCCCGGTCCATCGCCTCGGCAATCGTCGGATTGTCGAAAAACTGGCCGTTCTCAATCACCAAATTGAGTTCGGTGAGATCGTCCTTGACGATCCGGCCCGAACCAATCGAGGCATGGCCAATCTCAGACGAACGGACCACGCCGTCCGGGTTCATCACCAACTTAAACGACTGCAACACTGTGTGCGGGTAGTGCTTCCATAAATAGTCGAAGGTTGGTGTCCGAGTCGAAACAATCGCGTTCCGCTGCCACGACGGCGACAACCCCCACCCGTCGAGAATGAGCAGCACCACTGGCTTGGGCCGTGTCCGGACGTCGGTTACCTGCTGCATGAGGCCGCCCCTCCAAGCCGCACTACTGGAACCGCTTCAGAACGGGCATCAGACTCTGGCCGGTCATGTCCTTCGGCTTTGGGACATCCAGCAGGTCGAGAACCGTGGGCGCGACGTCGGCCAGGATACCAAGGGCATTCGTCGACATGAGCCGCATCTTCACGTCACCATCGAGCGGCTTGTGACGGTACTTTGGGTGGACCAGGATGAGCGGTACTGGATTGGCCGTATGCTCCTTGTCGATGTCGCCGGTATCAGGATGAATCTTCTGCTCGGCGTTCCCATGGTCGGCGGTGATCATCAGAATGTCGCCGTTCGCCTCAACCGCCTGGCTGACAAGCCCGAACGCCTCGTCGATGGTCTCAATGCCTTCGATCGTGGCAGCAAGGTTCCCGGTATGGCCGACCATGTCGCCGTTGGCGAAGTTGACGATACCGACGTCAAAACCATCGGCTTCGTAGGCCTCAAGCAGCGTCTTGGTGATTTCGCGGGCCGACATGGCTGGTGCCTGGTCGTAGGTTGGCACCTTCGGCGACTCAATCAGCATGCGCTTCTCGAGTGGGAATGGCTCCTCGCGTCCGCCGTTGAAGAAGTAGGTGACGTGGGCGTACTTTTCGGTCTCGGCGATGTGAAGCTGCCGCAAGTTCGCCGACGAAAGCACCTCGGCCAGCTGGTTGCGCATCTCCTCAACGGGGAAGGCAACGGCATTGTTCTTGAGTTTTACGCCGTACTCGCTGAAGGTGACGAAGGTCAGCTCGAGCGGCTGGCGCGTGAAACCCTGGAACTGCTCGCCGTCCAAGGCCTCGGAAAGCTGGCGGGCACGGTCGGGACGGTAGTTCGAGAAAATCACGACGTCGCCGTTCTTGATGGCCAGATCAGGCTCGTTGCCGCCAATGACCGTTGGCGTAATGAACTCGTCGGTCTCGTTGCGGGTATCGTAGGCTTGCTGCAAGGCCTGGTCGACGGTTGCCGCCTCGATGCCCTTCCGGTCCACCATCGCAGCGTAGGCAGCCTGGACCCGATCCCAACGACGGTCGCGGTCCATGGCGAAGTACCGGCCCATCACCGTGGCATACTGCGCATTCGCCTTACGCGCCACCGCATCAAGTTTTGGGAAGAACTTCTGGAACGACTTGGGCGTCGCATCACGGCCGTCGGAGATGAGATGCAGCGCGACCTTTGGCATGCGCTGGCGGGCAGCCAGCTCAAGGAGCGCCATCAGGTGGTCGATATGGCCGTGGACACCGCCCGGGGAGACGATACCAATGAGGTGGAGCGTGCCACTGCCCTGCTTCGCTTTCTCAAAGGCTGCTACCAGTGCCTCGTTGGTATAGAACTCACCGGTCGCAATCGCATCACTGATCCGGGTTGCTTCCTGTAGTACGACGCGGCCCGCGCCAAGGTTCATGTGGCCGACTTCAGAGTTGCCCATTTCGCCCCACGACAAGCCGACCTCGGCGCCATGGGCGGTCATCGCCGTGTACGGGTACTCAGCGACCAGGCGGTCGAGGTTTGGTGTCTTAGCCTGGTAGGTGGCATTGCCTCTCGTGGCAGGGGATAGGCCGAACCCATCCAGAATCATCAGAATCAACCGTTGACGGGCCATACTTAGGTACGCTCCACGGTTTCGGCAATCCGGAGCAGCTGGTTGTACTTCGCCACCCGCTCACCACGAGCCGGCGCCCCATCCTTAATAAACTCGGCACCAGTGCCCACGGCAAGGTCGGCAATGAACGACGACTCTGTTTCACCCGACCGGTGCGAGATGATCCGCGCAAAGCCAGCTTCTTCGGCCAGCCGCATCGTCTGGAAGGTTTCGGTCAGTGAGCCGATCTGGTCAGGCTTGATGAGCACGGCATTCGTTGCCCTGCGGTCGATACCTTCCTTCAAGCGCTTGGGATTGGTGGTGTAGAGGTCGTCGCCTACGAGCATGACCCGGCTGCCAATCCGGCTATTGAGCTCTACCCAGCCCTGCCAGTCATCCTCAGTCAGCGGATCCTCGATCGACATGATCGGGTAGTCGGTAATCAACTTCTCATAGAACGAGATCGGGTCGAGCGGGTAGGTGACGGCGGCCAAGTCCGGAATCGAACTCGCGGCAATATCCATGGCGATGGCGACATCGGTCTGCGGCTTAAAGGCGGAGCTCTCAATGACCCGGACCAAGAGCTCAAGCGCCTCGATGTTCGAATTCAGACGGGGCGCAAAGCCGCCCTCGTCCCCAACAGCAGTGGAGTGGCCCATCTCCTGGAGCGTGCCCTTGAGTTGCTGGTAGAGCTCGCGACCGATCGTGAGCTTGTCGCGGTACGGCCGGGCATCACGCGAGGGCACAACCATGAACTCCTGGAACTCCAGCTTGTTGTCGGAGTGCATGCCGCCGTTGATGATATTGAACATTGGCGTTGGCAGGCCGATCCCGGCCTTCATACCCGCAATGTCGTGGATGTGTTGGTAGAGCGGCTTCTTCGCAGCCTTCGCACCGGCAACGCAAGCGGCGATCGAGATCGCCAGAATAACGTTGCCGCCCAACTTGCTCTTGTCGTCGGTACCGTCGGCGGTTAAGAGCGTCAGATCGATCCGCTCTTGCTGGGTAGGATCCTGTCCGATGAGTTGCTCGCCCAGCATCGCCACATTCTGCAATGCCTTCGCCATGTCGTTCTCGCGCGCCGCCTCATGGCTGCCGGTTGAAGCACCCGATGGCACGGAGGCCCGACCCATACTGCCGTCGTCGAGCACCACATCGACTTCAATGGTTTGTTTGCCCCGTGAATCAAGAATCACCCTTGACTGAAACGACTGAATAGCGGCCATACAACCCTCCTTTGGTTGGTTGTTGGTATTGTCCTGGCTGTCCGAGCGCCTGTCAACGACCGCGCTCGAAGATGTGGCCGCCAGCCATCCGGGCAGCCAGCTCATCGTGCAACGGCGTGGCTGTCGGATCCACCTTCTTTACGAGTGCGAGGTAGTAACTGACGTAGTCCCCCAAGGCGGTGAAGATGAGAAAATCCTGCAAGAGCGTCCCATCGCCATCCAAAAGGAGTTCCTGGTAGGGAAGCTGGGCAACCGATAACAGCTGCTCGATCGCATTCAGTGACAAGGCATCGGCGTCCGAATCGTGGTTGCTGCGGAAATTGACCACGAAGGTGTGCGCGTCGGGTCCACGGAACGTGCCCAGCCGCTCAATGGTGGAGTGCTGAACCACCTCAAGCGTCTCGTACCAAGCACCCTCCTTGGCGTTCTGCGCCAGCTGGGAGGCCCAGCGGGTCGCGACCGGTACGCACAGGTTGCTGGCAATCGCGTACAGTTGTTTGGTGGCCAGCTGACTTGCCAGTTGCTTGGCCGGATTTTGGGGAGTAGGAACCGGCGTCTCAATCCGCTCAAGGTAGGCGCGGAGGGCAGCCACCGACTGGTCGAACTGAACGCTGCCTTTTTGGATGAAACCCAGACGTTCCAGGACCTCGACCAGCGGTGCCAGCAAGTAGCCGAAGGCTGCCCGCGACTGCGACCCGTACTGGATCTGGAACCACGGCGCCCGGTACTTCCGGCAGAGTGCGCCGATCTCACCGCCCGTGCTAATCCCAAAGAGCTTGCAACCTCGTTCTGCGGCTTCGCGGAAGCCATCGGATATTTCACCGGCTTTACCACTATAACTAACCGCAATCACCAACGTCCGACCATTCACAAAAGCGGGCAGCTTGGATGACGAACAGAGCGTGACCGGTACACTACTATCTGCCAGCGTGAGGCGCTGGACATACTGTGCGGCCAACGCGCTCGTCCCAGCACCAAGGATCACCACGTGTGAAGCTTGGATGTAGTGCGTCGGAATCGTCACCTGGCGCATGGCCGCCCAGCCGGACGACAGCTGATCAGGAAAATCGCGGATCGACTGGAGCATATTGCTCGTATCGACTGCTGTCAGCTCACTCGTCCGCTCAAGCGAGATCATCGTGTCCATGTATCTGCTATACCGAATTTCTCGGAGAAGCAACAGTCCTGGTGACGTTACACGCCAAACATCCGACCGACGAACGTACCAACAAGAATTGCCAAGCCACCAACAAACACCATGCGTGTGGCATTCCGCAGCAAATTCACCCGTGCGACGTACGCACCCAGAAAGCCAAGGAGCACCAAGGCTACGAGCGAGATGGCAATAGACACCCAAAGCGCAACCGTCTGCGTCAGAAAGAGGTAGGGTAGCAGCGGCAGGAAGCCCGAACCAAAGTATGAGACGAACATGACTGCCGCATTGAGCAGCGACTGCCTCGGCGAAACCTCGCGCTTTTCCTCGAACTCCTCCGCCGAGTATTCCGAAAGATAGGTACCTGCGGACATCGAGATCGCCTCGACAAAAATCAACACGACGCCGGTCAGTAAGATGGTTGACCGGTCGACGCCCGCAATCGCAATGCCAGAGAGCAAGCCGACCGTGGACACCAAGCTATCCTCGACACCAAAGATGAAGTTGCGGAGGTATGAAACAACGGGGGATGGGGTATAGCGAGGCATGGCGCTAGGACCGGACACGAGCCATGGCCTGATTGGCGTACGGGTGAATCAGCAGGATATACATCATGACGCTGTTCATCACAAAAAAGGTGATCGGCTGGGCAGCGTAGGCTACGTTCCATACCGGAATCGCCAGTAGTGAGCACAGGGATGAGATCCAGAACAGCGACCAGGCTGCCGTATTCTCGCGACGCGCATCCTTGAGTGCCGACGCGATTGTTGGTGCAAACCCAATACTGTATGCCAGCAAGCTGGTCAGAATTCCCACTAAGGGATCATCGAAGAGCTGCCACAGTACAATCGCCAAGAGCGCTCCACCGAAACAGATACGGTCGAGCGTCGTCCACCCAGACGAGCCGTACCTGAATGCCAGGAGCACGACTGCCCACGAACCAAGGACGGCACCGGCAATCTGGCCGTTCACCGTTTGCTCGACGACCATGCCGACGAGCAGAATGGTGTCGAGAATGGCCCAGATGACCCACGAGGTTGTGGCCGGCTTCGTTTCCTGCCTCAAGATCGCGCGGATATAGGGTGCGAATGCCGCAAGGTAGAGCAATCCGGCAAGTACTGACAAAGTTTCTGTCAAAATCCCTCCAGAAATGTGCGATGGTTGGTGGACCAGAGGGGAGTCGAACCCCTGACCTCAGCAATGCGAATGCTGCGCTCTACCAACTGAGCTACTGGCCCAAGTACACCTGTTATCCTACCAGACTTTCAGGTAGGCTACTACTATGGAACGCGTGATGATTGACCCAGTACGGCCGGATCCAGTCATCCTTGCGAAAGCCGGGGATATCCTGCGCCGCGGCGGGGTCGTCGTCTTCCCCAGTGATACCTGTTACGGACTTGGTGCCGACGCGCGCAACCCCCAAGCCCGAGCACGGATTGTCGCTATGAAGCAGCGCGACGAATCGAAGAAGTTCTCGGTGATCGTGAAGGACATTGCGACCATCGAGCGAATCGCTGTCGTCGATGACATCCAACGGGCAGTGCTCGAACACTACTTGCCCGGCCAGTACACCTTCATCCTAATGAGCGCGGATTTTGGCATCCTTGGTACCAACACCATTGGCATCCGTATGCCGGACAACGTCGTCACGCAAGGCCTGGCCATGGCTTTCGGCTCTCCATTCATCAGCACAAGCGCAAATAGCAGTGGCCAGCCGCCTATCTACACCGCTGCTAACCTCACGGATCAATTCTTAGGCCATCTTGATCCGACCAACTTACCCGACCTCGTACTGGATGCAGGCGATATTCCAGAGACGCCACCTTCCACCGTCGTTGACTTGGTCCGCATGCCAGCCACGATCATCCGCCAAGGAGCTGTGCCATTTACATGGAATCATACTCAGCAGCAATAAGGAGTACCTATGCGTCGGATCGTGCCCCATCTCTGGTTTGATACGCAGGCGAAGGAAGCAACCGCTTTCTACACGAGCGTGTTCTCTCGCTCGCGCATTACGAGCACACGTACCATTACGAACACCCCGTCAGGTGACTGCGACATCGTCTCGTTCGAGCTCCGCGGGTTGCCGTTCCAAGCCATTAGCGCCGGGCCGTATTTCAAGCTCAACCCCTCGATCTCATTTATGGTGAGCTTCGACCCCGACAAAGCAGACGATGAGGCCGAAAACATTGATGCCGCCTGGAACAAGCTCACCGAGGGCGGCAAGATTCTGATGCCCATCGGCTCGTACCCATTCAGTGAGCGCTATGGGTGGGTCGAAGACAAGTATGGCGTCTCATGGCAATTGATCCAAATCAAGGCCGAGGGCGACGATCACCAGGAGATCTTTCCATCGCTGCTGTTTGTCGGCGACAACTGCGGCCGGGCCGAGGAGGCGATTCAGTTCTATCTCGATGTGTTTCGAGACTCTCCACTTGGTACTTCGAGGTCAACCGGCGTGATGAAGTATGGCCCGAATGATGCGCCGAACAAAGAGGGAACCGTGAAGTTTGGTGACTTTAAACTCCTCGACAGCTGGTTTGCCGCCATGGATAGCGCCGAACAGCATCGCTTTGATTTCAATGAGGCTGTCTCGATCATCGTGAACTGCGACACACAGGAACAGATCGACTACTACTGGGACAAGCTCTCGGCCGTGCCCGAATCGGAGCAGTGCGGCTGGCTCAAGGACAAGTTCGGCGTCTCGTGGCAGATCGTGCCGTCGGCAATGGATGAGATGATGGCGCACGGCACGAAGGAACAGGTCGACCGTGTCACGCAAGCGTTCTTGCCGATGAAAAAATTTGACCTGGCAACGCTCAAAGCAGCGTACGCGGGCGACAACTAAGCAACAC
The DNA here is from genome assembly GCA_964480605.1 of uncultured Candidatus Saccharibacteria bacterium. Taxonomy (GTDB): domain Bacteria; phylum Patescibacteriota; class UBA1384; order JACPKC01; family JACPKC01; genus JBBUCD01. Next base: position 70,945 of record CAYZPG010000001.1, on the reverse strand, counting down.
AGAAAAACGGCGTCCGATTCTTCGGGCGCCGTATGAGACTAGTACCGTCCGTCGCGGATGGTGCTGCGGAGCTGCCTTGCAAGATTCATCTCGTCTCGCAGACGGTCGCGCAACTGGCCGTAGGTCGCTACCTCCTGGCCATCGTACGCATCGATGCAATTTTGGAAGGTGACGCGCAGGCCACACTGATGGCAGAGCAGCGCGTCCTTCTCTTTTGAGGAGCGCATGCGTTCAATCTTGCCAAAACAGCAATCGTGCAGGCCCACCGGCTGCAGCAGTGTGTCGGTTGCGCGCACTGGGCGCTTCCGACTGGAAACAAACCGCTGTACGAGCATATCTCCATCGAGCGTCAGCTGGATCGGCCGCATCGGAAGCATCGTGCTGAGCATTCGACGCAACGCTAGCACCGGCTGCCCGGCGTAGACGGTGAGTATGTCGTCGACTACTGTCTGCAGCCAAGTTGTCACCTCGGGTGATTCACCGGACTGCTGTAAGACAATAATGGGAAATTGGCTGCCTTGCCCGATCTCACACTGCGGCAACCTACCCACCTGAATACGCTGCACATTCGTGCCCATAACCTCCAAAAACATCAGTACTGTGCGTAACTCGTCGTCGGACATGCACTCAACAGTCCGCCAACAAGCAAGGTCGCGACTCGTAATGAGTCGAACAAACGCATCGAGCGTTGCTCGAATCGCTTCATCTTCCTCGTCCAGCTCCATATCAAACCTGTCTCCTTCCAATTGTTAACAGCGTTGCACGTCCTTCTGGGCGTTCCTACAACCTCCAGAACAACCTGCAACGTTGTGGTGCCGCGGGAGAGAGTCGAACTCTCATGATCTTGCGATCGACGGATTTTGAGTCCGTTGCGTCTGCCATTCCGCCACCGCGGCATATCAACCAAGTTGTCGCTTCAACCATTCTTTGCCACTGCCAGACTTAAGATATTTTTCTCGCAGCCTTGCAGCATCTCGGCCTTCAAATGATTCTAACAAAACCCTATGAAACGGCGCGTACGGCTTTGTTGTTCTTTCCTTGCCGCTATTATGTTCTCCGAGTCTTCGGTCAGGATCCTTTGTAAGACCAACGTACAAGTAGTTTCTCCCGACGCTTTTGATCGCATACACGTAGAACATAATAGTCCGTTGCGCCTGCCTGCCGGTAGGCAGGTCTGCCATTCCGCCACCGCGGCGCACGCGCCCATTGTAGCCTCCCAGGGAGGCATGAACAAGAGAAACGGACGCCTGGGCGCCCGTTTCTTGCATTCAGATGGTGGCAAATTAGTTCTGGTCGATACCGCTCACAAACTCGTTCGTCTGGCCCGGATGACCAATGTAGAAGAAGCCAAGCCGAGGCTCGACGGAGGCCTTCGTCGTAAAGGTCTTGCTCGCATTGCCCTTGTGATCCGTGGTCACCTCGCCGACGTTCGTGCTACTGGTGATACCGTAGGGGCCGCTGACGTTTGTGCCATTATTCTTCATCGCAAGGAACGAGATCCTGTAGGCCGTATCAGGCTTTGCTCCTCGGAGCCGAATAGCCACGGTATCCTCTTTCACCGTGATCCGACCGGACGATAGGGGATCAGTGCCGGTTACGGCCGAGCCACAGACCGTACCCGCATCCGCGCACCGGATAAGATCGACCCGGTACTCACCCCACTCGGCAGTGGCCGCAAAAGCAACACCTGCGCTCACTGCAATACCAACTGCCAGACCGATGATTGCTGTCTTGTTCATCCCAACTCCTTTCAAGCGTTGATAACTACTCGTGTGAGTTACGGTGTGACGGCACGCTGCGCGTTCACAAGGCCGTACCCAGAGGTTGTGTCGTAGCCGACATTGAGAATATCGGTCGCCGTTGCCTGGAGACGCGCTTGTACTTCCGCACGGTTACAGCGACCATCGCCATTCCGATCACAGCGGGCGGGCACTGCCTCTAAGAGCGCCGCGGCACCCACCACATGGGGCGCTGCCATTGAGGTACCAGTCATCTCACGGTACCGCTGTCCCTTGTAGGTCGAATAGATGTCATCACCTGGTGCAACTAGATCGAGCTGCGGGCCACGAGACGACGCCCGCTCAACCTCATTATCTTCGTTGGTCATGCCGACAGCGATCACCTCGTCGTAGGCAGCAGGATACATGACCGCTCCACCCGAGTTACCAGAAGCAGCCACGACGACGGTCCCAGCTTGGTCAGCCCGGCGGATCGCATCCTGCATCGACTGGATGTGCTCGCTCGTGCCTAGGCTTAAGTTGATGACATCCATCCGGTTAGCGACTGCCCAATCAATGCCAGCAATAATGTCGGACAGATAGCCGACGCCCCGACTATTGAGCACCTTCACTGGATACAACTCAACGTTCGGCGCGATGCCGACGACGCCGATCGAGTTGCTGACCGCGCCAATAATCCCGGCTACGTGCGTGCCGTGGCCATTGTCGTCATCTGGCGTACGACCGGGGCGAACAAGGTTAATACCAGTACGAAGATTAGCCACCAAATCCGGATGAGCAAGGTCGATGCCGGTATCAATGACCGCTACCTTTACACCCGCACCGCGGCTCGTTGGCCAGGCAGCCGGCGCATTCACCCGTGAGACGCCCCAGGGCGTAGTCTCGGGCGCAGGTGTTCTCCGCTGGATGGTTACCACAGGATCCTTCTCAATCCGAATGACGTCGGGATCCTGTGCCAGTGCATCCTTGGCGCCCGGATCAACCTCGACCACCAGCGCATCAGTCGTGGGAAGCTCACCAACAAGATCAATCGCCGATGACACGGACGAAAGTTGTTCGATCCGATCCTGAGCAGCGTCGGAGCGAAGTGTCACAATCACACGGTCACGCTCCGTTGCGGTGGTACCATTGGGAGCAACTACTGCTGCCAGTAGCAACACGACCGTGATACCGATCCCTACACCATGCCTCATGCATCCTCCGATCTTTGTACTCGGTATTGTACCACCCCTGTCTAGAGGCGCTCTCCAACGACCACGAAGCGCAGTTGTGTCGTCAGGGGAGGCCAGCAGGTCACAAGAACCAACCTGGGTGCGGCCCCGGCCGAAGGGGCGAGTGCGGCGAATCCATCTGCGTCAGCTGGCTCAAGCTGCTTCGTGTCAACGACGCGGTACTCGTACGACCCGTCTTCAACAGCGATGCGGAACTTGTCGCCCCGTGCCGCCTGGCCAAGCGGCGCGAAGATGCTGTCGTAGGGATGTCGAACGGTGTCGCTTGAGTGACCAGTCACGAACGCTAACGGAGCGCTCGCGAAGGTATCGCCTTGATACGCAAGACTTACGCCCTCACGCAAAGCCTGTCGGATTACTGACCAATCGGATACCAGGAGCGGACTCGTCCCCGCGTTGACCGTTACCGGCGCAACAATACCCAATGCGTCGTACGCCACCATATTCTGCTCAAGGAGGACTGGCTCGGGCGTCAGGACACCCTGCTCAATCAATGCCGGCCGAACCAGACTCCGAACCAGTGACCAATTCCAGGCAACAAGAAGTACGAGCGCAATCAGTAGGACAAGGCTCAGCCGACGAACCATTGTTTTACTCGTTAGCGGTTGGCAGCCTCGTCGCGAGCAGTGCGAGCCGCCATGATTTCGACAACAATCCAGCAGAGGAGTAGTGCTACGCCCGCCACAATCCAGGGGAGCGAGGATGACTGCCGTGTCGCTGCACTACCAGCAACCTGCGCAGCTGCATCGAGTGTTTCGGTTGCACCGAGCACCTGGGCCGATGCGATCGTGGTGGTTGTTGAGGCGGTAACAACGGCAGCATTGGATCCGTGATTTTCCGTGGTCGTAGTGGCCGACGTTGTCGCCGACCCAGCTCCCGTGCTTGCTGAGGGAGTTACGTCTGTCGCGGTACTGGTGGTTGCAGCTGCCACGCTAGCGGTTGACTGTGGCGCTACGGTCGGGGAGGCAGACTGACTGCTTGGCGCGACCGGCTGCTGCGATCCGCTGTCAGTACCCAAGCTCGAGGCTGTTGCGGTTGATGAGGCAGTCGGAGCGCCGGCATTGCCGAACCAGTTGCCGAAAATATTCACGATACCGAGTGAAAACTCCGAGAGATCCGAACCAAACGAGTTCACGAAGTTGACGACATTCGCCATCACATCGATCGAGCCGGTAGTGACGTTGCCCACCTTCGTATTCCGGTTCAACGTGTTGTTGCCGGTATTCAGGTCCATGGTGATCGTGTTATCGACGTCGGCCGTCTGATTTAGCTCGGTATCGATCGTATTCGTCTCATTCACCGTGTTCTCGTTGATCGAATTCGAGCCGGTGTTGCTGTTGCCAAGCTCGTTCACGAGGACACCAACGCCTGGCAGGACAGCCTGGCCGAACCACTGGCCCATCACATTGATCAGGTACAACATCGGCCGGCCAGCATTGGCAATATTCGTCACGCCGCCCGTGACATTGACATCGCCGGTCTCAACGTTCCCAACAACGCTATTGTCGCGGAGGGTGTTGTTGCCGGTATTCGTACCGATGTCGAAGGCGTTTGAGATATCCGCTGTCTGCGTGACGCCAAGCGTCGTAGTATTCGTCTGGTTGACGGTGTTCGTGTTCAGAGAGTTCGAGCCTGTGTTGCTGTTCGTCGGCAAGACCAGGTTTCCATTCACATCGCCGAAAATTGACCAGACATCGAGCGTCAGAAGCAAGTTTGGCAGCTGAAGATTCACCAGGTTGATGAGGTTCAAGGCCAAATCAATGCTACCAGTCATAAAATCACCCAGTGAGGTGTTGTCCTCGATGATGTTGCTGCCGGTGTCGGCAAGAATGGTCACATCGTTATCGATATCAGCTGTGTTGTTCGTGATCATATGGATCACGTTCGTACCGTTCACGGTATTCTCGTTGATCGAGTTCGCGCCGGTCAGATCGTTCGTTGGCAAGAACGTCCGTCCGTCCGAAGCCAGCAGGTACAAATCCTGCGAGCCGCCCATGAGCGACTGCGAACCTATGCTGCTCCCCGGCGCAAACACCGAGTTGGTGACGTTCAGAATATCGATCGAGCCCTGGATATCGCCGGTTGAGACCGAGCCGCCACGCGTATTCTCGCTCACCGTGTTCGAGCCACTGTTGGCATCGAGGTTCATGCCGTTATTCACCGTGGCATCATTTGTCTGGGTGAGATCAACCTCGTTCGTCGTATTCTGTGTGTTTTGGTTGGCCGAGTTGCTACCAGTCGTCTCATTCGAGAGCGCACTATCTCCGGTTGCGGCACTGGTGGCGGTCTCGCCAAGATCGAGCGGTCCGGCGTTCTGGTTCACACCCTGGTCAACGTTTTGCTGCGGCTCAACCACTAGCTCACTAGGCGGCGTGGCCGTTGTTGCTGTCTGCGGACCGGTTGGGCC
>CAYZPG010000001.1:19689-65470 GCA_964480605.1 uncultured Candidatus Saccharibacteria bacterium | reverse complement strand
GGTCCGGTTGGACCAATCGGACCCGTTGGTCCTTGCGGACCGGTTGGGGTCTGAACGCCAGTGGGGCCTTGAGGACCCGTTGGGCCAGTCGGACCGGCCGCCAGAATTGAAGAGACTGGTGTCAGCACCTCGAGCGCTAACAAGCCAACGATGAGCCAAGTTGCGCCAAGTTGTTTGATGAGAGTTGGTGTCTTCATAAACCGCTTACTCCCTCCGCTTTGGATGCTGGTGGGGTGGAGGAAGTTGCCTTCCTCGCACCCGCATCACCATCCAACGTCCGTCAACAGTTAGTTGAGGATGTTGGTGAAGGTGAAGTTGTACGACTGGCTGCCGGTCGAGATGTCACCAACAGTTGTGTTGCGGCGGACATCGTTGTTGCCGGAGTCACCCGTGACGTCGAGGTTGTTGTCAACATCGGCGTCATTGTCGACGTCGACATCGACGTCGTGGCTAACGTTCACGGTGTTGCTGTTGCTCGAGTTCGAACCGGTGGTGTCGTTGGTGAAATCACCGTCGACGTCCATCGAACCAAAATCTGGGAGCTCAAGCGAACCGTTCTGGTTGGCCATGTTCTCAACGTTGACATCGAACTCGATGTCGCCCGTCTCAACATCACCAACGGTGGTGTTGTCGCGGACAGCGTTGCCACCTGAGTTCAGGTCGGCAGTGATATCGTTGTCGATATCAGCATCGTTATCGACATCTACGTCAAGGGTACGATCGACGTTGAGGTCGTTGGTGTTGTCTGAGCCCGAACCCGTCGTGTCGTTGGTGAAATCAGCAGACACATCACCAAATGAGGTCATGCTGAGATCCATATCGTCACTGTTGAGTTCGTTTACAAACTCACCTTGGACATCAATGTCGCCACCCATGATATCTTCAACGGTGGTGTTGTCGAGGACATCGTTGTTGCCGGTATCGACAGTGACGTTTGCGTCATTGTCAACATCCGAATCATTGTCGATGTCAAGATCAACGTCGTCGGTGATATCGTAGGTATTGTCATTGGTTGAGTTGCTGCCGGTGGTGTTATTTTCACCAGAGACATCAACATCAGCCCACGCAGAGCCCGCGCCGCTCATGAGGACGACAGCTGCGATAGCAGCCAACACCCGCAGGCGGTTCCGAGCCGCGATGAAATTCATTTTCATAAGGCAATTCCTCTCTACCTCGTGTACGTATATACACACCGTATGCTAGTGGAACGCGTCAGCCGCATACGATAGCTGAACACGCATCGACCCAAGATTGGAAAACTACTGCACCCGGAGCGGAACGGTACGGTGCTGTAGTCGAACAAAGAGCGTTGGCAGAAGCTCCGAAAGCCGAACGAGGAGGATTGCTACCAGTGCAAACACCATAAGCTGGATGCCGAGTTGGCCATTGCTGCCAGCCGGGAAGAACTGTCCGCCGCCCTGGGCAGTCGTGCTCGTTGCTGGCTTTGCCACCGGAGCGCTGATCTGGCTTGGCGGGAGCTGCGCAATCGTCACTGGTCCGGTTGAACCATTACCAGTACCGTTGTTACCGCCACCGTTGTCGTCCTCACCCGGCAACAAACCACCTCCAGCACCGTTACCTTGCGTGGTTACATTGACATCGACGGTGATCGGCCCAGTCGCAATGTCACCGACGGTGGTATTGTCGGCAATGCTATTGTTGCCAGTATTGATCGCCGCATTGACGGTATTCGTGACTGTCATTGTGTTCTGCTGGGAAAACGTAAATACCCGCGTCTGCGTGACCTGGTTGGTATTCACGCTATTCGCCCCGGTCAGACTATTTTGTCCGCTGATCGTGAATGAATCGTCCACGGCACCGAGCAATTCACTCAGTGCGTCAGCATCCACGGCGTTTACGGTCGTAGTCGATTCGATATCCACATCTACGGCACCGGTCGTAACATCACCAACGGTCGTATTGTTTTCGATCGTGTTGCCGCCTGTGTTCAGGTCAAGGGTAAAGGTGTTATCAACGGTGGCAACATTCGAAAAGCTCGCCGACACATCAGTGTTGTGCGCAGCCGTGTTCTCATTCTGCGACCCCGACCCAGTCTGCTCATTAGTGAATGATCCCTCCGCTGCCACGGTAGCCGATGGCAGCAACGCGATGAGTGCAACCCCTACGTGCACGAAACGACGCAGCACCTGCTGCCTTGCATGAGTTGATGAACGGTTGACCATGGTACATCACCTCTCGGTAAATACTCTATTTACGTTCGCGTTATGAATCCTCTTGCACTGGACGATAGCCACAGAGATAAAATGTTGTCAAGGGTCCCATTCCCTCCAGGAGCACGAAGCTGGACTGGCACATTGTACGTTCGTGGATAACTTTTTTCTCCCTCAAGAATACTTGACGCCGCTTGCACCATCACCTATGACAGTGCAAGGTATTCACGAAGCATAGCGTACGAAGGATCTGGTATGAAACAGTCGACACACCATGACGTAGATACCGTGGCGTTCCCGACGCTGCTTACTTGGATTGCCGGTGGCATTCTTGGGCTCGGTATGCCAGTCATCTCAATCTTTTTCACCCACGCGGTCCTACTGAATGTGCCACGACTTGGCACCATGATCCAGCAGAGCGGACACCCGCTCCTAGCGCTACTGCCAGGCATTCTTGTTGCCATCGCCTGCCTCGTACTTGCCCGGACGATGAATCGGACATCGCTCCTTGCCTTCATTGGTATCGGCGGCATTGTGGCGAGCATCATCGCACTATGGATGCAGGTCCTGATCATTCGCCAGGACTTTGCGATCAAACAAGTTCCATTCAATGCTGAGGAGTGGCGCGCAACTGGCTGTGGTACGTCGCGGCTTCGTCAGATGATGGTCACCGGCCTCGTGCAAGAAATCCGTGGCATGACACCACAGCAAGTCACCACGCTCCTCGGGCCAACTGAAGTCGGGGAGTCCTCGTACTGCATCGGGCCAGAAGCTGTTGCCGTACCAACCGATCGGCTCGTGCTCCGTGTTCTCTATGATGCCCACGGCAAGGCCGTTGACGTGCGTATCAGCGCAAACTAGATCTACTCCGTGGGAACGGCATCGGCGGCGTAGTTGCCGCTGAAGAGTCCGACATTCCCACCGACGTTCTCACACCGGATCGAAAACGAACTCGGCGGATCAGCTTCGTACCGGTAGGGGGCACCACTGACTCTGCTTTCGAATACGGTGTGGGCGACCTGTAGTACTTCCCGCGCCTGTACCTTCTCCCGAACAAAGCTGTACTGCTTGTTGAGAAGAAATTCGCAGTGAAGCCACGGCCGATTTTCAAGATTGATAATTCGAAAGACCTCGTCCGACCAAACAACACGTGCGTTCAGTGCAGTAAATGGGGGCTGGTTGGTAGCAACCGTCGAACGCTGTCGCGTCACAACGTACGCGCCACCCACAAGCAGTAGTACGATCAGCGCAATCAGCAAGCGGCGATAGGGGGCAGCAAGGTGAGGGAGCTTCATGGCTGCGAACCTTACCGGGCGGCATATGAAAAGTCAACGCTGCTCCCGTTCCGTACCTTGACGCACTCCGAGAGTACAGGTATAGTATCCGGTTTATGCAGCCATCTGTCTTCCTCACACTCCATCATGCGGACCACGTGATTGCACGATCACACGCTTCGCGGCGCCTTGCTCGCGTGTCGCAACAGATTGGCGCCGTGCTCTCATTCAGCCTCAGCTGCGTGCTCATCTTCCTCGTACTGTCCGCACCCGCCCAATACGAGCGCCTGGTCTACGCTCTCGACCAATGGCTCAACGGGCACTCAACCGAGCAGAGAACGCAGCGCGACCCCTTTGACCCGTCGCAGTTTCTCGGCCATCAACCAGTCTTTGCTGCCATCGATGTGCCCGCCCTCGAAGACAATCAGTTAGTCATCCCGGCCATTGGCGTCAGTGCTCCGATTGTGTGGGATGTGCCGGCCGTCGATGCACTTGCCAAGCTCCAAGACGGTGTGGTGCAGGTACGAGAATCATACCTGCCAGGCGAGGCCGGGCGAACCTTCATTGCTGGGCACTCGTCGGGCTACTGGTGGTTCCGCAACCAATGGACTTCCGTGTTCGTCCTACTCGACAAGCTCAATGATGGAGACTACATCTTTCTCAAGTATCAGAATCAGACCTTCGCCTATCGTGTCGTGCGCCGCGAGATCGTACCACCGAGCCGCGTCGACGTGATCCGCGATGAGCGCGTGCAGCTCAACGAGCTGGCCTTAATGACGTGCACGCCCATTGGCACGTCCCTGAACCGACTCGTCGTCTACGCCGAGCCAGTCCCTATTGGATCTGGTACAGGGTCGTAACGTCCGCGCCTACGACACCCAGCGTTCGATCGTTGTTCAGCAGCACCAGCGGCGTCGCTGGTGCGCCAGCTTGGGCTACCAACACCACATCGTTCAGCCCGTCGAGATCAATGACGTGGATACCGTCGCTGACTTGGTAGATCACATGGCTCTTGGCCAGTACGATAGCCGACTTGATCGGCTCAGATAGCCGGGTGACCAGCTGCTCAGTCGAGCCGGTGACGTACCACAACTCAGTCCCGATGAGCCGCAACTGGCTGTCAATCAGCGGGCGCGCCCGGTCAAGAGGAGCGCTTGGCCGCGTACTAGCCACCTCGATCCGCTCTGGGAAAAGGAGCACATCGTTGAACCGTACCACCCCGCCAGACTCCACTCGAACAAGATGGCGCCACGGGCGGTAACCGTTCAGCTGCACCTCGAGGCTGTACACATCCGGGACCACCGTATCCGTATAGGTACCCCGCAGTAGTTTGACCGCCTTGCCATCAAGATAGACCCGAGCGTCCGCGGGCGCCACGGTCAGACTCACAAGGCCAACTCGTGTAATCCGCAAGCGCTCAAAATCGATGGCGTAGCCATTTGCCTGCAACACCACGATGACAGCAGCGACAAGCGTCAGCAGCGTCCGCAGTACAAAACTCGCGATATCCCAACCGCTTTCCCGTTGCGTCATCGAATACCCCTTCGTCGTGCATGATCAGCCTACCGAAGAGCCGCCCGCTTCTCAAGCAATCCACGCTTGCCAGCTTGGCATTCGCTTCGTAGTGTACATGCCATGTCGTACTATGAAATTCGTGGCGGCCAGCCGCTCAGTGGCACGGTTCGCCTCTCTGGAGCAAAGAACCTCGCCAGCAAGCTCATTCTTGCCTCACTCCTCACGAGCGAGCCGTGCACGCTCACGAATGTGCCGGATATCGGCGAGAGTGACATTGCCCTCGCGCTCATCCAGGCAGCCGGCGCAACTGCCAGCCGGGTAGACGGCACAGCCACGATCACCGCCACCAACATCCATACCTACGACCTCCAAGCAGTCTCGACGAGAAATCGACTCTCTATTCTCCTGATCGGACCGCTCCTGTTTCGCACCGGAAGTGCTGACGTACCACCGGTCACCGGCGACCAAATCGGCACCCGTCCGGTTGGGTTCCACATCGATGCGTTGCAGGCCCTTGGCGTCCATATCGAGCAGTCCGACCAGGGCTTTCGGGCTGTTGCCAAGGAAGTCCGCGGTGCCACGATCCAGCTGCCGTACCCAAGTGTCGGTGCCACCGAAACCATCCTCCTCACCGCTTCGTGGGCACAGGGGCGAACCGTCCTCAAGAATGCCGCCATCGAGCCAGAGGTGGTCGCGCTCGCCGAATACCTACGTGCCATGGGTGCGCAGATCCAGATTGATGTCGAGCGGCGACGCTACACAATTGATGGCGTCCGCTCCTTCCACGGTGCGACGCAGCGCGTCATTGCCGACCGTCTCGAGGCGGTATCCTACGCGTCAGTCGCCTTAGCGACCGACGGAGACATTTTGCTAGAAGATGCCCGGATTGAGGACCTCCACGCCTACCTCGATTTCTGCCGCCGGCTTGGAGCAGGTATTACACTCACTGACCAAGGTGTCCGTATCTTCTCAGCTGGCCCCTTGCAGGCCACCCAATTTGAAACTGCAGTCCACCCTGGCTTTATGGCCGATTGGCAGCAGCCGTCTGTCGTCGTCCTCGCTCGTGCCCGCGGCACATCGTACGTCCACGAAACAGTGTACGAGGATCGTCTGCGCTATACGCAGGACCTCGTGCGAATGGGCGCCTCAATTCATGTGGCAACTGACTGCTACGGAACGCCCTGCCGCTTTGCGAATCAGGGCCACCGCCACAGCGCACGCATTGAAGGGCCGGCAAATCTACAAGCGACGACACTACAAATTCCCGATATCCGCGCTGGCATGGCCCACGTCGTGGCCGCCTTGGTTGCTACGGGCACCTCGCAGCTGTACGGCATCGAACATCTCGACCGTGGCTACGGCCTTGGACTCATGACAAAATTGCGTGGCGTGGGGGCACAGATCAACCGCATCGAGGAGTGACCATGCCCTTCTTTCTCACGCGTCTGGCCATTGACCTTGGCACAACCAACGTACTGGTCTACGTCCCAAAGCGAGGTATCGTGATCAACGAGCCCGCTGTGGTCGCTGTCGAGGCAGGTTCAAACCGCGTCATGGCTATCGGCCAAGAAGCGCGGGCCATGCTGGGCCGAACACCCGACAGCATCCTTGCAGTCCACCCCTTAAAAGATGGGGTCATTGCCAACTACCGCGTCACCCAAGCCATGCTCCGCTACTTTGTGAATCGCCTCGGCGGCCGCGTTCGACTGGTCAGACCAGAAATTATGATTACGGCACCGGCTGGCGTCACGAGCACTGAACGACGAGCTGTCATCGACGCCTGCATCGCTGCTGGAGCGAAAGCCGCGTACATCATCAAGGAACCCGTTGCGGCCGCGCTCGGAGCCGGCATTCCCATCGCCGCACCAAGCGGCCACATGATCATCGATATTGGCGGCGGCACATCCGAGGTTGCCGTTATCTCGCTGGGCGACATCGTGGCCGCCTCCTCGGTGCGTGTCGCTGGGAATAAGATTGACCAAGCTATCGTGAGCTATATTCGAAAAAAACATGGGCTCACCGTGGGCGACCAAACAGCAGAAGACATTAAGATGAAAATTGGCGCCGCACTTCCCCTCAAAAAAGACCTGACCATGGAGGCGTCTGGATCAAACGCCGTCACCGGCTTGCCCGAGAGCGTCATTGTATCCTCGAATGACGTCGTCGCGGCCGTCAAAGAGCCCATAGGCGAAATTATTGCGACCGTACGGGAAGTGCTACAAAAGACACCGCCCGAACTGGCGTCGGACGTCATGGACAAGGGCATTGTCCTTACGGGAGGCGGATCACTCCTTCGACGGATTGACGACCTCTTTACGAAAGTCACTGGTGTCCCATGCCAACTGGCCGAAGAACCCATGCTGTGCGTCGCGAAAGGCGCCGGCATTGCCGTAGAGCATCTTGATGCGTACAAGCGTTCGGTCTTGTGGGCGAAGAGCTAGTCCCATAGACTACGAGTATGCTCCATATCGGCCTCGATGGCTCTCGCATTGCCAAAGAAAACTACACTGGCACTGAACACTACTCGCACACGATCTTCGAGCAGCTCTTCCGAGTAGCACCCCATCACCGGTACACCATCTACGCACCAAAACCACCCTCAAAACCGCTCGATACGGGTCGGGCCAACGTGACGTATCAGATTCTACCCTTTCCAAAGGGCTGGACGCACCTGCGTCTCAGCTGGGAATTCCTTACAGGACCAAAGCCGGACGTTCTCTTTGTTCCTTCTCACACCATTCCACTTGTCCATCCGCGTGGCGTCGTGAACACTGTCCACGACCTAGGTTTCGAGCACTTCCCACAATTCTACTCAACGTTTGAACGGCTCTTTCAGCGGGTGGGTCTTCGCCAGGCCGTACGAACCAGTACGCGGCTCATCGCCGTCTCACAGGCGACGAAGGATGACATTATCCGTTTCACCAAATATCCAGCCGACCGTATCCACGTCATCCACCATGGCGTCGACCGAGAGCAGTTCTTTCCCGCACTGACCACCGACACCCCGCCTCCCAACATCATGGCAATGCGCCCATACTTCTATGCTATTGGACGGTTAGAAGCCAAAAAAAATACCGTGCGTCTCATCCAAGCGTTCCGGTCCCTCAAAGAACGGCACGCTACCCAGCACCGTCTGCTCCTAGCCGGCAAACCCGGTCAACACGGCTACGAAGAAATCCAGGCGGCGCTCGATGCACTCCCCGCGCGTATCAGGCAGGATGTCGTACTGCTCGGCTACGTGTCAGATCATGACAATGCGCACTGGCTCCGATTTGCAGAGGCACTCGTCTTTCCCTCGGGCTTCGAAGGTTTTGGCCTGCCTGCGCTGGAAGCCATGGCATCCGGCTGCCCTGTTATTGCCAGCCGAAATTCCTCGCTGCCGGAGATCGTGGGCGATGCCGGGTTGCTCGTGAACGAAACAAAATCAGACGCCATTGCAGACGCAATGCTCGTACTGGCAAGTGAACCTCGAACGCGGCAGCGGCTCATTCGGGCTGGCCTGGAACGGACCAAGCAGTTTTCGTGGGAAGCGGCTGCTCGCAAAACGATTGGCGTACTCGAGCAGGTTGCCCATGAGATCGGTGCCACACGGTAGATGTCGTACGTCGCTGAACCACCAGTCTATTCCGTCGAGCAGTGCAACGAGCTGGTCAATCAAGTTCTAGCAGCCGAAATTGGGCCCATCCTGGTAGAGGGCGAGATCACCGGCCTCCAAATTAAGAGGGGCCAATGGGTAACGTTTGACCTGAAAGACAGTGCGAGCGTCATCAATTGCTTTGCCTCTGTCTACAAAGTTGGCCGGTCGTTTACCAATGGGATGCTCGTGCGTGTCCTGGCGCGGCCACGCATCTATGTACCCTACGGCAAATATTCGTTGAGCGTAGAAGCAGTAAAGCCCGTTGGAGCAGGCGCTCTCCAGCAAGCCTACGAGCTCCTCTATGCACAGCTCGAACGAGAGGGTCTGTTCCAAGCAGGCCACAAGCAAGCCATCCCGCCGTATCCGGAGTCAATTGGCCTCATCACGTCACCCGAGGGAGCAGCACTTGATGATGTACGCACGGTCGTCGTAGGTCGCTGGGGCGGAGTCCACCTGTATTTACATCCGGTTCACGTTCAAGGAAAAAACGCTGTTCCCGAAATTATTGCTGCAGTGCAATTCTTTAACGAACGTACGTCAGTTGATACGATCATTCTGACTCGTGGCGGGGGCTCCATGGAGGATCTCCAGGCCTTTAATGACGAACGCGTCGCACGCACCATCTTTGCCAGCAGAATTCCACTCATTTGCGCTATCGGCCATGAGCGCGACACCACGATTGCCGAATTAGTTGCCGACCAGCGGGCTGCCACGCCAAGCCACGCTGCCCAGCTCGCCGTGCCTGCACGCGATGCGGTCCAGCAGCAACTCATCCGGCACTATGCGCAGATGACCGAGCGCGTTCGCGAGCGTATACTGCGTAACCGTCACCAGCTCACATCGCTTACTCAGCGACTTGAGTTACCTATACAGCACCTACTACACCAGGCTCGACAGCTGTTTGCCCGCTACGCGCACGCAGCAGTCTCAGTTAGGCACACCGTAGCTCACGCCGCGCAGCAGACTGTGCAGCTCCAACACCGGCTGTCGGATGTAGCCAGTGGGCGACTTGCCGCTGCCAAGAGCCGGGCGACCAGCGCGGCCTCACTCTTAACCGCACTGAATCCGGCAGCGATCGTGGCCCGTGGCTACTCGTTCACAACCGATGAGCAATCAGGTAGAGTAATTCGAACAGTGGACGCAGTTCGGCAGGGACAACGACTTAGTACGCACGTGGCCGACGGCGTCATCGCATCGGAGGTGCACCATGCCAGCGAAAAAGCGATTTGAACAGCTCATGAGTTCGCTCGAGGCAATTACAGCCCAACTCGAGGGCGAGCAAACCGACCTCGAAACAAGCCTGAAGCTCTTCGGACAAGGCCAGGCAATCATGCGCGAGGCGCAACAACGACTCACCGAGATTGAGCACGAGTTTACCATCCTCAATAGCCGACCAGATCCAGCCCCCGACGGTTCCGACGCATGACCCTGTACCTCGATATCGAAACGTTGCCCGCGCCAGCCACGGCTGAGGCCCAACTGCGAGAAGTCTACGAACGGAAGCGGTCGAAGAGCGGTAGCTTTGCCGACTACATCCGCGGCACCTCGCTGTCTGGCAACTGGGGCAGAATCCTGTGTATCGGCATTGCACAAGACGAAGAACCGGCAACAATTCTTACAGGCGAGGAGGCCGATCTCCTGCAGTCGTTCTGGGCCGTAGCGAAGGACGCCGACCTGCTGGTTGGACACAACGCGCTCGACTTCGATCTTCCGTTCATCTACAAGCGTTCAATTATCCATAGGGTCAAGCCCACAAAAACCCTCTCGTTTGAGCGGCACCAGGCTGCACCGATTTTCGACACGATGCGGGTATGGGATCAGTGGAGCACACCCGCCACCGGACTCGACCAGCTCGCACGGATTCTTGGTTTTGAAAGCTCGAAGCAGAACATCGATGGCAGCCAGGTCTATGACTACTTCCTTGCTGGTCGGACAGAAGAAATTTACAGCTACTGCCTGCGCGACGTTGAGCTGACACGCGCAATCCACCGACGACTTATTTTTGCTGATCGAGAGGATACACCATGACAAACCGTCATCTTTGGCTGGTTGCAGGCATTGCAATCCTGCTGACCGGCTGCCAATCAACATCCAAACCCACATCAACAACAGAACCAGGGAGCATGACTATGAACACCTCGTCAGACCAACCAGCAATCAAACGGTCATTCGATACGGCACCCGGACAATTGCCTGACGACCAGATCAAGGGCAAAGACATTCTTCTAACGACCAATAAGGGAGAAATCCGGTTTACCTTGTTCGCCGACGAGGCACCGACCACTGTCAGCAACTTTGTCTTTCTTGCCACCAACAAATTCTACGACGGCCTCACCTTTCACCGGGTCGAACCGAATTTCGTCATTCAGGGAGGCGATCCCGAAGGCACGGGACGCGGAGGACCCGGCTACCGGTTTGACGATGAGCCGGTCAGCCGACCGTATCGTCGAGGTATTGTGGCCATGGCCAACGCTGGCCCGAATACGAATGGCAGCCAGTTCTTCATTATGCTCAAAGACACGCCGCTGCCACCGGCCTACACTATCTTTGGCGAGGTCACTGCCGGCATGGATGTTGTCGACCAAATTCGCGTCGGCGACACGATGACGAACGTGACCGTAGTAGACCACGCCCAATGAAGCACCTGGTCGTTCTTGCCGCACTCATTGCGGCATGCTGCGCACTGCCCGGCAACAGCCGCGCACAAGAAGCATTCACGATTACTTCTTTTGATACCGTCGTGAATATCCAGAGGGATGCCGAGCTCCTTATTACCGAAACGATCAGTGTCGACTTCGGTGAGAATGAACGACACGGTATCTTTCGAACCATTCCCACACACTACCGGACGAACACCGGCGCCCAGCGGAACATTCGCTTGTCAGATGTCACCGCCGAAGGCGATCCGTACACGCTCGAACGCTCCTTTGGCGAGAGCACGCTCAAGATTGGCGATCCAGACATCCTGGTATCGGGTCCGCACCAGTACGTCATTCACTATCGCGTACAGAATGCCCTAAATGAGCTTCCCGGCCACATTGAACTCTACTGGAACGCAACGGGCAATGAGTGGGATACAACGATCGAAAACGCATCCGCTGCCGTACTCCTGCCTGGCGCGCCAACGGATGCACAGGTGCTTCGCACCGCCTTCCAGGGCGAGCTTGGCAGCACCGAGCTCGCACCAGCCTCCTATGCAAGTGGTACTGTTCGATTTGCAAGCTCACGCCTCCTGGAGGCAGGGGAGGGGCTCACCATTGTAACGGGAATACCAATAGGCCTGGTAACACTACCAAACGCTATCGTGCGGGGCTGGTGGTTCTTTCTCGACAACTGGCCGCTTGCCGTACCTATCGTCACGCTGGTTGCGCTCATCTGGCTATTTCGTAGATTCGGCCAGGATCCCCGTGGCAGGGGCACCATCGTTCCAATGTTTGCCGCACCGAAGAATCTTTCATTACTCGAGACCGCAGCACTGCGTCGCGAGGACGTGCACGGGAAGGATCTGACTGCTCTCATTATTGCCTGGGCCGTTGCCGGCAAACTTACCATTCAAGAACCAAAGAAGGGCCAATACGAATTCACCAAGCTGGCCGCACTCCCAGCAGATGCCCTGAAGGCAGAGCGGGCGTTGTTTGAGGCCTTCTTTCAGGGCGGAGATCACATCAAGCTGGCCGACATCAAGCACAACGCTGCCGTCATCCAAGCGAAAAGCACGCTGGAGCATGAGGTGTTGCAGGGACTTGTCACGAAGGGGTACACCCAGCACAATCCACGGTTTGCCCGCGCTACCCTGATTGTTGCCGGCTGCATCGTCCTTGGCCTGTCCTTCGTTGCCATCGGCTTCTTCGGCCTGCCTGGCTTGATTGGCTTCGGTGTGTCAGGCCTACTCCTCCTCATTGCCGCCCCCTTCATGCCGAAGCGGACATTGGCTGGCGTCCACAAGAAAGAAGAAATCCTTGGCTTCGAACTCTACCTACGAACGGCTGAGCGGTACCGTATGAAATTCGCTGAGGAGAAACACCTATTCGAACGGTACTTGCCATACGCCATTGCCCTTGGCGTCGCCGGGCTCTGGGCCAAGGCGTTCAAAGACATCGCGACTGCCGCGCCACAGTGGTACAGCGGCTACTATGGCAGCCACTGGTCAACCACAAGTTTCACAAGTGGCATCGACAGCAATCTCTCGGGTAGTCTCGCCGGCGTCACCACAGCCAGCTCAGGCGGAAGTGGCTTCTCGGGTGGCGGCAGTGGGGGAGGGTTTGGCGGAGGAGGCGGGGGCTCATGGTGAAGCAGCGAGTTGCCATCCTTGGCATTCCCATCGATCCGGTCACGCGTGCCGAAGCACTGGAGCGGATCGCCGCGATGATCGACAGCCGGTTGCCACACCAGATTGCCACCGTCAATCCTGAGTTCGTCATGGCATCCGTACGGCAGCCGGTATTCCGAACCGCCCTCCAGCACGCAGAACTCAACGTACCGGACGGAGCCGGCATCCTTGGCGCAGCTGCGTTTCTTAGCCTGCGACGTCCTCGCTGGCAGCCAGCAGCCACGCTCGTGGGCCTGGTGCAAGGACTCTTCATCGGCGTCTGCCTGCTACTCAAATTGCCACCGGTACGTAAGCCTGTACCCGAAACCGTGCCCGGCATTGATCTTATTGCATCCATGAGCCAGCGGGCGGCCGTACAAGGTTGGCGGCTCTACCTTGTAGGGGGAGATCCGGGCGTGGCCGAGGCAGCAGCCGTACAGCTGCGCGCCCGCTATCCAGCACTCAACATTGTAAGCGCGGAGGAAGGTTTGCCACGGGGCGCCGTCATCACACCCGATGCTACCGCCGCGCTCGTCAACCGCATTGCCGCTGCCCAACCCGATATCCTCCTTGTTGCATTCGGAGCCCCGAAGCAGGATCTCTTCATTGCTGAACACAAGCAGGAACTCGGCGTGCCGGTCATGATGGGCGTTGGGGGATCCTTCGACTTCATTACCGGACGAGCCCGCCGCTCACCGGTCTGGCTGCAAACGCTTGGATTAGAGTGGGTATGGCGCCTGCTCATGGAGCCTTGGCGCCTTCAACGTATCCTCACGGCGGCGCTACAGTTTCCGTGGTACGTATACCGCGACTCCATTGACGCCTAACCTCGTCAGTGGTACTATCCAGCCACTATCCAGACAACCGCAGGTTGCCTGGTTTTTTAGCGCCAAATCGAGTAGCATGAAGACATTATATGGAAGGAACACGTATGGCATCATCACCGTTCATGGCCGCCCTCGAACAACTCGCCGAAGAGCGAGGGTTGCCGGTTGAAACCGTCATTCAAACCGTGGAAGCCGCGCTCGCCGCTGCGTACCGGAAAGACTATGGCAAACCAGGCCAAGTCATTCGCGCTACGCTCAACGAAAAAGACATTGCAAAAACAAAGATGTTCCAGGTGTATGAGATCCTTGCCGACGACGCCGAGATCGAGGAGCCGGAGCGACAGCTTACCCTCACCCAGGCGAAAGAGCTGCAGAAGGACGCAGAGGTTGGTGGCGAAATCGTCCTCCCGCTCCCAGAACATGCCGACTTCGGCCGGATTGCCGCCCAAACGGCCAAACAGGTGATCATCCAGCGCATTGCCGAGGCAGAGCGCTCCATGCTCTACCAAGAGTTTAAGGACAAAGAGGGGCAGATCGTCAGCGGTACCATCCAGCAAATCGAGGGCAAGGACGCGGTCGTGAATATCGGCCGGATGAATGCCGTCATGTTGCCGCACGACCAAGTGCCAAACGAGCGGTACTACACTGGCCAGCGCCTGAAGTTCTACGTCCGCGGCGTCGAAGAGACGAATCGAGGACCCAAGGTACTCGTCTCACGAACGCATCCCGACCTGATCCGAGGTCTCTTCACGCAGGAAGTGCCAGAACTCCAAACCGGCACGGTCACCATTGAAGCCATTGCCCGTGAACCCGGCTCGCGGACCAAGCTGGCCGTTGCCGCCCACCAAGAAGGACTCGATCCGGTTGGCTCGTGCGTTGGCCAACGAGGCATCCGCGTCCAGGCCGTCCTCTCGGAACTCTCCGAAGAAAAGATCGACATTATTCTGTGGGATACCGATCCCATGCAGCTCATTGCCAACGCCCTCTCGCCAGCCAAAGTGGAATCGATCACCCTCGATGAGGCGACGAAGACTGCCAAGATCCAGGTACCTGACGACCAAGTCTCGCTAGCCATTGGCAAGAGCGGTCAAAATGTCCGTCTTGCAAGCAAGCTGACCGGCTGGAATCTCGACATCGTCAAGGACGAACTCCCATCGGCTCGCACTGACGAGACGATGGAGGATGAGGCGGCTCCTACAACCGACGAAACAACCGACACAGCCACCGCAGAGACCACTGATGATGCGGTCGAGCCGACGACGGAACCTACGGAGTAATACCCATACACATACGTGCCCATGAACGACTTGCCACTTGAGAGCTTTGCAAAATTTTCGCCCCAGGCGAGAGCAATCTTGGTGGCAGCACAGCGCTACGCCGAGACGCTCGATGCTGGCCTTGGCTCAGAGCACATCTTGCTCGCGCTCACGGTCACACCAGATTCACCCGCCTACACGGTTTTGCGCAAACTCCCAATCACACTGGACCAGCTTCGCCTTGTCCTCACCATGGACAAGCGGACGACGACCACCAAGGGCAGCATGGCAGGCGAGGCGAAATCCGTCTTGGAACGGGCAGCCTTTCAAGCTGCCACACAGAAGTCTGCACTGATCGGACCCGAGCACTTGCTCTGGGCGCTCACGACCGACACGAACTGCCGCGCCCATCAGCTCTTCCACCAGCTTGGCCTTGACCCGAAAGCGGTCCGCAAGATGCTGGAACGCCACCTCTTTGAACAGCAAGAACAGCAGCTTGGCGGGCACGACATCGAGATTCTGGGGGTGATTGGCCAATCAATGACCCCGCAGGAGCGGGACGATGTTACTGTACTCGACAACCACGAGGACGAGGAATCCGATAGCACAACCCCGATTCTCGATGAATTGACAACGGACCTCACCGCCCTCGCTCGCGAGGATGCCTTGGAGCCGCTCATTGGCCGGGCAAACGAGCTTGAGCGGCTGACCCACATCCTGGGACGGAAAACAAAAAATAACCCCATTCTCATCGGCGAACCGGGGACTGGTAAGACTGCTATCGTCGAGGGCCTCGCGAGCGCCATTGCTGGTGGCCGCGTGCCGGCCTACCTTGCATCAGCACGAATCGTCCAGCTCGAGCTCAGCACCCTCGTCGCGGGCACGATGTACCGTGGCCAGTTCGAGGAACGGCTGCGTCGGATGGTGGCCGAGCTCGAATCATCGACCGATATCATCCTGTTCATCGATGAGATCCACACGCTCGTTGGTGCGGGGAGCGCCGAGGGCGGCCTCGATGCCGCAAACATCTTGAAACCTGTGCTCGCCAAGGGCGCGCTCCGTGTCATTGGAGCAACGACGACCACGGAATATAAAAAACACATCGAGAAGGATGCTGCGCTGGAGCGGCGCTTCCAACCGATTCTTGTGGCAGAACCGTCGGCCAAAGAAACCGAGGCGATCCTTCTTGGGATCAAGCACCGGTACGAGCAGTTCCACGAGGTCGAAATCAATGATGCGCTCATTGCAGAAGCGATCACGCTGGCTGCCCGGTACCTCCACGACCGGTCCTTCCCCGACAAGGCGATTGACCTCATCGACGAGGCAGCCGCCTCGATCCGCGCCAAGCGGGGACCTGTCACCATGGCGAGTGCCCAGCAGTCACTGCAAGCCCTTGAGCGCGAGCTGAAGGGGCTCACCAACCAGAAAGAGTACGAGCTCCGCCAAGAACACTTCGAGCGGGCTGCCTACCTCCGCGACCAAGAAAGCAACTTGCGGCTAAAGCTTAAGAAACTCAAGGACAAAGAGCGGGCGAAGCCAACGAAACCGGCCGCGTACAGTCACAGCCTGACCGCCGACCACCTGCGCACCATCATCAGCCGCTGGTCTGGCATCCCAGCCAACCGCCTCTCGGTCATGCACCGGCGTTCACTCCTCAAGCTCGAGGAAACGATCGGCGAGCGTATCATTGGTCAGCAGGGCGCCCTTACTGCCGTAAGCAACGTCATCCGGCGCAGCAAGAGCGGCTTCAAGCTGCCGCACCGCCCCCATGGCGTCTTCCTCTTCGTCGGCCCAACCGGCGTCGGCAAGACCGAGACGGCCAAGGTGCTGGCGGAACAGATCTTCGGCTCACAAGATGCCCTCCTCAAACTCGACATGAGCGAGTTTATGGAGCGGCACCAGGTCGCCCGGCTGATCGGCGCGCCGCCAGGGTACGTCGGCTACAACGAGCCGAGCAAGCTCCTTGAACAGATCCGGCGCCGGCCGCACCAACTCGTCCTCTTCGACGAAATTGAGAAGGCCCACCCCGACGTATTCCACCTCCTGCTTCAAATCATGGAGGATGGCCGCCTGACCGATGGCACGGGACGGACGGTCCACTTCAATGAGACCGTCATCGTCCTCACTTCGAATATCGGTGGCCAGCTTTGGCAGGAAGCCGGTCCGGTTGGGTTTGCAAAACAGCACACCGCCGCAAGAACCGAGGCGGCCGTCCACGAGCTCATCAAGCAGCGTTTCCAGCCCGAGTTCCTCGGCCGACTGGATGCGATCATTCCGTTCCACCCACTTGACCAAACGAGCCTACGCTCGATCATCAGCCTTGAGCTTACCCGACTTATCGACCAGGGCGCTGCCGAGGGATACGTCGTCGCTATTGAACCAGCGGTCACTGACCATCTCGCTACTCTCCTCACCGCCAAACGGGCCGGCGCACGGGATATCCGACGCCTCGTCCAAGAACAACTCGGTACCAAGTTGGCGGACAGCGTCCTCAAGTCGAAAGCCACCACCTATACCGTCAGCGCCGACAAACGAGGCATTCGGGTGAGCACGCAGCGGCCACCACTTGAGCGCCCAGTAGGATCCCATGGCAAGCGAGCTCGAGCTACAGCGTAAACTCGAAGCAACCGCCACTGCCTACCTATCGAGCGACGACTGGGGCCTAATCGACCGTGCCATTGTGGTGGCGACCCAGTACCATGCGGGAAGTACCCGCCAGAGCGGCGAACCCTACCTAACCCATCCCCTCACCGTCGCGCTCTTCCTGGCCGAACTGCAGCTTGATGCCCACACCGTCGCTGCTGCCGTACTCCACGACATCCTCGAAGATACCGAGATGACGTCGAAGCAGCTCGAAAGCCAGTTTGGCAAAGACATTGCCGAACTCGTCGCCGGCGTGACGAAACTCCAGAAGGTGAAATTGCACGAATCAACCTCGTTCGTTTCGCGCATTCTCGAGCGGCGGAACGAAAAGCGACTCGCATTCGAGCGCCAGGTCGAGTCGCTTCGCAAGATGCTCATCGCCATGGCCAAGGACAGCCGCGTCATCCTGATCAAGCTGGCCGACCGGCTTCACAACATGCGCACCCTCGATTCGTTCCGCCCAGAGAAGCAGGCCCGGATTGCCCAAGAAACCCTCGAGATCTACGCGCCGATCGCGTACCGGCTCGGTATGGGCCAGATCAAGGGCGAACTCGAAGATTTAGCCTTCCCGTACGTCTACCCGAAAGAGTACGAGGCGATCCAACTCATCCTTGAGTCAAAGATTGTTGAACGTGAACGCTACATCCGCCGCTTCCGCCGCATTCTCCAAACCCACCTTGAAGCCGACGGCATCGGCGCCGTCAGCATCCACGGCCGCGTCAAGCACACCTACAGCCTGTGGCGGAAGTTGCAGCGCTACCAGGGAGACATGGGCAAGATCTACGACCTGATCGCAGTTCGGATTATTGTCCCAACGGCCAGCGACTGCTACCGCACGCTCGGTCTCATCCATAGCCGCTGGAACCCGCTCATCGGACGAATCAAGGACTACATCGCTACGCCCAAGCCGAACGGCTACCGCTCGCTTCACACGACCGTCTTTGGTCCTGACGGGGAAATTGTCGAGCTCCAAATCCGCACGCCCGAGATGCACGAGCAGGCCGAACGCGGTATCGCCGCCCACTGGACGTACAAAGAAGGGGAGCATGACGCCGCCTCGCCCGAACATTTGGCGTGGCTCAACGACCTCAAGGCCTGGCAGGACTCGCTCAAGAATCCGCTCGAGCTGAAGGAAGCCCTCCGCCTCGACTTCTTCACCGACCAAATCTTCGTCTTCACGCCCAAGGGTGAGGTGATCACTCTGCCCGTAGAGAGCACGCCGGTCGACTTCGCCTACGCCATCCACTCCGAGGTCGCCGAATCGATGAGCGGCGCCAAGGTCAACGGTAAGCTCTCCTCGCTCAACACGAAATTGGAGAATGGCGACATTGTCGAGATTAGCCGGAACAAACACCCAACCGGGCCAAAGCGTGATTGGCTGACCTTCGCCAAAACGCAGAAGGCGCGCAGCCACATCAAAACCTGGTTCCACATCGATTCGTAACCCCCGTTCGTAACAGATTTGGCCTCCTGTTGCGTTGCGTGCTATACTCCCTCGGTACAGCAAAGGAGTGCCATGGAGAAACCGATCTCGATCGCCCGAGGCATGCGCGACGTCCTACCTGAAGAGCAGAAGTACTGGGCCTACCTGAAGCACGTGACGCAGACCCGCCTCCAAAGCTTCGGCTTTCAGCCGATCGATACGCCGGTGGTTGAGCCGAAAGAGCTCTACCTGCGCGGCGCTGGCAAGGATTCGGACATTGTCCAGAAAGAGCTCTTCGCCGTCAGCCGGATCGGCACGCGTACCGACGAGGCGTCAGCGGACGAGGGGGCGAGCCGGGAGCTTGTCCTACGGCCCGAGGGTACGGGCGGTTTCGTCCGCGCCTACATCGAGCACGGGATGCGCACGTGGTCACAGCCGGTCAAGCTCTACTCGTTCGTCCAGAACTTCCGCTACGACCGCCCCCAGAAGGGCCGGTACCGGCAGCACACCCAACTGAATGCCGAGGTCTTTGGCGACGAGACACCCCTCACCGATGCCATGACCCTGCTCGCGCTCTGGCAGGTGATCCAAGATCTACATCTGGACGACCAGCTCGTTATTGAGCTCAATTCCATTGGCGACAAAGCCTGCCGCGGCCACATCCGGGCAGCACTGAAGAGCTACTACGAGCCGCTGCTCCCGCACCTCTGCGCCCAATGCCAGGAGCGCTTCCACAGCAATCCGCTCCGCCTGCTCGACTGCAAGGAAACAGAGTGTCAGCAGTACCGCGAAGCGGCGCCGGCGACGATCGACAACCTCTGCAACGAGTGCCGCAGCCACTTCATGCTCGTCCTCGAGTACCTCGACGAGGCCGGTGTCCCGTATGACCTTAACCACTACCTCGTCCGTGGCCTCGACTACTACACCCGGACAACGTTCGAAATCCGGCACCGCGACGATCCCGGCCGCCAGGCGGTCTTGGGCGGCGGGGGACGCTACGACGATCTCGTCGAGACGCTGGGCGGACCAGCCACGCCCGCCTTCGGCTTCGGCCTAGGCGTTGAGCGGGTCGTCGAGAAGCTCATCGAACGGGGGATCGAGGTCAAGCCGCTCATCGGCACCGAAATTCTCGTCATCCAGCTGGGCGACCGGGCAAAGAAGAAGGCCATCCCGCTCCTCGTCAGCCTAAGCAAGAAGGGCCTGGCAGCCAGCATGGCCCTTGGCAAAGAGAGCCTGAAATCACAGCTCCGGTCAGCCGACAAAATGGGTGCCAAGCTCGCTCTCATTGTCGGTGAACGCGAAGCGATCGATGGCACCATTATCGTCCGCAATATGTTCGACGGCACCCAAGACACCGTCGCTTTCGACGACGTCGAGCAGGTGATTGAGCGCAAGCTCGCCGAACTCGCCCAGGACTAACGCCATGGCGCGTGAGCGGCGCCTGGTCGGCGTCCTCGACAACATCCGCAGCCTCTACAACGTCGGCTCAATGTTTCGGACAGCCGACGCCTTCGCGCTCGAACACCTCTACCTCTGCGGCATGACCGGCGCCCCAGATGATGAGCGACGAAGGAGTCGAATCACCAAGACCTCCCTTGGCGCCGAAGAGACAGTGCCCTGGACGCATGTTGAACGGACAGGCGAAGCTATCGCCCAGCTCAAACATGATGGCTTCACGATTGTCTCGCTTGAGCAAACCTCACACGCAATCCCACTCACCGAGCTTGCTGTAGCAGGGGAGAGGATCGCCCTGGTCGTCGGCCACGAACTCTACGGTGTGCACGCAGACACGCTCTCCCTTGCAGACCACCACGTCATGATTCCCATGCTCGGGGCGAAAGAATCCCTCAACGTCGCCGTCGCCTTCGGCATTACCACGGCCTGGTTACGCTTGACCTAGTCAAACCAGATAACGGCCATTATACTTCCGTCGCGCCTGTACCATGGCGCCGATGCATTTTTACATTTCGGAAGGAACGAAAGACGTGAGCAAGAAGGATACAGCGCAATCGATCAAACTCGTGGAGTTCGAAACGCCAATCCAATCGAAAACCGAACTCCTCGAGGCACATGCCGCACTTGCACGCTACCTTGATACCAAGTATCAAATCAGCCTGAAAACCCGCCAAGAAATACAGCAGCTGCAAGAGCAGGCGGCGGCACAAATTGCTCCGCTCAACACGGCAATTGAGGTACAGGCGTCTCGGATTCATCAGTACATGACCGCTCATCGCGCCACGCTCATACCGAAGGCAACCATGAAAAGCACCGGTACGCCTACCGGCCGGATTGGATGGCGGGAGGCCGCTGCCCGGATTGAAATCAAGATTGAGGAGGCAGAGGCTATCAAGGTACTGCGTGAACAATTACCTCCTGAGGTGATTCAAGAGTTGATCGTCATAAAGGAAAGCATCGATAAAAAGATGCTGAATAAGTACTGGCACTTGGTCAAACACCTGAAGGGCTTTGAGCGCATCAAAGGAGATGATGTCTTTTACATTTCCATGGCGGACACGAAGCTCGAGGTGCAACCCAGCGACAGTCCACAGCGGATTACGGTGAAGGAATAGGGGAGGCCGGTTCAATGAACCGGCCTCATTTTTTGCTTACCAGCAGTCGTTATCCACTCTTGTTCGGTCTTTGTTCGTGATACAGTGGGTGCATGCGTTGGATCCTGCATGTCGACATGAACAGTTACTTCGCCTCAGTGGAGCAGCAGAAGAACCCTGCGCTACGCGGCAAGCCGGTTGGGGTCGGTGGCAAGCCCGGCACCCGCTCGGTCATTGCCGCCGCCTCGCGCGAGGCGAAGTTGCGCGGCGTGAAGACGGCCATGTCGAGCTGGGACGCCATCCGGATCTGCCCGGAACTCATCATCGTGCCGCCCGACTACGAGACCTACCAAGCCTGGAGCGAGACGATGTTCGGTATCCTCGAAACGCTCTCGCCCTCGGTTGAGATCTTCTCGATCGACGAGGCGTTCGTAGAGCTGCACGGTATTCCTGCCGGCGAGCAGGGGATAGCGGCCATCCTCCACAATGTCGCCCACATTAAAGCCATGCTTCGCCGCCACCTGGGTGAGGTCATGACGGCCTCGATCGGCATCGCCCATGGGAAGCGCCTGGCCAAGCTCGCGGGTGAATTTCACAAGCCGGACGGCTGCGTTGCCCTGCTGGGCGACGACGAGGGCGTAACCGTCCGCCAGTTCCAACAGGCTGGAGCCCGGGCCTTCACGCGAGGTGCGCTCTACGCCCAAGCGCCAATCGGCGAGTTGGCCGGCATTGGCCGCAAGTTAGAACGCAAGCTCCACGCGGTGGGTGTCCGCACGCTTGCCGACCTGGCTACGAAAACGCTCGACGAACTGAAACCCGTCGTCTTTCCCTACGAGAAGGAGCTGTACCTGATCGCCCAGGGGGTTGATACCGCACCCGTCATCCCGTACTGGGCCGCCAAACCCGAACAGTCGATCGGCCACCAGTACACGCTGCCAACCGATCTGCCGGTCGTCGACCTGCCGTCCGTCCTCAACTACCTCGTCGAAAAAGTCGGGCAGCGGCTGCGACGACAAGGCTTTGTAGCCCACGGGGTTGCCGTCTACCTACGAAAAAGCGACCGGAGCGGCTGGTCGAGCCACATGAGCACCTCGCAGCAACTCGAGAGCGACCGCGACCTCTACCAAGCCGCCTGGTCCCTGATCGAGCAGGCGATCAACACACCTGGCAGCGGCCTCACCGCCGGCACCCACATCCGCATGCCCTCCGTCACCACCTTCAAGCTCGCCCGACGGCGCCAGGCCACCATGAGCCTCCTGCCCAGCGAGCAACGGACCGAGCGGCTCACCAAAGCCATGGATGCTGTCCGGAATAAATTTGGCAGCCGAAGTATTACGAGCGGCTTGAGCCTCGGCACCCAGCTGTACGCCGTTCCAGATGGCCGCCGGAAGCGGTTTACACCTACCTACCTGGGCCAATAATGTGGGGACAACATTTTCCACAGTCAACCCTCTAGTCATACGGTCTTTGTTCGGTCATACTCCAAGAGCTATGTCACATCTCACCCCGAAACAGAAGAGCGTGCTCGACTACCTGCGCGCGTACATCGAAGACCACAACTACGCCCCCAGCTACCGCGAAATCGCCCAGCACCTCAACCTCAAATCCGTGGCTACCGTCGCCGAGCACGTCGAAACGCTCGAGCGGAAGGGATTCTTAAGTAAAGACCGACTTGAGGCCCGCTCTATCCAAGTTACACCGTCGTGGGACGAGCGGACCTTCGAAATCCCGCTCATGGGCGCGATCGCCGCCGGCTCGCCAATTGCCGCCATCCGCACCAACGAAACCATCGATATTCCACGGTCCATGATGGGGCCCGATGTCTTCGCCCTGCGTGTCCGCGGTGATTCCATGGTGGACGACGGCATCCTCGACGGCGACTACGTGGTCATCCAACGCACCGTCCAGCCGAAGAATGGGGACATTGTTGTCGCCTTGCTCGAAGAAGAAAACGTCACCCTCAAACGCTACTACAAGGAGAAGGATGGGATCCGGCTCCAACCTGCCAACCCAAAGTACCCGCCCATCCGCACCAATAAGGTGGATATCCAGGGCAAGGTCTTAGGCGTCATTCGCCAGCTCGGCTCACTGTTCTAACTTGGTATAGTTGGTATATGCAATTTATTCAGCCGCTTCCTGGCTCCAGCCTGCAGCTTCGTTGGCAGTACGTCGAGCCAACCTACGTCACCACCCAGCCACTCCACCTCGACCCCCGGTGGCTCTACGACCAAGGAATCCGCGGCATTATCTTCGACTTCGACAACACCCTCATTAGCAGCCATGGCCGCGAGATCGGGGATGGCCGGGCAGCGCTCCTTGAGCGGTGCATCAAGGTCTTCGGCCGCGAACACGTCGTCATTGTCTCTAACAAACTGCGTGTCTTCGGACTTGCCAACAAGCTCGATGACGAGGCAGCCCGGTTTGGCATTCTGGCCATCTCAACCGGCCTGATTATCAAGCCCTTTCGCCGCGCCCTCCGGCTCGCTATGGCCGCCATGCAGCTGCCCCCTCACCAGATCCTCATGGTTGGCGACCTCCTCCTGACCGACATCCTGGGTGGCAACCGGATGGGCATGCAGACGCTGCTCGTTGCTCCGGTCCACGCGCCAGAGCGGCTTGGCATCTCCGTGTTACGCACGCTCGAGCGGCTTGTCTTGGGCTACCATGCGCCGAAGGAAGAACCGACTGAGTAGCGTGGTATACTGACACAAAGCGGAGGTGCGTATGGCAAAACAGAAGAAGCAGAGCGAACCGAACCACCATCCAAGCCGTGACCAAGCCTACTTCGATAAGGCACCGAATCAGTACAAGAAGTGGCAGGAAGAGTACCTCGATCCGGTGAATCTGCGTCCGCCGCACGAACAGGAGCGGGAACAACGGCGCGACAAGAAGCTAGTGCAGCCGCCAGAAGAGACCGTGTCCTAAAGTCAGTAGGGGAGGGGCGTTGGGCAATCCGCCACAACCAATGTTCGATGGTATCTACAAGAAGCAGCCTCCACTGCCTGATTCGATGTGGCCGGCACCGGCAGCCACAAGGCCATTACCCCGATGGAAACCCACACTGCCGGGACGACGCGCGCAGCTTATATTCCTGGGCACCGTGGTAGTACTCGGCAGCTTAGTGGTGCTGCTCCGACCGGGCCCGCAAGAGGTCAGTGCCGATGCACCAGCGTCGGTTGCGTCATCCACCCCGCAAACTCCCGTTGCCTTTGCTACGGACGTAAGTTCGAGCCTCGAGCCACCGACCATCCTCGACGAACCCCTGCCGAACTCGACGGCCCAGACTGACGTACCCACGACCGCTGTGTCACCCGAACTCCCAACCGTCCGTATTTTGAACGGCAGCCCGCAGGCCGGAGCCGCCAGCGCAGCTAAGGCAACTCTTGAAAGCCTTGGGTACCGCGTGCTCTCAATCGGCGACGCCCAGTTCGACTACGTCCAAACCACCCTCTACTACCTGGAAGGTAACGAGGATACTGCCGATGCCGTTGCCGACGCACTGGGCGAAGCCGCAGCCACGACCAGCGAGAACATCATCGCCAGCCCGGCAGACATTTTGGTCGTTCTCGGAGGAGAAGTCTAACAACTGTTTGGTATTTGTTTGGGTAGCATCTGTTTTCCACAAGCACCGCTTGACGACATCGGCTGCCAATTCTATACTGAGTTTGTTCGCGTCGGTGCGTTTTACCCTCCTACGTACCGACCGACAGCAAGCGCTCGCTCCGGCGAGCGTTTTGCGTTCCCACCGCAAAACCTGTGGATGGCAATCTTGACAAATCCGCCCCAGCCGCTATACTGGCTTTCACAAATGACTAACACCTGGTGGTAGTCATTTTTGTTTTTTCGCACTCCACGGGCATGGAGATAGGAACCAAGAAGGAGTACACGCACATGCAGTACGATCTCAATCTGGGGCCATCTCTCGACGATCCACTCATACGATGGCGTCGTGATCTGAGCCAATTCGGCACAGACACCCGACGCGCACTCTGGATCGGCACCAAACTTGTTTCATTCTATAAGCAACGGCTGTCCTCGGTAGTGGCAGCAGGCTTGCTCGTCGCAATGCTCAACCCGGTCAGCGTGGTTGAGGCAGCTCATGCTGCCGGCCCGACCTCGATCGACCTCGACGAGGGCTTAGCGGACTTCACCTTCGAAAGCATCGAGGCTATTACCACCGACGAGGTGCCCTTGGTCGGCTTCCTAGAAAAACCGCTCGTGGTTGCCACGGACATGGGCAAACCCGAAAAAGCCCTGCTCGAAGAGCAAGCACGGCTCAAGGCGAAGAAGAAGCGTACGGTCGTTCGGACTGCCACATCGACCGTCAACACGAAACCCGTTGTCAGCCAGGCGTCATTGACTGGCGAACAGATTACCACGGGCAACAGCTACCCGTACGGCTACTGCACCTGGTGGGTAAAAAACAAGCGGCCCGACCTGCCAAACCGCCTTGGCAATGCCAACCGTTGGCTCTCGAACGCCGCACGGGCCGGCTTCACGATCAGCAAGGTACCTCGAGCCGGCGCAGTTGTCGCCACCAGCGAGGGCCGGATTGGTCACGTTGGATATGTTGAGGCTGTTGAAGGAGACGAGATCATCGTCTCGGACATGAACGTCATTGGGTGGGGCAAGCTCTCAAAACGTCGCATGAAGGCCGCGTCCGCCGTCATTCAAGGGTACATCTACTAAACCTGGCCCGAGCCAGATATACTGGACGCACAACACCAGAGAAGGAGATCCTCCTATGTCGTTTGTTCGTACGTTCACCCTGGCGATTGGCATCCTGTTGAGTCTCGGCGTCAGCCAGGCGCACGCGTTTGAGTTTGCGGTACCGAGCGAATCGGGCAACGTCATCGTCGAAGCCAGCAAATCAATCCAAGACACCTTCTTTGGCGCCGGCAACGATGTGGCTATCCGGGGTTCCATTGCCGGTGATGCGATTGTCGCCGGCCAGCATGTTGGCATCCGGAATACGATCGGCCAAAACGTCTTCGCCGCAGGCCAGACAGTCACCATCGACACGACAGTTGGCGGTGGCGTACTCGCCGCAGGCGAAACCGTGACGATCGATCCTGGCTCGGTGGTGAGTGGCGACGTGGTTGCCGCCGGCGACACGATCGTGATTGACGGCACCGTCCAGGGCACGCTCCGCGCCTACGGGCGAGCCGTGACAATCAACGGCATTGTCCAGAAGCATGCGATTATCCACGCTGAAACCATCCACCTTGGCAGTGGTGCGGTCGTGGCAGGCAACATTACGGGCACCATCGACAAGCCGCTCGTCAAAGAGAGCGGTGCCCGGATCGACGGCCGGACCGACCTCACCCAAGACACTCAGCGGACCAACCGTGGAGCGCGGCCAATGCGGGGCGAAGGCCTCTTCGCTGGCTTGCTTGCGAGCTTCCTCATGAGCTTTGTTTCTGCCGGCCTGATCGCTTTCTTGGCTCCCAAGTACGTTGACCGACTCCGCACCAGCGCCCGCACCCATACCTGGCAAGCAATCCTGCTCGGTATTGGCAGCTTCCTCGTGGCGATCCCACTCTTCGTTGTGCTCTGCATCTTCCTCCTCACCCTCCCGCTCGCCTTTGCCGTCCCGATGCTGCTCGGACTCGCGATGCTTCTTGGCCATATTGCGGCGTACACCTACGTTGGCGACCTTGTCAGTATGGCAGTTGCGAAAAAGCACTGGCCGCCACTCGGCGCACTCGCTGCTGGCGCACTCATCATGACCGGCCTCGGCGCAGTGCCACTCATTGGCGCACTCGCAAGCTGCATCCTGATCGCACTTGGCACCGGTGTCGTACTCATGGACGCGTGGCATCGCCTCGTCGGCCACGACACGAAGTAATCACGTAGGAGGGGATCATGGAACCTGTACTCCATCAGTCTTCGCATCATCATCGGTCATGGCAGAATCCTAAGGTCCGGCGGGCGGTTGCCCTCGGACTGGCTGGCATCGTGCTCATTGTTGCCGGGGTTGCCGCCTACACGCGGTACCTCAAACCCGACGCGCCCACACCAGCGATCGTCTATGACGATGCTGGTCAACCGCTCCCCATCGTCAGCACCCAAACCACCCCTCCCGCCCCAACTACCGAAGCCTCCGCCCTCAATGGTATTGCCGTCGATCCGGCGCTTGCCAAGCGGCGGCCGCTCGCCGTCATGGTCGAGAACCATCCCGAAGCCCGGCCACAGGCTGGCTTGAGTGCGGCGGCCAACGTCTGGGAAACCATGACTGAGGGTGGCATTACCCGCTTCATGGGCATCTTCTCACCTGCCGATGCCGACAAAATTGGTCCGGTCCGATCTGCCCGGCCGTACTTCATCGCCTGGGCATCGGGCTACCACGCGCTCTACGCCCATGCTGGCGGCTCTCAAGCCGCCCTCGGCATCCTAGGAAAGACCAGTGACGTGGTCGACCTGCCGCACGCCGCGAAGTACTTCCACCGCGAACCACGACCTGGGATCGCCTCGGAGCACACGCTCTTTACTTCGAGCAAGGAGCTCTACGACTACGCGACCTCAAAGAAAGCCGCCACCGAGGTCGCAGATTTCCCGGGCTTCAAGTTCCACGATGAGGCCGCGCTCGACAAACGGCCGGCGACGGCTGCTGTGACGATCGACTTCTCGGCACCGAGTTACCTGGTGAAATGGGTCTACGACAAAGAGAAGAATGCCTACAGCCGCAACCTCGCCGGGCAACCCCACACTGACGCCAACACGAAGGAACAAATCTTCACCAAAAATCTTGTGGTCCTCACCGTTGACCGCCGCTACGATCCCAATACCAACCAAGGCAAGGGTGAGTGGTTCATGACAACCGAGGGACAGGGGAAAGCGCTCCTCTTCAAAGATGGTCAGAAGACCGAGGCCACTTGGAAAAAACCGGCGGCCGGCGACATGCTCCGTCTCTACGGCAGCGATGGCGAAGAGCTCGCGTTCAACCGCGGCCAGATCTGGTTTACGGTTATTCCGCCGGACGTTACCGCCAAGAGTGAGTAGACAAGAAGAAAGAGCACCAATCGGTGCTCTTTTAAACGCTACAGTGAGGCATACAGCCCCAGGTAGTCTTTCGCCATCATCGCCAGATCGAAACCTCGAGCCTGGCGTTGCGCATACTTCCGGTACCAGCGATCAAATGCCGGGCCTTCCAGCATAGAAAGTGTCAGGCTCGCCGCACCCTGCATAAATGCATCCAGCTTGTTCGGCGTAATTTTACCCGTAAATTTGTCTCGGACCACCTCGGACGCGCCCGGTGCATCTACCACGAGCACCGGCAAGCCAGCCGCCTGCGCCTCAAGTGCGGTGAGCGGACAGACTTCCGACTCTGAAGCCGAAATAAAGCAGCGAGCGGCCGCCAACACATTCGGCAACTCATCGTGCGACAGCGCACCCAAGAAGTGGATACGAAACTCTGCGTTACACTCTTTCGCCAGTCGCTTGAGGTACAGCTCTTGAGGGCCAGTACCGACGACGAGCAACCGCGCCGGAGACGCCAGGCCAATTGCCCGGATCACCCAATCAACCCGTTTTTCCGGTGCCAGTCGACCGACGTAGATAAACACTGGCATCTCGCTGGTAACGCCAAGCTCACTGCACCAATCTTTGCCATTACCGGCCTCAAAACGGGCGGTGTCGATGCCGTTCCAGATCACACACGGTTTCCGCCGCACGCCATACTGGACTTGCAGCCGCACGCCAGCCAGTGGAGCCGGCGCAACCACGGCCGTACATCGGTTCAAAAACCAGCCGATGTACCGGACCATCTGCCATCTCAGCAACGTGCCGACAATGCCGGCGTAATGGAGGTATGAGGTGTAGTTGGTGTGAGCGGTACAGATCACCGGCTTCCTCGACCGCGACGCCCACAAGCCCAGTAGAAATGGGTGGTGGGTATGGACGATATCCGCTTCGTCGAGCACGCCCTGAGCGGTCTTCGACAGCCAAGGGAGCGAGAGCATGTACCCTGTGCCGCCAGGCAATGGAATGCCTGGCACAAAATAGACCCACACCCCGTCGAACTGCTCGGGTACCCGACGCCGCCACGAGGGGACGAGGATCGTCACCCGATGGCCTGCTGCTACTTGCGCCCGCGCCAGGGCCTTGACCATGACGACTACACCATTCGGTAAGTCCCAGGCTTCGCTGAGGTGGACAATCGTTAATTCCTTTCTGTTAAGCACGATACAAATTCCCCTTCGCATTTGATCGAGCGAAGGGTACGGGAAGCGGGGAGTGCCGTCAACGACAAACACCCCCGAATTCGAGGGTGTTTGTCTCTTAGAACATTCCTAGCTTAGTACCAGCCGTACGCGTAATGGTGGTCCATCGCACGCTGCGGCGTACCGTACCGTTTCTGCAGGTAGGCGATACCAGCCCGAGTCTGTGTGGTCGGGTCATCGGTTTTCGCATACCCATACCCCTTCCACGTCTTATCCAAGAATTGGAACAGACCGAACGCGGTTGACCGGGGGTTCTGAGCCAAGTGGTTAAACCCAGATTCACGTTGCACGATTTGCAAACAGTAGGACACCTGGTCGGCACCGAACGTTTCCGCACACAGTTGCGTGACGATCTGGCGGTTACTTTCACGCTGGCCGTCGAGGACGATCGGCTTGGCAACTTTCTTCGTTGCCGCCGTGCGCTTCTTAGCCTGCTCCTCACGCTCAATCCGTTCCTTCTCCTGAGCCTTTGACTCAACAACCGTCACCTTAAGGGCACTCCGCTCAGAGAGCGACACCATCTCATGCAGGGAATCGGTGGTCAGAACCAGGGAGATTGCAGCGACAGGGGTGTCCGCAGCCAGTACAGGAGCCTGGAAGGGCACCATGGCGTTTACCAGCACCAAACCAGTCATCTGACTGAACATGGGCAGGGCAACGATCCTACGGGGTTCCAGGTAGCTTGCTAGGTTGTAAACCTGCGTTTTGGCCAGCTGGCCAAGCGCGTGAATCCTCCTAAGGATTCGGTTCATATGATTGGTAACACCTCTGTTCGCCGTGGCTACTGCGCCGGGTATTAACCGGGTTTCGCCGAGTAGGGTAGGGAGCCCATAACGGGTTCACCGCACCCTCCCTGAAAACAAAAGAACCCGTTGTACAGGTTCAATGGTTTCTTGGAGAACGGGGGTAGTATACCTGAAATATCGATTTTGTCAAGTATTAAATGCGAAAATGAGTCTTGTAACTGATTTAGAGGCGTTTCTACGATTGCCAGCTAATTTCGGTCTTTGTTCGGTATGGTAAGATATGCGTATGTCAAACCTGCCAGCTCAGCCACCTCTTGCCGAACGACTCCGGCCGCAGACGCTTCAAGAAGTCGTCGGTCAGCTCCACCTGATTGGTGCCGACAAGCCGCTTACCAAGCTTCTTACGAGCGGCAAGCTGCCCAGCATCTTGTTCTGGGGACCACCGGGGACGGGGAAAACCACGCTCGCGCGGATTCTTGCCAAGGAGTTGAAGCGACCGTTCGAGCAGCTCTCGGCCGTGGATGCCACGGTCAAGGATGTCCGCCAGGTCATTGCAGCTGCCGAAACGCACCAGCGCCTTGCAGAACCATTGCCCGTGCTTTTCATCGATGAGATCCACCGGTTCAACAGCGCTCAGCAAGATGCGTTACTGCACGCAGTGGAAACCGGCGTGATCACCCTGATCGGTGCCACCACCGAAAACCCTTCCTTCAAGGTCAACTCAGCCTTGCTGTCGCGGATGCGCGTCCTCAAGCTCGAGCCGATCGACCATAAAAACATGCACGCGCTCGTAGAGCGGGCGCTAAAGCTCTATCCGACGTACAAGATTGACCAGCAGGCAACTGATTACCTGATCGCTGCCGCCGACGGTGACGCCCGGACACTCCTTGGAAGCTTTGAGGTGGCTGCCAGCCTCTCGCAGCATATTACCGTTGCTGTCGCCGAACAGGCAGTCCAGCGTAAGGTCGCGAAGTACGACCAATCAGGTGAGAACCACTACGACACGATCTCAGCATTCATCAAATCGATGCGCGGTTCCGACCCAAACGCCACCTTGCATTACCTGGCCCGGATGATCGATGCCGGCGAGGATCCACTGTTCATTGCACGGCGGATGGTGATTTTCGCCTCCGAAGACATTGGCAATGCACTACCCACGGCACTTGTGGTCGCCACCTCGACCATGCAGGCCGTACACATGATTGGTATGCCCGAGGCACGGATCATGCTCAGCCAGTGCGCCACCTATTTGGCCACGGCGCCAAAAAGCCGGTCGGTCATCCGCGCGATCGATGATGCCTTACACGATGTGCGCAGCAAAAGTCTCGATCCAATTCCCATGCACCTACGTAACGCGCCGACCAAGTTCATGAAAGAGCAGGGCTATGGGAAGGGATACCGCTGGCCAGAGCAAGACGGCGATTCAACGACAAACCTTGGCTTCCTGCCAGACAACCTCAAAGACGCCAGCTACTACGACCCGCCTCCAAGGACTTGAAACGGTACGTTGTATCTGATAGGAACAATCCGATTTACAGAAAGGAACGTGAGATATTGCCACGACTGATCGTGATTTGTCCGTGGCACATCAGCGAGATGCGCCACAACAACAACGTTGTGATCGGAAGCGAGGTCAGTTCGATCGAACCAACCGATGCGGTTCTCTTGTATCTTCGAGCGGAGCCCCGGGCGATCGAGCAATCGATCACCTTACTTGCACTCTTCAAACGCAAACAACAGCCGCTACTTCTCGTATCCGACCGAAGCGGCACCGAACTGGTTCTGCCCGTCGTCCGCTCACTAGAAAACCAGCTCCTCAACCACTTCTTCACCGACCACCCCAAGCAGAAGGTGCACGAGATCATCGGCATCTTCCTTCAAAGCGGCTTACTGGACCTCGTCTAACAACGAGGTTTTTTATTTGTCCAACGTCTTCCGAAGCATTACTTTGTATGCGTTCACGTTTGACAGCATGCCCTTTCTCAGGTGAGACGAGGGCGCAACTGCCTTTTTCGCTAATATCTTCGCAACGTATGAAAGGTCGAGATTGAGTGATGCTAATACGTCCTGATGTTGGGCCGCACGTTCAGTCTCATCCAGCTGTTTCTCAATTAAGACTGCATCCAAGGCACTTCGCTTACCGGTCTCATGTTCCTCATAGAAATTGTCGCGGATATCTTGCAAGGTAATCTCATCACTGGCTTTTGCCCGACCGGTAGCAACAAAATCAGCTCCTAGCTCGATGTGCAGCCGCTCGCTATCAACGTTGAGTGTACTCATCTTAGCGCCCAGTGCATCAAGTTTCGCAAGGAGCCCTGCTCCATACTCCCGCTTTCGGGGCGTAATCGTCGCATCTCCTTTGCTGCTCTGTACGAATTGAAACGCCTTTTCAGATGCCTGAGCAATTTCGTCAATTGCAGTATCAATGTCACTTCGCACCCGCTGATGAGCCTCTATCTTCTGCATGAGGAGCTGGTCAGCTTGCTCATCAGTCAACTCTGCGAGTCGGGCGCGCTCCCGCTCAATCAGCACCTCGAAGTCGCTCGTTGGTGCAACAACTGCCTCAGATACCTCTCGGGGGTTAGTTTCTGCTTCCAGCTCGCCATCAGGCACAGCCGACAGTAGTTCGGGCATGATCCTCCTTCAATAGAACCACACATAGCATACCAAGTGGACCCTTGCACCATGCTGTAGATTGGAAGTATGCAAGTAACCCCGCGCGATAACGAGTGGCTGCAGGACCAGCTGGCCAACATTTGGTACCGGCACTTTTCCGACATCGACCAGCCGAACGATGTGGTGATTAAGTTTGGCCGGCCAGCGGCCGCCCGCTTGGGCTCGATCAAGTGGGGGAGGAAGCCCGTCAAGCACCCCGACGGCACGACGCAACGGCGCAGTATCATCACGATTACCGGCTACTTTAAGGATCCGGCGATTCCCGAGGAAGTGATCCAGGCGGTGATCGCTCACGAGCTATCGCACTACGCCCACGGGTTCTCGAGCCCGCTCTACCAGCGCTACGACCATCCGCACAAAGGCGGCGTGGTCGATAAGGAAATCAAGGCCCGCGGCCTGGGTGACATTCTCAAATTCCAAAAACAGTGGATGAAAGAACACTGGATCAACTACATCCGCGCAAGACGGTGATTCTTGACGAGAGGCACGTGGTAACGTAGACTTCCCACGTCGCTTTGCACACCCGCGAAGCGATATTTAACTTGAAGGGACCAAAAGAAACGTGACCAATGTGATTGATATTCGACGGCAGAAGCCGTCGTTTGAAAGTTGGCTCGAGGAGAACGAACAGAAAATTGTTCGACGTCTACCATATGGAGCAAAGGTGACGCTACCGCCACAGGTACGCTATGACCGGCCCCACCACTTCCTGCTTGGCGAAGACCACTTAGCAGCGCTTTGCACGCTCATTCCGCCACATCTACTGCCACCGCTGACTGTACGCGTTGTACCTGAGGCCGAACAGCTGGCGCAGCTCGTAAGCACTGACCCGTTTCTAATAGCGCTCGCCGAACGGCGTGAATCAGGAGGGGTTAGCCAAAGCGTCCAACACCTTCATGTAGTGTCGATGCTCATCCGTGCCCTCACAGAAGCAACGGTTCTATTTGCCGTCCGCAATCAGACCGCTGCGCCGCACATGGGTGTCGGATTCTACTCAGATGAACCGACAACCTGCATTAGCTTGTTGGAGCGGTTTATGGATATCGCCGACACGAGTTCGCCGATTTCTTTCCGCGCCCGGCACTTTCGGAAAACCTACGGCACCGAGAATCTCGAAGCCGTGATCAAAGAGGCATCCGAGGTGCTGGCCGTATATGTCACACAAGTGGCATATAACGGTCCCAAGGAGCCGCTCCCCGATGACCCCTTCCTCCGCCACCAAATTTTACGGTGCTGGTGTGAAGACTTCTTAGGTATGTGCATCCCTACGCGCACCTTCCACCACTACGATTACGACTAAGGTCGTAGTGGTTCATCGATCAGTGAGGCAACTACCAAAGTTGCCTCTTTTTCTTGCTCAAATGTCTTCCTGGGCGTAGGATTGAAGTATGGAGAAATGCCTCTTTTGCAGCATTGCGAACGGAAACCGCAAGACCGAGCTTCGGTATCAGGATGATGTCGTTGCTGCCTTCGACGACATCTCGCCCAAAGCACGGGTCCACGTCCTCATTGTGCCCAAAAAACACATCGACAGCGTGGCCACGCTGGCTGGTGGCGACGAGGTGATCGTTGGCCATATGGTCAAAACCGCCCAATCACTCGCGGAGAAGCTCGGCATTGCGCACGACGGCTACCGGCTCGTCTTCAATACCCGGAGCCACGGCGGCCAGGTGATCGACCACATCCACCTCCACCTCCTTGGTGGACAGCGCCTTGGCTCCATGGTATGATCCCGCCACTTGGCAGCCATGTTGCTGCCCCGAAGGGCAGGTGAGTTACCTTGAATCCAGAATTCCACGATAGTCGCGACAACCGGGACCGAGACGGCAAGCCACGATCCGCATCATTCGATGTGGTGCTACGTCGTTTCTTCCGCGAAGTCCAGCAAAGCCGCATCCTGTCGGAAGTGAAGAAGCGCCGATACCGCACCAAGCGGGCCTCGCGCACGATCATCCGCCAATCTGCCCGCCGCAAAGCTATTCAAAAACGCGCAAAGCGCGGCTACTAAAGGAACCCATGTCACTGGTGACTACCATTGAGGCCGCTCTCACGGCGGCACTGAAAGCAGGGGAGAGCGAGAAGCTCTCGGTGCTTCGCATGACGAAGGCCGCTCTCAAGAACAAGTCGATCGAACTCGGCCACGAACTCTCGGACGACGAGGCGCTGGCCGTGATCAGCAAAGAAGTGAAGCAACGCCGCGACGCCGAAACCGAGTTCCGTGCCGGCAACCGGCCCGAGCTGGCCGACAAGGAAGCTGCCGAGGCTGCCATGCTCACTGAATACCTGCCCGCCCAGTTGAGCGAAGCCGAGCTGGTACCGCTCATCGAGGCCGCCATTGCCAGCACTGGCGCAAGCCAGGCGAGCGACATGGGCAAGGTAATGGGCGCCCTGATGCCGCAAACCCGCGGCAAAGCCGACGGAGCTCTGGTATCCAAACTCGTCAAGGAACGGCTCGGTGCCTAAATCGTCACCGCGACTGACGGTATCGATTGTCGAAGAACAGCCGCTGTCTCTAGCGGCTGTTCGCGTGACGGCGCATCTCCAATCCGTGTTTGCACGGCACCGCCCAACACAGCTCTCAAACGCCCTCGTTGAGATCCTGGTGACCGACGACGCACGCATGCAGGAACTCAATCACACCCACCGGGGAGTCAATGCAACAACGGACGTGCTCTCATTCCCAACTGCCATCGATGACACGCATGGCCAGGTAGTACCAAGCGCCGAGGGCACGCTTCACTTGGGCCTGATTGCCATCTCATTGCCACAGGCGACACGCCAAGTCGGCCGTTTCGGCGACACGCTCGACGACGAGCTCCTTGGCTTGGCCGAACATGGCCTGCGCCACCTCCTTGGCCACGACCACGACGACCAGGGCGTCTGGCACTAACGGCGCGGCTTCGCTTTCTTCCGCCCTACCGCCGTATCGGCACTGCCGTGCTCTGTCTCTTCGAACTCGTGTGAGATTTCCGCTTCCAGCTTCGTGGTATCGAGCTTCTTGGTCATCTGCTCAAGCTCGCTATCCCGCTTCCGGGCTAAGCCTTGGTGCTCATGGATCTCCTTCACCAACTTGAGCAGCTTCGTCACTTCCTGCTCGGACTGAACGGTGATCTGGAAGTTCATCTCTTCACGTAAATCCGCAACCACCGACTGCCGGTTCTGACCGATGAGGATCAGCAGGGAGAGGAAAATCGCCTCGATCGAGATCATCATCGTTAAGAAGCCGAAGGGGTAGGGATCGAACACCGGCACGACTGGCACGATGCCGGTATTGATAAGAATCCAGCCTAGAAAGACCACCGCGTGCAGCTCGACAATCGGAATCGTACCAGCGGCACCGATCACCCGGTCGGCAAAGACATCGATCGGACGACGACGGGCCAGCGACTTCGCCCGGAAGCTATGGTACAACTCGTGGACCTCGTTGGCCCGCTGCGCCCGGTCAGGACTCGGCGTACCGTTTAAGGCCTCCCAGAGCTCCAATAACGGTGACTCGTGCTTTTTGCCAGCCATACCATCCCTCCTGATACACGGCTATCGTACCAAACCCATCCATCCTTGCCACCAGAATCCCGCTGCCAGTATACTGGCGTGAGGTACGCTTTCATGAGGCGAGGGGAGTGAATGGCCCACAACGAGTTGATCCTTGGTCTCGACGTTGGCACCACCAAGGTCGCTGCAACGGTTGGACAGGTCACCGATACCGGACTTGAGATTGTGGCCATGAGCCGTGTCTCAAACAACGGCATCCGCCGCGGCCAGGTCGTCGACATTGGCGAGACCGTCTCGGCCATTTCTGCTGTCTTGGAAGACAGCGAACGGATCACCAAGCAGCCGCTCAAAACAGCGGTCGTCGGTTTAGGCGGCGCCCACGTGGAAACCACCAGTTCCAAAGGTGTCATTGCTGTCTCGCGGCCCGACGGCGAGATCACGCAGCAAGACGTTGACCGTGTCCTCGACGCTGCCCGCGCCGTGGCCATGCCTGCCAACCGCGAGATTATCCATGTGCTCCCGAAAGCCTTCACGGTCGATGCCGAAGGTGGCATCGTCGATCCCGTTGGCATGACCGGCATCCGCCTGGAAGTGGACGCGCACGTCGTGAGCTGCGCCTCGCCGGCGGTCAAAAATCTTGTCCGAGCGGTCAATCAGGCGGGCCTTACCCCGAGTGAACTCGTGTTCACGCCACTGGCAACAGCCGAGATCATGCTGACCAAGCGAGAACGGGAAAGCGGGGTTGCCCTCATCGACATCGGCGCCGGCACGACCGGACTCGCCGTGTACGAAGACGGCGATTTGGCCCATGCCACGATTCTGCCGGTGGGCTCGATGCACATCACCCACGACATTGCGATTGGCCTCAAGACCTCGATCGATTTGGCCGAGGCCGTGAAAATCAAATATGGCACCGCCATGAAAGAGACGGTTCGCGACGATACCATCGACCTGACGGTCATCGACCCGAATGAGCTTGAGCGGCCGAAACAACGGTACGTCGCCGAGATCATCGAGGCGCGCCTGTCGGAACTCTTCTTGATGCTCAAGGAAGAGCTCCGCCGGATCGGCCGTGACGGCACCCTGCCGGCGGGCGTCGTCTTCACAGGCGGGGGTGCGCAGCTCGACCACCTGGTTGATTTTGCCAAGCACACCTTGCACCTGCCAGCCCGCCTCGGCACGCCGATTACCGAATTTCCAGGGAATGTTGACAAGCTAGATGACCCTACCTATGCTACCAGCGTTGGGCTTGTGCTCTGGGGAATGTCCAGGCAAGCCACACGTGAACCGGCCGCGAAGGCATTTGCACTCGACAGCATGGAGGGCGTTGTCGGGAAAGCAAAGGACTTCTTCAAACAATTACTTCCATGATGCAACGAGGAGCCCCTCCGATGGAACGCTCGAGTGACATCGAGTCATTCGCGATTATCAAGGTTGTTGGCTGCGGCGGATCAGGCTGCAATGCTGTCAACCGGATGATCAGTGCCAAGGTGAAAGGCATTGAGTTTGTCGCGGTCAACACTGACTCCCAGGCATTATTGAACAACCAAGCACCGGTGAAGGTGCAAATTGGCAAAGAGACGAGCGGCGGCCTTGGTGCCGGCGGCGACGTTGAGGTTGGCCGGAAATCAGCCGAGGAGAACAAGGACGAGATCTACGAGGTCCTCAAAGGGGCCGACATGGTCTTCGTCACCTGCGGCATGGGCGGTGGCACCGGCACTGGTTGCGGGCCGCTCGTGGCCCAGATCGCCAAGGAGCTCGGTGCACTCACGGTCGGCGTCGTCACCAAGCCGTTTGCATTCGAGGGTGCCCGCCGCCGCAAGGTAGCCGAACTTGGCATCCAGGAACTCAAGGACAAAGTTGACACCTTGATCGTCATTCCGAATGACCGGCTCCTCCAAGTGATCGACAAGAAGACCTCGCTCATGGATGCCTTTGGTATTGTCGACGACGTCCTACGCCAAGGCGTCCAAGGTATTTCCGACCTCATTACCCTACACGGCATTATCAACGTCGACTTCGCGGATGTCCGCACCATCATGCAAGACGCTGGCTCGGCGCTCATGGGTATTGGCTTCGGTACCGGCGACAACCGTGCCGTCGAAGCCGCCAAGGCAGCCATCGACTCACCATTACTTGAGCTGTCAATCGAGGGCGCCCGCGGCATTCTCTTCAATATTACGGGCGGTCCTGACCTTGGCATGTACGAAATCGATGAAGCCGCCAAGACGATTACCGAAGCGGCTGACGCCGATGCCAACATTATCTTCGGTGCCATCATCGACGATGCGATGGCCGGCGAGGTGAAAATCACCGTCGTTGCCACCGGCTTCGACGAAACCGGCGCGGAACGACGCCAAAAGCAGGCGGCTCGGATTGAGCAGCCCATCCCAGTTGCCCAGCCCCGCCTTGGCGCGCTCACCCGTGGCTTCGGCTACCCGCAACCACAGCCCGAACCGCAGCAGCCAGCCTACCCGAGCTACCAACCAATCCAACAGCCCGTGCCCCCGCAGCACGAGATCGCCCCCCAGATGGAAGACGACGAGCTAGAGGTACCAGCCTTCATCCGCCGCAAATTGAAGTAATGGTATAGTGGATTCACTAGAAGGGGGTGGCATGGCGGGATTCTCTGAGACACAACTCGAGCAACTCCGCGTACTCTCCTACGAAGAGCGCGAGTATTTCAATAAGCGGCTTACGGAAGAGCGGGAAGCAATTCTCGCATATATTGATGAGCGGTTCGTGACTGAACGACAGTACACCCGAGACATCATGCGCGATTCCGAAGAACGGCTGACACTTGAGATTCGTGATGCCAACATCCAGCGCC
Organism: uncultured Candidatus Saccharibacteria bacterium; assembly: GCA_964480605.1. Classification (GTDB taxonomy): domain Bacteria; phylum Patescibacteriota; class UBA1384; order JACPKC01; family JACPKC01; genus JBBUCD01. The sequence continues at coordinate 25,900 of CAYZPG010000001.1, read as the reverse complement.
GCGAGGACGATGATTTGATCCTAGCCCGCGTCCGCGCGCTCGAAGAACCCGTCGGCGTCCTCGCCGCCGCTCGACCCTAACCAATCGTCCTTGAATCTGTCCGCAAGAACTGCTACCATCGGCAGTTCTTCTGCAAGGAAGAAAATCGTACAGGAGGTATTTTAACAATGGCTGATGACGATGCGGTGTCGACCACGGTCGCCAAGGAACGGATTGCGACCGCTTCACTGGCCTTTCCAGAGTATCCGTCGCTGGTCCATCGATTCCTGAAACTCCTTGGCAACCATGTAGGACCCACGACAACCCCGCAGCTTTTCCTGATCGCCTTCGACCGGGCCTGCGCAGACGTGCGAGCCTCACCTGCCGAATTCGGCATGCCGCAACAGATGATCAACTTGATGCAATTTCACCTTTCCGAGATCACAGGCAAGTTGTTCGATACTACATTCAAGGAAGCTGTCCGCGAAGAGATGCTCCGGCAACTTATGGAGCGCAATCCCGAGACAGGACCTGACGACTAGTGGCACGGATCGCGTGCACCGACTGCAGCGTTGTGTGGGATGAGAAATGGCTGCGACGCGGCCTTTGCCCCTCGTGCCGCCTGAAGAATCCCGCACGCCGGTTCACTGTTGCCGCCACCCCGAAACCGGCAAAAACCCAGAAGCGGTTCTTGACCCACTACCTACAAGAGGACGGCTTCTCTCCCTGCCTGAAGCGCGTGAAAGACCTGCAACGCTTCACGATCGATGAAACGAACGTGACCTGCGAGCACTGCCTCGCAATACTCAAAGAACGCTCCACAAGACGCCCCTAACGGGCGTCTTTTTCGTGCCTTCGAGAATGAGTGCTTGTCCACAAGACACCACAAGCCGTAGTGGTTAAACTGCGTGAAGTACCACAAGATCTTGGGTTTTACCCAGACTTTCTTTTTTGAGCCTATGACCTGTCCTGACTGCCACAATGGTGAAACCAGGGTAATCGACTCGCGCGAAGACGAGGCCGCGATCCGGCGCCGTCGCGAGTGCATGGCCTGCCAGTTCCGCTTTACCACGTTTGAACGGATCGAGGTTCTGCACTTGCTAGTACTGAAGCGCAACGGTACCAAGCAGCCGTTCTCAAAAGAGAAGCTCCGTGCCGGCATCTGCCTAGCATCGGAAAAGCGGCCGCTCGTACTCGCGCAGGCCGAGGTGATTGCCGACGCCATCGAACGCGATCTATACGCCAGCTGCAAAGCCGAGGTGTCGTCGCAACGAATCGGCGGCATGGTGCTCGAGCACCTGAAGCCGCTCGACCCGATCGCCTACCTGCGCTTTGCCTCGGTCTACCGTTCGTTCGACAACCTAGAGGCCTTCGAGCAGGAGCTGCAGTCGATCCTACAAACAGAGGAAGAGACGATGACGTCGCAGAACACTACGTAAAGAAAGCGATTCCGCACCACACCGCATCCATTCATGAGGAGGAGCATGGCCCGCACCCAAGGAACGAGTTACGATCCAGCAACCACAGCAACCAACAAGCTGAATGAAATCGGCTACAAAATCTTCCTCGATCGCTACGCCCTGAAAGATGGGAAGAAAGAAACACTCGGCGTCGGCGACGTCGTAGTCGTCTGCACCGACTTGGAAACCAGCCAGCGCGAGATTGGCATCGTCACACACATCAGCCAGGGCCAGGTCACCGTACGGCTCCGTGGCGATGGGTCAGAGGTAACGCGGGCCATTGAGCACATCGACAAGCCGCTCGAAACGGACCCCGCACAAATGCACCAGCGGATTGCCAAGGGGATCGCCTCGGTCGAGAAGACACCGCGCCTCAAAAAGAAGTGGGAGGCCGAGTTTGCCGACATCCTCAACGATTGGAAGTTCGTTCCGGCCGGCCGGATCCTGACTGGCGCCGGCACCGCCCAAGCCCTGACTTACTACAACTGCTACGTCATCCCAAGCCCGAAAGACTCACGCGGCGGTATTATGGAAACCTTGAACCGCATGGCCGAAATCATGTCGCGCGGCGGGGGAGTGGGCATCAACCTTTCCAGCCTCCGGCCCAAGTACGACTACGTGAAGGGGGTCAATGGCCGCAGCTCAGGCTCGGTGAGCTGGGGTTCGCTCTACAGCTTCGTCACCGGCCTCATCGAGCAGGGCGGCTCCCGACGCGGCGCCCTCATGCTCATCCTCAATGTCTGGCACCCGGACGTGGTTGAGTTCATCACCTCAAAAACCGAGATGGGCAAAATCACGAACGCCAACATCTCGGTCGGTATCACCGACGACTTCATGGACGCGGTGAAAGCCGATGGCGACTGGACGATGGTCTTCCCAGACCGTACCGATCCGGACTACGACGAACTCTGGGACGGTAACCTCGATACCTGGAAGAAGCATGGGAAGAAGGTCGTGGCCTACAAGACGATCCGCGCCAAGGAGCTGTGGGAGAAAATCGTCGATTCAGCCTGGGCCTCGGCCGAACCTGGCCTCTTCTTCATGGACCGCTACAACAAGATGAGCCCGTCGAGCTACTTCGCGCCAATCCTCTGCACGAACCCGTGCGGGGAGCAGGGCCTGCCTGCCTGGGGCGTGTGCAACCTCGGCTCGGTCAACTTCGCCGCGTTCGTCGACGAGGAGAAGAAAGACGTGCGGTGGGAGGAGCTCGGGAAGACCATCCGCTCCGCGACGCGATTCCTCGACAACGTGATCGATGCCACACCGTACTTCTTCGAAGAGAACGAGCAGCAGCAGAAGTCGGAGCGCCGCGTGGGCTTAAACAGCATCGGCTTGGCCGAAATGATGATCAAGCTCGGCATCCGCTACGGCAGCGAAGAGGGGAATGCCTTCATCGACCGGCTGTACGAATTTTTCAGCACCGAGTGCTACCTCATGAGCGTCGAGATTGCCAAGGAGAAAGGCTCGTTCCCGAAGTTCAATGCGAAGAAGCACCTCAAAACCGGCTTCGTCCAGATGCTTCCGGAGCGCGTCCGTGACGCGATCAAGAAGCATGGGCTCCGCAACGTTACCCTGAACACGCAAGCCCCGACTGGCACGATCGGTACCATGGTTGGCACCTCGACCGGCATCGAGCCGTTCTACCACTGGACCTACCAACGAAAATCCCGCTTGGGCGTCCACGAGGAGCGGGTCGCAGTCTACGACGAGTGGCTCAACGAGCATCCGAACCAGCCCGTACCAGCGTACTTCGTCACCGCCATGGACCTGTCGCCACAGGAGCACATTAGCGTCCAAGCCACGATCCAGCGTTGGATTGATTCCTCGATCTCGAAGACCTGCAACGTCCCAAACAACTACACCCGCGAGCAGGTTGGCGAACTCTACCAATTGCTGTACGACCTGGGCTGCAAGGGCGGAACGGTCTACCGCGACGGCTCCCGCGACGTCCAAGTGCTCAACCTGAAATCCGAGGAGAAGACGAACGACAACGACGCCTTGGCCAAGCAGGGCCAGGCGGCGGCAGCACCAGCGGTTGTTGGCATCGTGCCCCGCAAGCGGCCCGAGATGATGCGTGGCACCACGTACAAAATGACGACGGCGTACGGCACCATGTACGCCACTATCAATGACGACGAAGAGGGGCAGCCGTACGAGATCTTCACCACCCTTGGCAAAACCGGCGGCTTCTTCGCAGCGAAAACCGAGGCGATCTCACGACTTGCCTCGCTGGCGCTTCGTTCCGGCATCAGTGTCAACGAGGTCATCGACCAACTGAAAGGTATCCGCGGCCCCAGCCCGATTTGGAGCGACGGCACGATGATCCTCTCGATTCCCGACGCCCTCGCCCGCGTGATTGCCCGCCACGCCGCGAAGAACCAACCGACGCTGGAGCTTCAGTTCCACGGCGAGCAGCCCGTTGCAGCCACACAGCCCGTGGGTACGCAAGGCTCAGCACTGCCGCCTCAACCAGCGCCAAGCGTCCAGTTGAATGCCGTAGCCACCGAGCTCCAACAGCAACAAGCGCAAGCCGCCGTGGCGACGGCTATTGCTACGGCCCCGGCTCCAACACCCAGTCTCGCCAATATCGGCATCGCCCCGGCCTGCCCAGAGTGCGGTGCCATGCTCCAGCTGACGGAAGGCTGCATGCTCTGCGCCTCCTGCGGCTACTCCAAGTGCTCATAGAAATTTCTTCTTGAGCGAAGCGAGATTTAAGCGTGCAAGGGGATGGGGTCGTAGGGGTAAGGGGAGCGCTTCGCCAGTAGGTCCCCTTACCCCTACAGAGAAAGTTGTCTATAGTGTGCATTCATAGCGAATCCAAGGAGCCCTATGTCGAATGTTGCAGCCGTTACCGCTACCGACTTCCAAGCCAAGGTGCTTGATGCCTCAAAAACCAAACCCGTCGTTGTCGACTTCTGGGCCGAATGGTGCGGCCCTTGCATTGCCATGGCCCCAACGTTCGACGAAGTCGCCGCCCACTACGCAGACAAGGTCGACATTCTCAAACTGAACGTCGATGAGCATCCTACGGTCTCACAGCAGTACGGGGTGATGAGCATTCCAACCACGATCTACTTCAAAGACGGCAAACCGGCTGGCCAATCCATCGGCCTCACCGACAAGACCGAGCTCATGGCCCACATCGACAAACTCTTAGCCTAGTCATTACAAGTTATCCACAAGTTGTCGTCGAACCAGATGTACTAGGATAGGGGCATCAACCAATGAACTCGATGGAGGTAGTGCATGTCTGACGGCGTACTAAGCAGCCTAGCCAATTCTGCCCGCGATGCTGTGAAATCAGTCGTTGAGGGAGCGGGTGACGTTGTCGGCGCAACCGCTGGCGCAGCCTCCGGTGCCGTCAAGAGCGCCCTACAGGGTGGCGAAGACGTTGCCAGCAAACTCATCGAGGTGACAACCGACGTTACCAAGGGCGCAATCCACGGCCTCGCTGATACCAGCGCCGATGCGGCAGCTGGCATCCATGGCATTGTCCACGGCACCCTGAAAGGGGCCTCAGAAGTTGGTGGCGACGTGATTGGTGCCACCACGCAAGTTGTCTCAACCGCAGTCACCTCGGCGTCCGATGCCGGTGTTGACGTTGCCAAGGCTGCTTCGAACGCAGTCACGGGCGCCATCGACGCCGTCAAAGAGGTTGGTGGCGATGTTGGCGGCGTCACCAAGGCCGCTGTGCTCGGTGCCATGCATGGCGCGGGTGAGATCGGCGAAGAGGCTGTCCATGAAGTGACGGACATCCTCGCCGCATCGGTTGAGGGCGCGAAAGATATCATCGACGCGATGAAATAAGAGGGAGCAATTCCCATCTACCTCGGCTCGGCTGCGGCACTTCGCCCAGCCGAGTTCGTGTCTACAAGGAGGCATCATGCAACTCACCAGCCCGAATTTCACCCACCAGCAACCCATTCCGCAGCAGTACACGTGCCAAGGGGACGCAACACGTCCAGTCCTTGAGATCGCCGCTGTACCCGCCGAGGCTAAGAGCCTGGCACTCATTGTCACTGACCCTGACTCGCCGGTTGGAGACTACATCCACTGGCTGGTCTGGAATATTGATCCTGCAACGACAACGATCGATGCGGCAGCGCTCCCAAACGGCGCCATTGAGGGAGTGACGAGCACCGGCCGACCGGGCTACATTGCCCCGTGCCCGCACCAGGGCGAACACCGCTACAACTTCGAACTCGTTGCCCTCAAGAGCCAGCTCTCCCTCGCGCCAACCAGCGACGTTGCGGCTGTCCGCGCCGCGATGGATGGCCACATCCTCACCACGGCAACGCTCCAAGGGCTCTACCAGAAGCAAACGCACGCTTGACAGCTATTTCCTCCAACGACTACGCTGGTTCCAGTAGAAGAACAAGTTCGTAGGGAGGTCCACATGGACGATATGAACACAGCCGGCGGCGAAGAAATGGTAAAGTGCGCCTGCGGCCAAGAGGTCAAGAAGAGCGAGTGGGATGCCCACGCAGCAATGGGTGCCGAGCACACGCCAGCCCCAGCCGAGGGTGGCGACATGTCGAACGAAGAGCCAGCAGCCTAAGCTCGCTCAATACAAAAAAGCGCCCCGGAAACGGAGCGCTTTTTTGTTGTCAGGATGACTTACTCGTCATCCTCTTCATCGTCATCACCTTCGTCGCCGTCCTCTTCATCAGCCTCTTCATCCTTATCCATATCGTCGCCGTCAGTCTCTGCTTCATCGTCAGCCTCTTCATCCTTATCCATATCGTCGCCGTCAGTCTCTGCTTCATCGTCAG
>CAYZPG010000001.1:5367-19589 GCA_964480605.1 uncultured Candidatus Saccharibacteria bacterium | reverse complement strand
CTCGGCGATGGTACCGAGCAGACGTATCTGACGCTGCGCGTACCAACCGACAAAGCAGATTCCCTCCAGCAGAGCATCCGTTCCCTCGCATTACGCATCGTTGATGAACAGAAGCAGAGTACCGACACCACCGATCAGCTCGTAGACATCGAGGCGCGCTTGAAGTCGCTCCGCGAGAGCGAGACACAGTACAGCGATATCTTGAAGCAGGCAACAAACGTTGATGAGATCCTCCGCATCACCCAAGCCCGAACCGACCTGCGGATGCAGATCGAACAACTCGAGGCGCAGAAGCAGAATCTTGGTAGTCAGGTTGCTTTCTCGACCGTGAATGTGACTATGAGTACCGAAACCGGCTTGCCCAGCCAGCCAACCTGGCGGCCACTCCAAGAGGCAAAGCTTGCCTGGCAGGCACTGTTGAACGGCCTCGCGGGTACCGCCAACCTCCTCATCGTCGGCATCGTCATGATCCCGCTCATCCTCGTCTGGATTGGCCTGCTCTTCGTCTTTGGAAAACTGGCGGCAGGGGTCGTCACCTGGGTACGCAAGCAGTTTTTCCCGAACAGCTAAGAACGGCAGTCGGACAAAAGAAAAACGGACGGGGAAAGATCCCTGTCCGTTGTGTTGCTAGTTGACTGACGACAACGGCAGTACGAGGATAATCATCTCTGACGACGACCCTTCTGTCGTACACATCAATGCCGATTCAATAAGGGCGAGTGGTTGGCCATCGAAAGCTGATTCTTGCCTGCCAAATGCCTTGATGAGCATTTGCGACAGAATCTTGGTAATCGGATATCGCTCCCGAAAGCCATCTTCTCGCTTTGGCAGTGCGATTGCATCTCTCCAACGATATCCGATCTTTTGGAATATGGCGTAGAACGGCAAATCCTTATTTAGGAGGTTTGATGCCGTAAAGCGCCAACGGTGCTGTCGATTAAAGGTAATCAATCCCCAAATCTTATTTCCTCCAACATCATCGAGCTTGACGCTGCCTGTTACCCGAACGCCGTCGATCATTTACAGCCGTCCTTGTCGCTACGCTCAGCCGTGCGGGTGTCAGTGCGACGTTCCACTGACGTCAGTGTTGCAAATAGTAAACGCCACTCTGCATCAGGAACATTTCCAAAAATAATCTTCCGGATGCGCGGCGTATGCTGTTTCTGCTTTTTACCAGGCTTCTCCAAGCGAGCTCGCTTAAAAAGCTCATCGACGTCTTTCGCCAGCTTACCAAGCTTCGTCCTCGGATGCTCAGTAATTATGGACAGGGCGATGGCGGCCCGTAGCGGACCGGCAATAGCCATAGCCATCAGTGGATCACTGGAGTACCTCAAATGAGGTACGCATAAGGGCGTTAGTAACGGGTCTTCCGGCATCTGAAATAGCAGATGCTCATGATCATCGTAGTGCGGTGCAACTGGCAAACCGACTATGAGCCTGGCTCCTACACTAAATCTGTAATAAATCAGGCGGGAACGAGCCGGAGTCATGCCAATTGTAGAAAGAAATGCCGTTGAGACGACATCACCATCATCTTTTTGATACTTACCAAGCTCAACTGAAAAGGATTTCGATTTTTTCGACTTCACTTTCACGTCCTAAAAATTAATGTGCTGGGCTTGCGCCCAACCGGGGAATGGTATGGTAGATGAAGCGAACAGTCAAGTAAGGAGGCGGTGATGGCAACAGCACTCGATGAGTACCAGGCAGCAACCAGGGAAACGGCAGCGTATCCGCCAATCCAGGAAGCGAGGTACCTCTACCCCGTACTTGGCCTGGCTGGCGAGGTGGGGGAGGTGGCCAACAAGGTCAAGAAAGTGTTCCGCGATGATGGCGGCGTCCTCACTGCCGAACGACGTGCGGCGATCCGCGATGAGCTGGGCGACTGTCTGTGGTACTTGGCACGGATCGCCGACGAACTTGGCTACACCTTGTCCGAGATAGGCGAGGCGAACTTGGCCCATCTTCGTGACCGCAAGGCGCGCAACGTCATCAGCGGCAGTGGGGATACCAGATAAGAAAGAGGACCATATGAAATGGTCCTCGAAGGACGGTGCTACTTAGCAGTCCGGGGCGAGCTGCCAACGGATTTGGTCTTTGGCTGTGACAAGAACGTCGTCCTTGTCAGTCGAGCCGGCAACACCACAACAGTTGGCGAAGCCGAAATGCACCCCAAACTGCTCGACGAGTAACGGGCGGCAGGCGTCCGTCATCAGGCGAGCTACCTGACCGCCTAACTTCGAGTTGGGATTGAAGTCGACCTTCCAGCCCTTGCCTCGCGGCTCTGATCGCAGCACATCGTTGGCACAGTTATGCTTGACGAGTCGCTGCCGCAGCATCCCAACGGGGTCTTGTTGAGCTTTGACGGCCTCGACCAAGACATGTAACGCTGTAAATCCTAACGGCGTATCATGCCTCATGGCATAGAGCAGCGACTGCTCAGCATGACCGGTACGCTCGTACTCGAGCGCTGCAGATGGGAATGACATGGTATTGTTAATCCTCCTGAACTGTATTCTCCTAACCGTAGCTAGGAGTGCCGAGTGGACGTTGTAGGGAGTAACGCCCACCCGGCACTCACACCTACGCGGGCATCGTGACTGCGTCGACGATGTTAAAGTGAGGATCGATGTGCTGTGTAAGATCGGCGCCAGCTGCTGCATTCGCCCAGCCCAACGCATTCTTGCGGTGAAATTCAACTGCCAAGTCGTACGACCGTTGCCAGTCTCGCTCGATGGCATCGACGTACTCTTTGAGGGTTGCCAAGGTACCCACACTCTTGGATTCCAGCTGTCCGATCGGCTGCAGCTCACCCCGCTCCAAAGAGCGGACAAACGCAGACTGCGGGAAGATGCCGAGTAGGAGCTCACCAAGCTCGTCACGCAGAAACCGCTCATCCGCCTCGTCCGTCACTTTGTTGCCGATCGCCACGAGCTGAATGCCAAATTCACGAGCATAGTGCTGGTACTGGCGAACCACGCCAAGACTCCGCAGTGTCGGCTCAACCACGAGTACCGTCAGGTCAAAACGGGTAAACAAGCCGGAAGCGAACGCGTCGACACCAGCTGTCATATCAACGACAACATACTCGCCTCGGCCATCAATCAGATGGTTGAGCAGCAACTCAACGCTGCCGGTTTTTGAGTGGTAGCAGCGGTGACCAAGATCTTCGTCGGTAAACGGCCCCGTGGCCAGATGACGAAGACATCCGTGCTGTAACGCGAAATGATCGAGTACTGTTGCAGCTTCACCAAGGCGAATCAACCGCGATCCAGTACCAGGTGGTGTCGTCTTGATCATGGCATCTGCGCTTGCAATGCGTGGATTCGTCCCTCGGAGATAGTCCTTCAGTATGCGACTCTCATTGCCAAGAGCCGGCTGCGCCGCCAGCAGCTACTGGTCAAAGCCGAGCGCAGCACCTAAGTGCTGATTAATGTCAGCATCGATCGCCAGCACCGGCTGTGCTGCATCAGCAAGCCACCGGACGAACAGGCTCGAGAGGGTGGTTTTACCCGAACCGCCCTTGCCGACAAATGCAATCCTCATACTGCCGCCTTGCTGCACGGTGCGCACAAACCGTAGAACTCAAGACTGTGGCGGCGAACCGTAAACCCATGCTCGGCTTGCAACAGTTGCTCGGCATGGCCAAGCGACTCTGGAATGTCTACGTGGGCGACCGTGTCGCAGTTGGTGCAAATTGCGTGATGGTGGTGTCCCGCTACTAGCTCGTACACGCGAGCGCGACTGGCCAGCAAGACCTCCTCGACCAAGCCCTCCGCAGCAAATCGGGCGAGTTCACGGTAGATGGTGGTGCGATTCAGGGTTGGGTGCTGAGGTCGCAAGAGAGCGACAAGCTGGTCGGCACTCTTTGGCGAGCGGTCGGCACGCAGCACATCGAGCAAGGCCAGGCGGATCGGCGTAGTGGGAATATTCTTTGCTTGCAACATTGTTGCGGACTGTGTCATGAGACAAGGGTATGCAACATTGTTGCACGTGTCAATAGTCACAAGACGCAGCCTGTGGTTGTTGGTATAGTGCAATGGACTGTGGAGGGTACCTGAAGCGACTCTTAGCTGGTATTGCAATACTTTTGGCAGTTGCGCTCGCAACGACGGGTCGCAGCGGCTTTTCCGTGCAAGAAACGGTCACAGAGGCAACCGTTCAAGATGCATTCGCCGCCTTGCCATTGGTTTTTGAGCCAAACCTCGGCCAAGCAGGGGAGGGTGTCCAGTACCTTGTGCACCAAGGACGAGCAACAACGTACTTCACGCCAACCGAAACTACGATCGTGATGAACGGAGAGCACGTTCGAATGAGCCTCGCTGGGGCGAGCCGTGCGCCCACGTTCACGGGACTCGACAAGTTGCCAAGCACATCAAACTACCTCATGGGCAACGACCAATCCCGTTGGTACACGGACATACCTCACTACCAGCAACTCCATATTGCGAACGTATACCAAGGGATCGATCTCACGTACTACGGCAACGACCAGCAATCATTGGAACATGATTTTCTTGTCAGCCCAGGCGCGGATCCCACGCAGATTGCGTTGCAGTTTACTGGCCAGGACACACTCTCGCTGGATGAGAACGGCAACCTTGCCCTTCGGCTAGGCGCTGCCGACGTTACCCTCATGGCACCCGTGTCGTACCAAGAAACGGCCGGTGGGGGACGCAAGGCGGTAGAAAGTTCATACGAACTCCACGACGACAACACGGTCACCATCGCCCTTGGCGCGTACGATACCGCGAGCACCTTAGTCATCGATCCAGTCCTGGTCTACTCGACATATCTCGGCGGTAGCAGCAATGAGTACGGCTTCGCCATCGATATCGACAGCGTCGGTTACGCGTACGTCGGCGGTATGACTGACTCGGGCGACTTTCCAACGGTCAATCCCTACCAAGGCGGTATCGCGACCGACTTCGACGCCTTCGTCACGAAATTTACTACCGGCGGTTCGAACCTCGTGTACTCAACGTACTTGGGTGGTGACGGCGTCGACCAACTCCTTGGGATCGCGGTCGACAGCACTGGAGCTGCATACCTGACCGGCCTCACCACCTCGACGGATTTTCCGTTGCAGAACGAGTACCAGAACTCGTTAGCTGGTGGCCAGGACATCTTCCTTGCCAAGCTTGACGCCAGCGGCGGCGGACTCGACTACTCGACGTATTTTGGCGGGAGCGGCGATGAACAGCCTGGTATTGGCATTGTGATCGATGGGAGCGGCACCGCCACGATTACTGGTCAAACCAACTCGGGCGACTTTCCGGTATCAGGTTTCCAATCAACGTACGGTGGTGGTACCAACGATGCCATCCTCGTCCAGCTGTTTTCAGACGGCACATACGGCTACTCGAGTTACCTGGGCGGGAGCGGTAACGACATTGGGTACGACATTGGCATTGACTCCATCGGCGACACGTACGTCACGGGCCATACTGATTCGGGCGACTTTCCAACCGTCAACGCGTACCAAGGCAGCTTCGCTGGTGGCACGAACGACGCATTCCTCACCCGGGTTTACAACGACGGCTCAACCATCGACTTCTCAACCTACTACGGCGGCAGTGGCGACGACCAAGGCCGGTCAATCACCCTTGATTCGAGCGACAATTCGTACCTCACTGGCCTGACAAACTCGGGCGACTTTCCCACGGTGGGCGCGTACCAGGCTACGAACGGTGGCGGGTACGATGCGTTTGTCACATCATTCGATTCAAGCGGGTCAAGCCCGATCTACTCCACGTACCTGGGTGGGAATGGTGGCGACTTCGGCCGCGGTATCGACGTCGATGGGAGCGGCAACGCCTTTCTCACAGGCGACACCGCCTCGACGAACTTCCCACTCGCCTCACCGGCACAGGTGACGCTGAGTGGTGGGAGCAACGATTCATTCGTCACCAAGCTGAATGCGGCCGGATCAGCGCTGGTGTACTCGACGTACCTGGGCGGTGGCAACGTTGATACCGCCACAGGGATTACGGTGGACGCGAGCGGCAACGCCTACGTCCTGGGCTTCACCAACTCAAGCGATTTCCCAACCGTTGGACCGTACCAAGGAAGCAACGCTGGCGGATACGACGCCTTCTTGGCAAAAATCTCCGACACTGGCAATCTCTTCGTACAGGTGGCCACCATCCTTACCTTTGCCGTCAACCCAACCACCTGCAATCTTGGCACCTTCTCGCCGAGTCTGACGAAATTCTGCACCCATACGATCGCGGCAGCGACCAATGCCAGCAACGGCTACGTCATTTCGTACGGACCAACCACCACCCTCACCTCGGGTGCCAACACGATCACTGCGATGGGCAGCCAAACAGCCAGCGTACTCGCGAGCGAGCAATTCGGTCTCAACTTGCGTGCGAATACCGCCACCGGATCATTCACGTCGACCGACTTTGGCGCCGATGCAGCCGGTGGCAGCGGCAGTCCCATGACCGGCTACGAGCTAGCCAACCAATTCAAGTTCAATACCTCGGGCGATGATATTGCGCAGTCAACCGGCGCGACGAGTACCACCACCTACACGGTGTCATACATCGCCAACATCACTCTCGTCACTGAGACCGGTCTCTACGCCACACCAATTACCTACAGCATCGTACCAAGCTACTAACGCATATGACCCACACCTTCCTACTACACCGACCGACCACACGCCTCTTGGCGGGCAGCCTGGTCGTACTGCTCGTCTTATTCGCGCAAAACGTCCGACCACACCTATCCCTCCGTACCGCACAACCAACGGATCCGAGTACTGCCTACACCCAGCTACCACTCGTCTTCGAGCCTAATCAGGGTCAAGCGAGCGAGCCGATCCAGTATCTCGTCCGGCATGGACAAGCGCTCACTGCCTTTGCAAGCGACGGTGTCACGACCAAGGTGGCAGGAAGCCAAATCACCATGACGCTCAAAGATGCAGCACCTCAGCAATTTCGTGGCGCAGAACAGCTGGCATCGACGAGCAACTACTTCCTTGGAAGCGACCCTAGCCGCTGGCAGACGGGCGTACCAAACTTCCGTAGCCTCATTGCGGCAAGCGTGTATCCTGGCATCGACCTCAAGTACTACGGCACGAACCTGCCTACCGGTAGGCAAGGCGCGCAGCTAGAACATGACTTCGTAGTCAGTCCCGGAGCCGACGCCTCACAGATCGCGTTCTCGTTCACCGGCCAGGACAGCCTCTCACTCGATCAAGCGGGCAACCTCGTCCTTACCGCTGACAATGAGGAACTGCGACTCAATGCCCCGATCACGTATCAAACCGACGGCGCCTCCAAGCACACCGTTCCATCCCACTTCGAGCTACATGACGACACAGTTCGCATCGCCGTAGCAGATTCGTATGATCGGACAAAGCCGCTTGTCATCGACCCGACCCTGGTCTACGCAACATACCTTGGAGGCTCCGGAAGTGACTTCGGCCGGAAAGTCGTCGTGGACAGTAGTGGCAACGCCTACGTCACAGGCGAAACTGCCTCAACCGACTTCGTGACCAGCGCACCGTACCAAGGATCCTTCGGTGGCGGTTCCAAAGATGCCTTCGTCACGAAACTCAATGCCAGTGGCACCGCCGTAGTGTACTCGACCTACCTCGGTGGCAGCAGCGAGGATTATGCCCTGGGCATTACGGTCGACGGCAGCGGCAACGCCTACGTCACGGGCGACACGAGCTCGACCGACTTTCCCGTCGCATCCGCCTACCAGGGATCGCACGCTGGTGGTGGCAATGACGTCTTCATCACCAAGCTCAACAGTGCCGGATCAGGACTCGTGTTCTCGACGTACCTCGGTGGGACTGGCGACGACAAAAACCGCATGGTCGCGCTCGACGGCAGCGATAACGTCTACTTGACGGGTTACACCGCCTCGTCCGACTACCCAACCGCTGCCGCATACCAGAGCACCATCGGTGGCTTCTACGACGGCTACGTCACTGCGCTCAACGCCGCCGGCACGGCACTCATCTACTCAACCTACCTAGGCGGCATTGGGAGCGACACGGGCTACGACCTCACAGTGAGCAGCGGGGGCAATGCCTACGTCATCGGATCAACCGAGTCGACTGATTTTCCTGTGCAAAGCGCCTACCAAGCCGCATACGGTGGCGGCACCCAAGATGCGATCCTCGCGAAATTCGATTCGAGCGGCACACTGAACTTCTCAACATTTCTCGGCGGAACGCTCGACGACTATGGCCGGGGCATTGCCATCGACGGCAGTGAGGACATCTACCTTGCCGGGCTCACGAAATCAACGAACTTCCCAGTGCAGAACGCCCACCAGCCAGTGGCGAGCGGCAACTACGACGCCTTCGTGACCAAGATGGATACGAACGGCACCGGCCTCAGCTACTCCACCTACCTTGGCGGCAGCGGCGAGGACAATGGCCTAGGCATCGGCGTCACGACCGGCAACGAGGCCTACGTTACTGGCTACACCGATTCGACCGACCTACCGACCATCCTCCCGTACCAGAGCGCCCTGTCCGGGGGCTCCGACATCCTGATGGCAAAGTTCGATACGGGTGGCAGCATGAGGTACAGCACCTACCTTGGCGGGAGCGGCGTCGACTATGCACTTGGCCTGCACGTCGGACCGAACAGCCGGCCGTACATCACGGGCTACACCGACTCGACCGACCTACCGACCACCGGCCTGTACCAAACCTTCGCGGGAGGAGCGGGAGATGCCTTCGTCGCACAGCTCTCTGACGACTCCTTTACCGTCAGCGGCATCACCGACCCAATGCTCCAGTTCACGCTCGGCGCGACCGTCTGCGACCTCGGACAGTTTTCAACCACGCTCACAAAGTTTTGCACCCACACCCTCGCTGCTGGTACGAACGCCCCGAACGGCTACATTCTTTCGTACGTCGCCACGCCAACCCTGACGAATGGGGCCTACACGATCTCGGCCATGGCAACACAGACGGCGAGCGTTCTCGGCAGTGAGCAGTTTGGGTTCAACCTGAAAGCAAATACCGCGGCGGGCTCGTTTACCTCAAGCAACTTCGGCGCTGAACCGAGTGGGGGATCAGGTACGGTCATGAGCGGCTACAACGTGGCCGACCAATTCAAGTTCAACGTCGCCGGCGACAACATTGCCGAGTCGACAACCGCGTCCCTCCTCACTACCTTTACTGCTGCCTTCATTGCCAATATCCAGTTTGCTACCGAAGCCGGCACGTACGCCACGCCGATCACGTACAACATCGTCGCCAGTTACTAGTGATGGTGCGTGTGCAATTGCACTGAATCCGACGTTCCCGCAAGGAAGCGAGCGGCCAAGAAGGTCGTAATTGGTACCGCGAGCACCAAGGCAGTACTGCCAACCAGGGTGCGGATGATTTCCTCGGCAAAAAACTCGCCGTTGAGACTAATCCACAGTGGTTGAGGATTGTTGGCGAACATAAGAAAGAGGGGGAGTGAGACGCCGGCGTACGCCAGCGCCAGGGTATTGACCAGCGAGATGATGTGCTCGCGCCCAACAGTGGAAGCGCGCCGGAAGAGCTCGATCGGCCCAAGGGTGGGATTTGCATGGCGTAATTGGTCGACCACTGCGACTTGGCCCGTTGTCACATCGTCCAAGACGCCGATGACGCCGATCAGGATGCCGCTCAACAACAGGCCTTTCAAATCAACTGTGTTCCCTTGGCCAAATTGCAGGTTGAAGGCATCTTCTGTACCGGCACCAGACAACCGAGTGAGGGCCACGCACCAAAGTGCCAAGCCGACAGCGACAAGCAGCGTCAGCATGGTGCTTGCCACAGCGATGGTCGTTTGACGGGAAAAACCATGAGCTAGGTACAGCGTGGCGAAGACAATCAAGCTCGCCGCCACCAACGTCGTTTGCAGTGGGTCGGCGCCGGCTGCCAGCCGCGGTATCTCGTAGAGTGCAAGGACGAGCACGCTCACTGCCAAGCCGGCAAACGACGTCAACCCGCGCCAACGGATAATCAGTACGACCAAGCCAAGGAACAGGAGTCCCAGTAGGATCAACTGGTTCGTGCGGTAGCGATCGATGAAGGCATAGTACGATGAGCCATCGATCTTGTAGCTTTTCACGATCACAAACTGGTCGCCGACCTGCAGCAGCTGCTCGGGACGGATTGAGAAGACGGAGCCGTGGTCAAGTTCCACCTCCTGTCCAGTTTCCGGGCCGCTGATGATACGAACCAGCAACTGCTGGTAGGGCTGCGACCGGCCATCTCCCACATCGAACTCACCCTCATCGAGTACCGCCACAACCGTTGCCCGTGCGTACTCGTCGGCCGGAAGAGAAGCAAAGGCGGGATCGGGTTCAAGCACCGGCGCATCGCCTTCAAGCGCCTCGAGCACCGGCTCATCAGCTGGCGCTTCTTGCGCACCAACCGGACACGCGCCGACAAGCACGAGACCGCAGAGTAATCCAAGGACGAGTCGCCGAGACATACGCACCTCCAGTACAGCTACCATAGACCAAAACTGATTCTGTTAGACTGCGACTATGTCCACACAAGGATCGCTGATCGAGATGCCGACGTCCAGCGCGGCTGACGAACTCCTTGGACGCGTCAACGACGCCCAGCGGCAAGCAATCACGCACACTACTGGGCCGCTCCTCGTCATTGCCGGTGCCGGCACGGGCAAAACCTCGGTCCTTACGAAGCGGATCGCCTGGCTCATCCGTGAAGGCCACGCCAAGCCGAATGAAATCCTGGCACTCACCTTTACTGAGAAGGCAGCAGGGGAGATGGAAACACGTGTCGACGAGCTGCTGCCGTATGGAGCAACGGGCACGGTCGTGGCAACCTTCCACTCGTTCGGCGACCAGCTCCTCCGCGAGCATGCTCTCGACCTAGGCTTGCCGCCCGAGTTCCGCGTCCTCGGCAGTGAAGAGCAGCGACTCTTCCTCGAGGAACGGATCGACGATATCGAAGGCCTGGTCGCACTGCGGCCGGTCGCAAGCTCCCGGAAGTTTGTCAGTGCCGTTCTTACCGTGATCAGCCGAGCGAAAGACGAGCTCGTTTCGGCAGTACGGTATGCCGAGGTAGCCGCCCAGCTGCGCGCGCAGGCGACGTCGGATGAGGAGCGGCACGAGGCGCAACGACAGCAAGAGGTCGGTCTCATCTACGCCGCGTACGAGCAGTTCAAGGCCGAGAAGGGCGTCATCGACTTCGGCGACCAAATTCTCAAACTCATCGAGCTCTTCAGACTCCGACCTGCCATTCTGACGCGCCTCCAGCAGCAGTTCAAGTTCGTCCTCGTCGATGAGTTCCAAGACACGAACGTTGCCCAGTACGAACTAGTAAAGCAGCTCGTAGCCCAGCACCACAACCTCTGCGTCGTTGGCGACGACGACCAGGCGATTTACAAATTCCGCGGCGCAGCCACCAGCAACATCCTTGGCTTCAGACGGGATTTTCCAACCGCACGTACCGTCGTCCTCATCGAAAACTACCGCTCCACCCAAGCCATCCTTGATGCGTCGTACACCCTCGTCCGCCATAACGACCCAGACCGACTCGAGCACCAACTGAACATCAGCAAGCAACTCAAGGGCCTCCAGCAGGGTGTACCGCCGCGATTCGTCTGGTACAAGCACGAGGCCGACGAGTTAGACGGTCTCGTCGCCGCCCTGACGGAACTTGCGAAAACCGTCCCGCTCGACCACATTGCCATTCTGGTTCGCAATAACTCGCTCGTCGCCTCGCTCGCAACCGCTTGCACCGCCGCCTCAATCCCGTTCACCACAAGCACTGACCGCAACTTCATCAACCTGCCCGAAATCCGCGGGGTAGTTGCGTTCTACACCGCACTCACGCAGCCAACGAACTCCCTAGCGTATCTAAAACTCGCCCTGTCTCCGTTCTACGATGTGGATCCGGCCTGGTTACTACCCTTCAACGACGCAGCACGCACACAGAACCGGCCCCTGTTCGACCTACTCGCCGACGAGAGCCACGCAGCCTGGCAACGTCTGCCTCAGGCAGGCAAAACGCAACTCATGGAGCTTCGAGACAACCTGGCCACGTACCGACGCCAGATCGGCGAGCGTAATCCGGGGGAACTGTTGTACCAGTTTCTCAAAGACCGCGACATCTTAAGCGGTGCTGGGCGCCTGAAAGATATGGCCGATGAGCGGCGGATGGCAATGATCCATAACCTCGCCGCCATCTTCGAGGCGATCCAGGGGTACATCGAGGCGAGCCGCGACACATTCTCACTGGCCTTCGTCGACCAGCTCGACAGCTTACTTGCAACGGTCACCCCGCCGCGCGTCAACCTAGGACCCGAGAGCGAGGCCGTACAGATCCTCACCGTGCACGCCGCGAAAGGGTTAGAGTTTGACACAGTATTTCTTCCATTCATGACTGCCGACCGCTTCCCAGCCCGCGCCAAGCGCGATCCACTCGAGCTCCCGCTGGCCCTGATTGCCGAAACACTGCCCACCGGCAACGAGCACCTGCAGGAGGAACGGCGTCTCGCCTACGTGGCCTTCACTCGCGCCAAAACGCGCCTCCTTATTTCCGGTGCCTCGCTGGCCGGCGGCGGTAAACGTTTAAAGAAGCCAAGCCCGTTCGTCCTTGAAGCGTTGGCACTCTCCCATGCGCCCGAACCTGTGGAGCGCGTCCAAGCTGAGGCCCGCATCAACCGCTTTGCACCCGTGGCGCCGCGCCCAACGACCTTAAGCTTCCCAATAAGTCATGGCCAGCTCTCACTCACGCCGGCCATGATCGACACGTATTTACGTGACCCCTACGACTTCTTCTGGAAGTACGTGCTCAAGGCACCCAGCCTGCCATCCAGCCACCTGAGTTACGGCAACGCCATCCATGCTGCGATCGAGGCCTACTACCGCAGGCGGCTCGAACACCAACCAGCCACGATTGACGAGGTGCTCCGTCGATTCAGTGAGGCGTGGTCAAACGAGGGCTACGCCAGCCTGGCCGAGGCCAATCGCCGCCACAAAGCCGGGGAGCAGACCTTGGCTCACTTTGTTGCCCGTGCCGATAAGGAACCGCTACCTAGCATGGTTGAGGAATCGTTCACCTTGGCGCTGCCAGGCGTGCGGATCCGTGGCCGTATGGATGCTATCTTCCGCGATACTGGCGAGATTCGGGACTTCAAAACCAGCCAAGTTTCAAACCAGAAAGATGCGAACGCGCGGGCGCGCGAGAATCTGCCGATTCGCATCTACGCCTTAGCCTACCAAGAGCGTTTCAACGAGCTGCCGAAGAGCCTCACGCTCGATTTCGTTGACGCGAATCTCCGCGCCACGATCGTTCCAGACGAAGCGATGCTCTCGTCGATCAAAACAACGATCGCCGACGTCGCCGATAACATCCGCGCCAACCGTTTTCCTGCCAATCCCGACAACCCGTTCAAAGAGTATGATTAGGGCTGTAGAAGCAGTACTGGATCCAGCCAGTCACTCAGAGCGCCTTGTGTGGCAACGTACCCAGCGATGCTTGCTGGCTTGCCGGCGTACAAACCGAAGTGCAAATGTTTACGTTCACCATCGGTCTCGGCTGACTGGTGTGCACCCAACACGGCAACCTGCTGGCCACGAGTAACAGTCGTCTCAACGGCAGCCATCGAGGACGGTTTCAGGTGGCCGTAGATACCAAAGACACTCTTGCCATCCAGGCGATGCTCAATCACCAACACGCCGCCATACCCGCTGGCTGTACGACTCGTGACGACCGTGCCATCAAGCACAGCGCGAACCGGAATCTCTCGGTCCCGATCAGCCCCAGCCGTGAATTCCGCGTCGGCGCCGGTGTGATAGCCACTGAACCGCTCCGGCTGGACGGGCGAGGTCGACGGATTGATCAGGATGCCAAACGGCTTCAACGTCACGCGCTCCCGAAAGCCCTCGACGGGCTCACCGATCGTTGACTGTTCGTCAACCTCGAACTGGATCGAGGCAAGGATGTGGTTGAACGCCTCAACAGAAAGGCTGGGATTCCGCGCGACGACGTAGAACACAGAGGGATTACTCGGCGACTCACGGATATCCGTCACCTCGTGCTCACCATTCCGCCAGCTTGGCTGGTTTGGAAAATCCGCTACACCAGCCTTCTTTTTGACTCGGTACCGGACGGCGTCACGTGAACCAACAGACAGCTCGGTGCGCTCAAGCACATCAACGGTCGTCAGCGTCAAAAACTGGTTCGCCTCGAAATACCGTAGAAAGAGCTGCGCCTGCTCAAGCGGACTGGCGCC
>CAYZPG010000001.1:3669-5267 GCA_964480605.1 uncultured Candidatus Saccharibacteria bacterium | reverse complement strand
CCTCATCATACGGCGTCTGGACAAAAAAAGAACGCCTACAGAAAAGACGTTCATGCACATGGGACGCGATTGTTAGACACGCCGCAAAGACTATAGCGAAACAAGTTGCGATTGCCTGAGCCATACGGAATCTTATCGACCTTACCTTGTTGGTACAGCCGATCCAGCAAGTCGCGAACCGTAGGGCGGGGCATATCTAGCAGGCTGGCAAGTTCTGTTGACGTGAGCTCGGCGTGACGACACAACTGTTGCAAGCATTCCTCTTCACGCTGCGCTTCATATTGATAGCGTCCATCCGCAAGCTCCTGGGCAGAGAACACGTACACCGACTGGTAGCCACCCTTCTTGACCGTGCCTCTATAGATGAGGTCTGCTTTATAAAGTTCTGCCAGCCGAGCCGCTGTTTGCGAGTGTGAGTACCCAAGAATAAACCCAATGTCCTTAATAGCCATTGGTTCCTTGGCGACAAGGAGGAGTGCGTAACATCGCTGCGACGCGACTGGAAGGCTCAAAATCCGCTTCGAGCTGATGGGTGGGTCCAGAACTAACTGTTGTTTCACGAGACAAAACCACCTTTCTTTGTAAAAGTACGAGCTCGTTATAGCGTACAATGGAGCAATCTGGAAGGAGTGACTATGGATATTGCACTGATCATCGTCGTCGCCATCGTGGGTGTTAGCGTTGTGGCCGGACTCTTTCTCATCCTGCAACGCCTAAAGGCACTCGAAGAAAAGAAGCAGGACGATCAGGGGATCTTGCTGCTCAACCAAAACGTGCAGGGGATGCAGCAGCGGATCGATGAGACGACGCGAACGATTAACGAGCGACTCGATAACGCTGGCCGTGTGATTGCGGGCGTCAGTCGCGAGCTTGGGACCATGAGTCAGATTGGGACACAGCTGGCCCAGTTTCAGGACTTCTTGAAAGCACCCAAGCTCCGAGGCTCACTCGGCGAACAGGGGCTGAAGGACCAGCTCCTACAGGCGCTGCCGGCAGAACTCTTGCGCTTCCAGTACGGCTTCCGTACCGGAGATATTGTGGATGCCGCCATCCAGCTGAATGCCGGCATCGTACCGATCGACAGCAAGTTTCCATTGGAAAACTTTAACCGCTACATCAAGGCTGTCGACGAGGCCGAGAAGGGGACACTCCTCAATGCCTTCCGACGAGATTTCCGCAACCGCGTCACGGAAATTAGCCGGAAGTACATTCTGCCAGACGAAGGCACGGTCGATTTTGCCATCATGTACCTACCAAGCGAGACGATCTACTACGAGCTCATCACGAACGACCGCCTGCGTGATCTCTACGACTTCGCCGCAAGCGAGAAGGTCATCGTAACCAGCCCCTCAACGCTTTTCCACTACCTACGAACGATCATGATCGGTCTGGAGGGGCAGCGGATGAATAAGATGGCCCACCAAATTCTCGTGGCCGTGAAGACGATCCAGCAGGAGACGTACAAGTTTGGCGATGGTGTCCGCTTGCTCGACAAGCACCTCGGCAACGCCAAGAACACCATGGACCAAGTTACCCAAAACTACAGTCGGCTTTCGCAGAAGGTTGACATGGTCATGCAGATCGAGGAGCAGGCCGAA
>CAYZPG010000001.1:0-3569 GCA_964480605.1 uncultured Candidatus Saccharibacteria bacterium | reverse complement strand
ATGAACAGCATTGTCCACTTTGAGATCCCGGTTGATTCGCCCGAAGAAGCGAAGCGGTTCTACAGCGAGGTCTTTGGCTGGGCTATCTCCCAATGGGGAGATCAAGAGTATTGGATGGCCAGCACCACCGAAATTGATGACCAGACCCAAATGCCGAAAAAACCCGGGGCGATTAACGGCGGCATCTTCAAGCGGGACGGGGAGTTCCGCTCACCGATTCTGACGATTGCGGTCGACGACATCGATGCCCACCTGGCCAAAATCGAGGCGGCTGGCGGTACCAAGGTAAAGGGCAAGGAGCCGATCGGCGAGATGGGCTGGACCGGCTACTTCAAAGATCCACAGGGCAACTTGATGGGCCTGTGGCAGAACAACAACGCAAAAAGTGAGTAACCAACCCACAGTTCTACAAGAAACATCGCACTGGGTGGCCCTCAACAAGCCACCCAGTCTTGTCGTGCACGACGTGCCGGGTGAGAAGCATGCCGGCCATACACTGGTTGACTGGCTACAAAGACACGTGCCAGCAATCACGGCCAACTTTAAAGCCGAAGATCCCAGGCCCGGTATCGTACACCGGCTGGATGCCGACACCTCGGGCGTCATTTTAGTTGCCAAAGATCCGGCAACGCTCCAGGCACTCCAAGATCAGTTCCGCACCAGGACCATGGCCAAAACCTATCAGGCACTCGTTCTGGGTACCATTCAAACCCCTGGCGAACTCATCGGCAATATTGCACGCGTTGGCCAAGACACGCACCACGAGGTGCGGCGACTGACGTTCTCGTGGGATAAGCACGAGGCGAAGCCCGCTGAAACCAGCTATCAGCCAGTCCGTTCATACGATGATGCTCACGGCACTCACTACACCTTAGTAGACCTCCATCCAAAAACCGGGCGCACGCACCAGCTGCGCGTCCAGCTACTCGATGCCGACTGGCCGATCATTGGTGATCAGCAGTACGCCACCAAGGCGAGTCGACAGGCCTCCGACGTACTTGGGTTGCACCGCCAGTTCCTGCACGCTGTAGCGCTCACGTTTCAGGATCCTCAAGCGCAGCGATCGATCACCGTAACCAGCCCTCTGGCAGATGACCTGCTAGGAGTTTTGCAGCAGCTGCAGGAGGTAGCATGAGACACGCTGTTCCAGTGCTCATCGTTGGACCGAGCGGCGTTGGAAAAAGCACCATCATTGAGCGGATTGCCGAGCAGTTCCCGCAGCTTGAACGATTCAAAACAACGACAACCCGGGCGCCGCGCAACGACGCCGATACCCGCTACCATTTCGTGAGCCCAGAAGAGTTCCGCGCCATGGCGCACCAAGGTGAATTTCTCGAGTGGACCGAGATCCACGGCAACCTCTACGGCACGGAGCGGCGCGTACTGACCGACATCCTCAAGAAGGGCCAATTTCCATTCCCCAGCAATGCGATCGATATCCAAGGCGTAACTGCCTACCGACACAGTTTTCCGGACCTACTGACAATCTTCATTGCCTACGACTCACTCGACCAGCTCCCTGAGCGCATCCGCACGACCCGGCCAGAAGCAACGGAAGAAGAAATTGAGCGGCGACTCGAGACGGCACAACGGGAAATGGCAGCCATCAGCCACTTTGACCACGTGGTCTACAACCACGAGGGCAAAATCGACCAGGCTGTCAGCGAGGTGGCAGCTATCATCTGCGATAAGCTTGGACTCAAGCCCGCTCCATCTGCTACCGTACAGCCATGAATTACATCATTCTGGCAGGCGGATCGGGGACAAGGCTGTGGCCGATGAGCCGCACAAGTAAGCCCAAACAACTGGCAGCCATGGTGTCTGATCTTACGATGATCGAAGATACCGTGAAGCGTCTTGACGGCTTGGCGACCTGGGAACACATCTACATCTCTACGAATGAGGCGTTTGCGCCACTCATCAAAGAGGTCCTCCCAGACCTTCCGGATGACCACTACATCGTGGAGCCGGCGAAGCGCGACAACGGCCCCGCGATGGCGTTCGTGGCCGCCTGGCTATCGGTTCTTGCACCCGACGAACCCATGATGCTCATGTCGAGCGACCACCATATCCGTGACACTGCCATGTTCCAACAGGTGCTGCGGACTGCCGACAGGATCGTAGCGGAGCAAGGGACGATGGTGAACTTCGGTATCACGCCGAACTTTCCAAATATCAGCCTCGGGTACCTGAAGGTGGGGGAGGAAGTTGAAGACCGCGACGGGATCCACGTCTACACCTTCGGTGGCCAGAAAGAGAAACCGGACTACGAAACAGCAAAGCAATTCTTGGATGAGGGTAACTACCTTTGGAACGCCGGGTACTTCGCCTGGACCCCGGCCAAGTTCGTAGCCGCCTACAAAGAGTACGCACCAGGCATCGGTGACCATCTGGATGAGCTTGTGTTGGCGATCAAGGAACAGAATCGCGAGAAGCTCGCTGCGACCTACGATAAGATGGAAGCCAAATCGATCGACTACGTCCTTATTGAAAAGATGGATCCCTCAACGGTCCGAACCATCCGGGGTGACTTCGGCTGGGCCGACCTGGGCAGCTGGGACATGCTGTACGAAGAGCTGGGCGACCGCACAGATGCCGACGGCAACCTTGTCAAGGCCAACTGGCATGGCATCGAAACCACGGGAACACTCGTCTATGCACCGCAAGATAAGCTCGTGACTACCATTGGCATCAAGGATCTGGTAATAGTCGATACACCGGACGCACTCCTCATCACACCGATGGACCGCGCCCAGGACGTCAAAAAGATTGTTGACCTATTGAAGCAGCACGATCTACACCGGCATCTGTAGACCTCAAGTAAAGGGATGCGATGAAACGACCGTGGCTCATGTTTGTCGGTATTCTCCTCCTCGCCGGTTTGGCTAGCATGGCTGTCTGGCCGCGCGACGTCTGGTTTATGAAAGACGTCGATATTCATTTGGGCCTAGACCTCCAAGGGGGAACGCAGCTCGTCTACTCGCTTGATCTCGCCAACGTCCCCGACGCCGAACGTGGCGACTCGATCGAGGGCGTTCGAACCGTGATCGAGCACCGAATCAATGCACTCGGCGTTTCTGAACCCGTTATCCAATCGAGCCGAGTAGGGGAGAGTGATGCGGTCATCGTCGAGCTGCCCGGCATCAAGGATGTGAACGAGGCGAAGGCCCTGATTGGCGAGACCGCCCAGTTGGAATTCTGGAAACCCGCAGCAGCCGGGGAGACCGGACCGAACCCACTCATGCCAGGCTTCGTACCGTCAGATCTGACCGGCGCAGACCTCAAGAAGGCGAGTGTCGGCTTTCAGAACGCCGGTACACAACAGGCGACGCTCGCCAATGTGCCACAGGTGGAATTACAATTTAATGACTCAGGCCGTGACAAGTTCAAGGCCCTGACCGAACAGTATCTTGGGCAGCAAATTGCAATTGTCCTTGACGACCAACCGATCTCAGCACCCACTGTCCAATCAGTCATTACCGATGGGACCGCCATCATTAGCGGACAGTTCACCCTCGACGACGCTAAGCGTTTGAGTATCTCGTTGAATGCCGGCGCGTTGCCCGTAC